>JBCDEF010000209.1:0-4775 GCA_039179915.1 Planctomycetota bacterium | reverse complement strand
GCCGCTCAGGATGCCGTCGAGCGGCTGTCCGGGCCCGAATGACAACCGCCCGGCGCGGGGCCGGGCGGTCGGGTGTGGAGTTGGGTTGTTGCCGGGCTCAGCGTCGGCGGCGGACGCCGGCGAGCCCGGTGAGGCCGAGCAATGCTGCCGAAGCGGGCGCGGGGATGACCTCAGCGGTGATGCTGAAGGTCGGGGCCGCGAATCCGTCGGTGTTCTCGCTGGTTGCAAACACCGGGAAGGACGTCGGGCCGCCTTGGCTCGCGGTGTGGAGCGAGCTGACGGAGAGGCTCACAATGCCCTGGTTCAGCGAGTCCTGCAGATAGCTCACCACGTCGGGATTGCTCAGATCAAGGGTGAAGACCACGGTCTGGCCGTTTGCTGTGACCGTACCGGGGGCCTCGCCGGCGATTTGGCCGACGGCAAACGGAACCGACGCGAAACCATCGCGCACCTCGTTTGAAACGTCGCGCGACGAGCCACCAAAGTTGTCGGTCACAAAGGCGTTGCGAACATCTTCCGCGGTCGGGTCGCCGAAGGCGTATGTTCCCGAATCGCCATAGGAGAAGGCATCAAAGAACCCGCGGAAACCGGTGCCGAAGAGTTCGATCGATGAGCCAGGATTGAGCACGTTGTCATATGCGAACTCGCCGGTGTCGGTAAGTGTGGCTGTGAACGTGGCTTCGGTGATGACGTAGTTCTGCGGACCCTGACCCGGAGCGTACTGGCCGCCGGTTGCGAAGCTGTTGAGGAACTGGGCATCGCGATCATCGAAGGCGAACGGAATGCCAACGGCACCGAACGTGGAGGCGGCGGTCCGCGTGCCCGGCGTGAAGTTGAACGGGTAATTCCAGCGGTCGAACGTCGGCTGGCTGTAGTCGGTCGTGGTCTGGGCCAGCATCGGGCTGGCAATGGCTGCGGCGAGCAGTGCGGTCGCGGTGCGTGTCATTGTCTCTCGTCTCCCAAAAAGAAAGGGTGTGCAATCGGCGGGCGTGCTGCCCGGCCGGAATCTCTCCTCTGCGGCAAGCATACAACTATTGAGACTGAGTCTCAATAGTTGTATTCAAGATTCGCTGGGAGTTTTTTGGTCCGGGCTCCCTCGGCCTAGGCTGGCCCCGATGACAGAGGAACACCAACCCGATCTGATCGAAGAACTGCGGTGGCGCGGGCTGCTGCACCAATGCACCGACGAACCCGGGCTGCGGGAGCATCTGGACCTCTCTTTGGGTGGCGGCCCACGGCGGATCTACGCCGGCTTCGATCCGACGGCCGATTCGCTGACCATCGGCAACCTGGTGCCGATCATGGTCCTGCGGCATGTGCAGCGGGCCGGCCACGAGCCGGTGGTGGTCATGGGCGGCGGCACGGGGCTGATCGGCGATCCCTCGGGGAAGTCAGCCGAGCGGCAGCTGATGACACCCGAGACGGTCGAGACGCACATCGACCGGCAGCGGCCGATCTTCGAGTCGCTGCTCGGCGGCGATGTCACGATCAAGAACAACGCCGACTGGCTGTCCGGCATCAGCTATCTCGAGGCGCTCCGCGACATCGGCAAGCACTTCAGCGTCAACATGATGATGCAGAAGGAATCGGTCAAGAGCCGGCTCGAAGACCGCGACCAGGGCATCAGCTACACCGAGTTCAGCTACATGATCCTGCAGGCGTACGACTTCGCCGAGCTGTTCGAGAAGCACGGCGTCACGGTGCAGTGCGGCGGCAGCGATCAGTACGGCAACATGGTCGCTGGCACTGACCTGGTCCGCCGACGAGCTTTTGCTGCGTCCAGGGGTGATGCAGAATCCTTCGCATTCACTGCTCCTCTTGTCACGAAATCCGACGGCGGCAAGTTTGGTAAGACCGAGACCGGTGCCATCTGGCTGACCCGCGAGCGGACCAGCCCATACGCCTACTTCCAGTTCTGGCTCAACGCGGCAGACGCCGACATCGGCCCGTTCCTGCGGACGTTTACGCTGCTGCCGAAGGCAGAGATCGAGCGGCTCGAGCGGTCGATGGCCGAAAACCCCGGCGCCCGCGAAGCGCAGCGGGCGCTCGCCCGCGAAGCGACCTCGCTGCTGCACGGCTCGGCCGAGGCCGCGGCGGCCGAGTCCGCGGGCAAAGCGCTGTTTTCGGGCGAGATCGCCGGGCTTTCGGCGGATCTGCTCGACGAGGTCCTGGCCGGCGCGCCATCGAGCGAGCTGCCGAGGGACAGGCTTTCGGCCGGCGTCGATCTGGTCGAGTTGCTGCTCGATCTCGGGCTGGCCAAGAGCAAGCGCGAGGCGAAGCAGTTCGTCGAGTCCGGCTCGGTGAGCATCAACGGTCAAGCCGCGTCGACGGGCCGATCGCTGGCAGTCGACGACCTGCTGCACGGCCGGGTGATCGCGATGCGTCGCGGCAAGAAGAACTGGCACGTGACCCGTTGGGTCTAGGCCGGCTCGGCGCGGACGCGGTTATCCTTTACCCATGCGGCGGATCTTTTCGGGCTGCTCGGCGTGCCCGGTTCGGGCGCTGAGCAGACCGGCGTGCGCGGTCGCGAGCACCGAGCCGAGGTCGACCGGCGCGGTCCGGGGCGCGTTGCCCATCACCGCGCGGAGGTCGTCGGCGATGACCGAGGCGGCCAGATCGTCTGTCTCTCGGTGGCGGGCGGTCATGGAATCGACGTGAAGCCCGGCGGCGTCGTACCACTCGACGGTCTCGTCGTCGGCGACGATGCGGCCGCCGGGGCCGATGAGCGTGAGCGACCGGGACCAGGTCGCGGCCCGGTCGGAGGCGAACAGCGACGCGGACTGCCCCTCTGCGAACCTGAAGGTCGCGGCGAGGTGGCCGCGGAAGCCGCGGAGCGTTTCGGGTGCGGGCGGGTCGTCGGGCCCGGGGGTATGAATCGCGTGGACCGCGAGCGGCATACCCAGCAGACGGATGAGCAGGTCGCAGGCACCGGTCAGCCGCGCGCCGAGCGAGCCCTCGGCACCGCGGCCGAGGGTCTGGATCGCGACGGTGTCGATCGGGCCGAAGCTCTCGAGCAGATCCTGGGCCCGCCGGAACGCGGCGCCCCGCCGGACCAGCGGTGTGAACACCACACGCTCACGCGCGACGTCCGACGCGCTCCGCCAGGCGGGGTCGGTCAGGTGGAGCGAGAGCGGTGGGATCGGCTCGAGGCTGGCGATGGTGATGCCGGCCTGGGCGGCGGCGAGGAGGGTCTTGAAATCGTCTCGGCGTGCGCCGTCGGCAAACGGCCCGGGGTCGCCGAGCAGGACGAGCGATGCGTCGGTCGAGGCGACCAGGGCCCGCAGGTCTGAGGCCGTCCGTGCGCCGGCGTGAGCGGCGAGCTCGTGCCCGCCGTCGCCTCCGGCCGCGATCAGCTCAAAGCCGGCATCGGCGATGACGCGCCGGACCAGATCGGTTTGGTCGGCACGGAGCCAGGCGGCGGTCGGGACTCTGGGGTCGGTCATCGCGCGGATCGTACCGCGGCGGGGCGACGATCGGCGGGCGTACGATTGTGAATCACTCGCGGTCAGGCGACCGCGCGTCGGCTCCGGTCGGCGTGAGGAAAGTCCGAGCACGGCAGGACACGATGGTGGGTAACGCCCACCCGCCCGGTGCATGCGTTTCGGGACACGGGCGAGGGACAGTGCCGCAGAAAGCAAACCGCCGATGGCACGGCTTCCGTGCACAGGCAAGGGTGAAAGGGTGCGGTAAGAGCGCACCGCCCGGCTGGTGACAGCCGGGGCATGGCAAACCCCATCGCGTGCAAGGTCAAGCAGCTCCCGCCCCTCGGGGCACGGCCGGTCCGGCCGGGTTCGAATGCGAACCAGGAGCGGGTGGACCGCTCGGGTGCCTCGGCACCCGTACCGCGTCGGCAACGGCGCGCGGCAGAGAAATGGTCGCCCGGCCGGCGGGCTCCGGCCCGCGGGCCCGACAGAACTCGGCTTACGGCCGCGTGTGTCCCGCAAACGACGAGGGCCCCGGGAAACCCCGGGGCCCTCGGCCGTTGGTGCTCGATCGGTTCCGCTCAGATCATGGATCAGTCGGCGAGGGCGCTGATGGTCGGCAGCCGGGCCGGCTTGAGCTGGAAGTTGGTCTCGATGCGGAAGTTGCTCTCGCTCGTGTGCCGCTCTGCGAAGAAGAGCTTGAGCTGGTACTCCTCGCCCGGCTCGATGCCGAGGTACTCGGCTTGCTCATCGAGGTTCACTGATTCGCTGGCCTGCGAGTGCACGCCGCCGAGGTCGATCGCGAGCTTGCCGTTGATGAAAACCCACACATCGTCATCGCCGGTGAAGCTGAAGACAAGGTCGCTCTGCCGATCGGCAGGATCCGTGTACGTGAACGTGGTCTCGAGCTCGAATGTGAAATGGAAGTTGTGTGTGCCCGGCTGCGCCCACCGGAGGCCCTCCATCGAGAGCCCGTAGCCCTGGCTGTCGATCGGGAAAAAGTACTCGGGCTTCTCCTTGGCGAAGGAATAGATGATGCCCTCGGGTCGCTCCTGCTTGGCCAGGTCGATGCTCAGCGGCATCGAAACGTTGATGCCCGGCACATCGCGGAACCACTGGCTGAATGACTCCTCCGAGGTCACGCGGGCCTTCTGCCCCCAGCCGCGGGAGGCGGCCATGTCGACGTTCAGCACGGGCTTGCCATCCTCGCCGAGGTCCTCAAGCACGATGTCCTTGGTCACGCTGCCCGGGTACGACTCGAAGTCGGGGTGCGAGACTTTGAAGTCGCGGATGATCCCGGTCAGCCGGAGCTTCTCCGGCGCGGCGGTCTCGACATCCGAAGATCCAAAACCG
>JBCDEF010000208.1:0-4834 GCA_039179915.1 Planctomycetota bacterium | reverse complement strand
TCGCGGCCGCCGACCTCACGCACGTGGGGCAGGACTTGGAAGACGACGAATCGATCGAGGTGGTCCTGCGTTTGCCATCCGCGATCGCCCGGGCGATCTGGGCTGGCGAACGCAGGACCACCTCGATCGATTCGTCGTCTTCCAAGTCCTGCCCCACGTGCGTGAGGTCGGCGGCCGCGAACACATGCATCAGCTCGTCGCTGAGCCCCGGCGATGGATAGAACCGGCCGAGGGTCCGGATCGTTGCGGCGTCGTAGCCGGTTTCTTCGCGCAGCTCGCGGGCGGCGCAGTCCCGCGGCGTCTCGGGCGGGCTGATCGTCCCCGCGGGCAGCTCGAGGCTCGGGCCACTGAGCGCAACGCGGTACTGCCGCACGAGCGGGATCTGCCCCCGGTCGGTCAGGCCGACCACGGTGACCGCTCCGGGGTGGCGGACGAATTCGCGCCGGATCGACCCGCCGCCGCGGGTTGCTATGGGGCTCGAGACCAGGTCGAACTTCAGGCCCCGGTGGAGGAGCCGCGGCTCATCGCCGGCCTGCGGGGTGGATCGGTGGCCGGACATCGCCACAATCGTACCGTGACGACCACCGCGACACAGCCCGCCGCGCCGTCCCCGGCCGAGTCTCCCCCGCCGCTGGTCCGCGTGAAGGGTCTGCACAAGCGGTTCGGCGACCGGGAAGTCCTCCGCGGGGTCGACCTGGAGATCCCGACCGGGCGGACCACAATCGTGCTGGGCCCTTCGGGCTGCGGCAAGTCGGTGATGCTCAAGCACATCGTCGGGCTGATGCGGCCCGACGCGGGCGAGATCTGGTTCGGGGGGGCGCGCCTCGACACGCTCTCGGAGCGCGAGCTGGCCGAGCACCGCCGGCGGATCGGGTTTTTGTTTCAGCTCAGCGCGCTGTTCGACTCGATGACGGTGGCGGAGAACCTCGGGTTCCCGGTCCGCGAGCACAACACGATCCGCGCCGCGGACCGGCCGGGCCGGATCGCGGAGGTGCTGGAGATGGTCGATATGGGCGGCAGCCAGGACATGCTGCCCGCGGAGCTATCCGGCGGTCAGAAGAAGCGGGTCGCGCTCGCCCGGGCGCTGATGCTCGAGCCGGAGCTGATCCTCTACGATGAGCCGACCACCGGGCTGGACCCGGAGCGCGCCAAGGACATCGACGGGCTCGTGGTCCGGCTCAACGAGCGGCTGGGCGTGACGGGGCTGGTCGTGACGCACGACCTGATCAGCGCCCGGCGGACGGGCGACCGGATCATCATGCTCGACCGGGGCGTGGTGATCGCGCAGGGCACGTTCGAGGATCTGGTCGGATCGGAGCAGCCACGGGTTCGGCGGTTCCTGGCCGCGGCGGGCGTCGCGGGCAGCGCAGGAGGACGGATGTGAGCACGGTTCGACGCGATCTGTTCATCGGGATCACGGCCCTGGGCGGGCTGGTGGTGCTGGCCTGGATGCTCCTTCGGTTCGGCGAGCTGGCCGGGGTCGGGCAGACGTTCGACACGATCGTGCTCCGGGTCGAATCGGCGCGGGGCGTCTCGAGCGTCTCGCCCGTGAGCTTCAACGGGGTGCGTGTGGGCGATGTCACGTCGATCGAGCTGGCCGACGACGGCTCGGGCGATGCGCTGATCGCGCTCCGCGTCCGCGAGGGCATCGGCCTGCCCGCGGAGTTCGATGTCTTCCTCGACGCGAGCTTCGTCGGCGAGGCCGTGCTCGATCTGGTCGCGGTGCCCGACGCCGCGGCGAACGCGATCGAGGGCGACGGCGAGGTCTACCCGGTCGAGATCACCTCGCTGGCGGGCAACCTGACCTCGAACCTGGCCAAGCGGCTCGCGGCGTTCGACCGGGCGACCGCCTCGATCGAAGAGCTGGCCGAGACGTACACGGACGTCGGCCGCCGCCTGTCAGCGGTGATCGATTCCGACGAATCGGACGCCGGCGACCTGCGGTCGCTGCTCGAGCGGGCGGATCGGGTGGTGACCCGGTCCGAGGCCTGGGTCGCCGAGGACGGGCTGCTCGAGGATGTCCGCGGCTCGGTCGCCCGGTTCGACGAGGTTGCTCAGCGCGTGGCCGACGAGGCCGGCGCGTTCGCGGCCCGCTCGTCGCGCTCGCTCGACCGGGCGGATGCGGCGATCGTCACCGCCGACGAGGCCGTCTCGGAGCTCCGCACGATCGCCGCCCGGATCAACCGCGGCGAGGGCACACTGGGCCAGCTCGCGACCAACCCGGATCTGTACAACTCGATGACCGCGGCGATCCAGCAGTTCCAGTCGCTGATCACCGAGGCGCGGCTGCTGGTCGAGAAGTTCCGCGACGAAGGGATCCCGATCAGCCTGTAACGGCTGGCTGGGCGGTGGTCAGTGGTCGTGATCGTGATCTGGGTCGTGTGCCGGCCCGTGATCCGGGCTATGGCTGTGGCCGCTGTGATCGTGGCCATGGCCGAAGTCGTGGCTGTGATCGTGCCCGCCCTCGAAGATGCCCAGCAGCACCGAGACGCCGATGCCCCCGATCAGGGCCGCGGTCAGCTGCGGCCGGTGGTGCGTGTGGAACTGGAGCTCGGGCATCAGGTCGGCGAGCGCGATGCAGATGAAGGCGCCGGCGGCGAAGGCCATCGCGTAGCCCGCGGCGTTGCCCATCTCGGCGAACCCGAAGCCGGCGATGATGGCGGCCAGCGGCGTGATCGCCGCGAAGCCGAGGTTTGTCAGCCGGATGACGCTCTTGGGCGCACCGGCCGATGACATCGTGGCGTTGAGTGCGATCGCGTCGATCGGCTTGTGCAGCAGGACGACGAGCAGCACGCCGAGGCCCGGCACGGGCGTGTGGCCGGATTCGATGATGACCGCGGCCGCGACCGCGAGCCCGTCGACCACGCTGTGCAGGCTCAGGCCGACCAGCAGCGTGACCCAGCGGACGCCGCCGCCGCCCGGTTCGTGCGTCCCGGCGTGGTCGTGCGAGTGCCCGTCGCTGGTGTCGGAATCGATGCACTCGACGGCCGGGTCGTGGCTGTGGACATGGAAGAACCGCATCGTGAGGAAGACGACCACGACGCCGACGAGCGCGGACACGAAGGCCGCGTCGAGCGAGCCGAGCACGAGGATCGCGTGCGGGAGCAGGTGGAGCAGGCCGAGCCCGAGCATGAGCCCGCCGACGAAGCTGAGCATGAGCTGGACACGGAGATGGGTGTTGACGATCCGGGCGTGCAGCCGCCCGCCGGTCCACGCGGCCACGAACAGCAGCGGGCAGACGGCGGCGATCAGCAGGGTCGTGGACATCAAAGAGAATGCGGGCTCGGCTCGGTTGATGCGGGAACGAGTCTAGTCCGCGGCGGCGGCTTTGACCGGGTGGAAGAAGTACAGCCCGCACTCGATCGACCCGTTGTAGAGCTTGCGTCGTTTGGTGGCGGTCCGCTTGATGAGGCTTTCGAACCGGGGGAACGCGGTGAGCACGCCGTGCGACCACTGCGGGAGGCGGTCCATGAGGATTGGGAGCTGGCTGTGGACCTCGGCCGCGTCGTCGTGGTCGAGCACGCGGAGGCCGTAGGGCGGGTTGGTGACGATCCAGCCGCGTTCGGCCGGCACGGGTGTGTCGAGGTAGTCGCCGCGTCTGAAGCCGACCAGCCCTCGGACGCCGGCCCGCTCGGCGGCGCGGCGCGCCTCGCCGATCGCCCGGTCGTCGATGTCTCGGCCGAGCACCTGCGCCGGGATCGGGACCGGCTCGGTCTGCTCGGCCTGCTGCCGGGCGTGGTGCCACGCGTGGCGATCGATCCAGGGCAAGGCCTCGCCGGCGAAGCCGCGGTTGACGCCGGGCGGCAGGCCCGCGGCGAGCAGCGCCGCTTCGATCACGAGCGTGCCCTGCCCGCAGAACGGATCGATCAGCGGCCGGTCCGGCGTCCAGCGGGTGAGCTGGATGATGCCGGCGGCCAGGGTCTCTTTGAGCTGGCCCGGGCCGGACCTCGGCCGGTAGCCGCGCTGGTGCAGCCCGGCGCCCGAGGTATCGAGGCAGACCGAGGCCTCGTCGCCCCGGATCGCGACCGAGACGGTGCACGGCGGTCCGGATTCGTCCATCGCGGCCCCGCGCCCGACCACGGCATCGACGACCGCGCGTTTGACCATCGACTGCGCGTTGCGCGGGCTGTTGATCGTCGACCGCGTCAGCGAGACCTGCACGCCCACGCCCGCCCGGGCGGGCAGCAGGTCGCGCCACGGCAGGGCCCGCACGCCGTCGTAGAGCGCATCGAACTCGCGGCAGGGGAAGGCGTCGAGCTCGACGAGCACGCGGCTGGCCGAGCGGAGCCAGATGTTGACGGTCGGGATCGCGGCCGGCGGGGCGGAGAACCGGACGCGGCCGGGCTCGGCGATCGTCGGCTCGAAGCCCAGGCCGAGCAGCTCGTGCTTGATCACGCGTTCGAGCCCAAACGCGGTGAGCGCGATGATCGAGAGGTCGCCGGTCACCGGTCTCTCGTGAGCACGGCGTCGGCCAGGAGCCCGAGCGTCGTGCCGGCGGGGCTGGGCGCGAGCCGGTCCAGCGCGAGCCTGGCCTCGCCGATCAGCCGCCGGGCGTCGTCCCGGGCGCTGCGGATCGAGCCGGTGCGTTCGAGCATGTCGACGACGCCGCCGGCCGGTTCGGTCTCGGCCCCGCCGGTCTCGGACAGCGCGTCGAGCAGGCGGAGCGATCGCTCGCGCTGTTCGGGGTCGGCGTGCTGGAGGTGGTGGATCAGCGGGAGGGTCAGCTTGCCCTTGCTCAGGTCGCGGCCGAGGGTCTTGCCGACGACGCGTTGGTCGCCCTGGAGGTCGAGGACATCGTCCTGGATCTGGAACGCGACGCCGACGCGCCGGCCGT
>JBCDEF010000207.1:0-4859 GCA_039179915.1 Planctomycetota bacterium | reverse complement strand
GGCTCGCTCGGGCCGTGCTGGCCGAGAGGCTCGCACGCAAGAAGAATCGGAAGCACCAACCGCCATGACGCAACGCATCCAGCGGACGATCGATCATAACCGTGGGCTGCCGGCGCCACTGCGGCTGCTGCACATCCTCGCGGTGCCGGTCGCTGCAGCGTGGGAATGGCTCTCGACGCCCGGGCGGCGGCACACGCTGCGGCCGATCGCGCTCGGCCTGCTGGCCGCGGCCCTGCTGCTGCCGTTCGGAGGCCTGCTCGACGGACTGCTTGGGAGGCTGATCAACGGCCTCGACGACCGCTCGGCCGACGGCTCGCGCCTGCTCGGCGGCGATGTCGTCCGCGAGCTGAACGCGCTCCAGCAGTTCGGCGGGATCAGCTCGATCGTGCTCGTGGCGCTGGGCATCGGCCTGCTCGACCCGGCGCGGCGGCGGCGGATCTGGGACCTGGCGGCCGCGACGATCGCGACCTCGGTCGTCGTGCTCGGCGCGAAGATGTTCATCGGCCGACCCCGCCCGAAGTTCGATGAGCCCGGGGTGATCCTGGGCCCGTTTGGGAGCTTTGACCTCGGACCCGATGTGGGCGTGCGGCACGCCTGGGAGACCTGGGCGGGGATCTCGAGCGACCTGTGGTCTATGCCGTCGAGCCATACGTCGGGGGCGACGGCCCTGGCGGTCTTTGTCGCGGTGCTGTACCCGCGGCTGAAGTGGGTGATGGTCGGGTGGGTCGCGGTGGTCGCGTTCAGCCGGGTGCTGTTCGGCGCGCACTGGCCGGCGGACGTCGCCGTCGGGGCGGGCGTGGGCTACGCGGTGGCGCACACCGCGGTGACCCGCGGCTGGGGGACGCGGCTGGCCGTGCGAGCGGGTGCGCTGCGGCCCGAGCAGCCGGCGACCCCGGCTGGCTAAACTGCGTCACGATTTCCGGAGCGGTGGCCGAGCGGTTGAAGGCGCACGATTGGAATTCGTGTGGGCGTGCAAGCGCCTCGGGGGTTCGAATCCCCCTCGCTCCGCTTGACCGGCTGCGCGGCATCCGTTCCCACTCGCGGGAACCAGGCCTGTTCGCGTCGTCGCACGCACTGACCAGATCGAAAACCGTGCTTCGGGTGCCCTCTGGCTGGGATCTGGGCCGAAAGCCGGGCCGAAAGCCCCCGAATCGGTCCCCGTTGATCACGGTTTCTCGTACGATGAAGACATGGTGCCGGGATGTCGAGTCTCGGCGCGTCGTCTGGGGGTTTCGGGAGAAACGGCATGCAATGCATTCGCACAGCGGTCGCCGGTTTCGTAGGTCTGCTGACCGGGGCGGCTGCTGCGCAGTCCGCGTCCGCCACGCTCTCGGCCGCGAACGCGGTGATCGCGCCCGGCGAGACGATCACCGTGACGCTGGAAATCGACGCCGCGGGCGGGGCAGCGGGACCGGGCGTGTTCGGGGCGGCCGGGCTGTTCGGGTTCGCGGGCACGATCTCGGCTACAGGCGAAGCGTCAAGCGGGGCGACCGTGGACGCCGCGGCGGTCAGCTCGCTGCTTGGCTTCGGCCAGACCGCGACGGCCGGCACCGGGTCGTCGCTGCTCGCGATCGGCGGCGGGCGCGGGCTCGATGATGTGCCGACCGCCGGCACATTGGCCGCGGCCACCTTTGATCTGACGGTCGGACCCGAGGCGTCGGGCTCGATCACGCTGACCTTCGACGGCGCCGTGGTGCTGTCCTTGGGTGATGCCCTCGTCACGTACGCCACCGCGCCGGGGGTCAACCAGCAATCGCTCGCCCCCACCACGCTTGAGCTGACCGTCGGCGGCGGCCGGCTCTGCGCGGACGTCAACGGCGACAATGAAATCAACGGCTCCGACTTCTTCGCCTGGGTCAACGCGTTCGGCGCGCAGAGCATCGTCCCCTGCGATGTCAATGCCGACGGCTTCTGCGACGGCTCGGATTTCTTCGCCTGGGTCAACTTCTTCGGCAACCCCGCGGCCGATCCCGGCGACTGCCAGCCGCTGCCGTAGCCGACGCACCGAAAATACGGCCCACCACCATCGCCCGCTCGGCACCCGCTCCGCGCCCACTCGGCAATGGACCGGCATCGGCCCGTCGGAGTTTCCGCGTACCCTGTGCCTCGGATGAAGTTCAGCACCTCCCAGGTTCTCGTGTTCTTCCAGGAGCGGCGGACGCAGCGCAACGTCCGCTCGCTGGCGAAGTTCGTGCTGATCCTGACCGCGCTGGTGGTGCTCTACAGCATCCTGTTCCACTTTATCATGGAGCGGGAGGGCCAGAACCACTCCTGGGTGACCGGGTTCTACTGGACCCTGACGGTCATGTCGACGCTCGGCTTCGGGGACATCACCTTCGAGAGCGACCTGGGCCGGGTGTTCTCGATGCTGGTGCTCGCGACAGGGATCATCCTGCTGCTGGTGCTGCTGCCGTTCACGATCATCCAGTTTTTCTATGCGCCCTGGGTCGAAGCTGTGGCGGCGGCGCGCACGCCGCGGCGGGTGGCGGAGGGCACGTCGGGCCACGTGATCCTGACGCGGCACGACGCGGTGGCGACCGACCTGATCGCGCGGCTCGAACGCTTCGGCCAGGGGTACGTGCTGCTCGTGCCCGACTTCGACGAGGCATCGCGGCTGCACGACATGGGCGTGCGCGTGGTGTTCGGCCCGCTGGACGAGGCCTCGACCTATCTCGCGGCGGGGGCGGACTCGGCCGCGATGATCGCGGCGACCAGCGACGACGTGACCAACACCAATGTGGCGTTTATGGCGCGGCAGGTCGCGCCGGAGGTCCCGATCGTCGCGACCTCGACCAACCCGACGGCGACGGCGATTCTTGAGCATGCGGGGGCGACCGGGGTGTTCCAGCTCGGCCAGATGATGGGCCGAGCGCTCGCGCGGTGCATGGTCGGCGGCGACGCGGTCACGCACACCGTCGGCACGCTCGACGGGCTCAGGATCGCCGAGGCCAACGCGCACCGAACGCCGCTGGTCGGCAAGACCATCCGCGAGAACCGGCTGACGGACCTCGGCGTGAGCATCATCGGGCTCTGGGACCGCGGCGAGTTCCGCCCGGCCACGCCCGAGACCGTGGTCGCCGAGCACGCGATCCTGCTGCTGGCCGGGTCGCGCGAGCAACTGACCACGTACGACGAGGCCTTCGTGATCTACAACGTCTCGGTCAGGCCGGTGCTGATCATCGGGATGGGCAGCGTCGGAGCGGCGGCGGGCGCTGCGCTGTCCGGGCGGGGCGTGGAGTGGACCGCTGTCGAGCTCGACTCGGACCGGGCCGCGCAACTCCGCGAATCGCCCAAGCGGATCATCGTCGGAGACGCGACCGACCCGGACACGCTCGAGCGCGCGGGGCTGGCCGATGCCCCGGCGGTGCTGATCACCACGCACGACGACAGCCTCAACATCTATCTGACGATCTATTGCCGCTCGGTCCGGCCCGACATCCAGATCATCAGCCGGGCCACGCTCAAGCAGAACACCGAGACGCTGCACCGGGCCGGCGCCGATTTTGTGCACTCATACGCGTCGATGGGGGCGGCGAGCATCGTCAACCGGCTGCGGGGCGACCGCGTCGCGAGCGTGACCGAGGGTCTGGACATCTTCCGACGACCGGTGCCAGAGTCGCTGGACGGCAAGCCGCTGGCCGAGTGCGGCGTGCGGGACCGGACCGGGTGCACGATTATCGCGCTGCGCGATGCGAGCGGCGGGCTGACGGCGAACCCGCCGGCCTCGACCGTCCTGCGAGCGGGTCAGGAGATGGTGCTCGCCGGCGGCGACGAGGCCGAGTCGAAGTTCATCGAGGCCTACGGCGGGTCCGCCTGAGAGCACGCCGAAATCGCCGGAACGGGCATGCCGGGCGAAAGCCGCAAACCGGGCCCGCACGCGGGCCCGCCGCAGGCAGTACGCATGAAAAATCCCGGCCTCACCCGCCCCTCACTCGAACGCCGGCCCCCGGTGCGGGGGGCGGGGGCGTCCGAAGCCGGGCGAGGCCGGGTCGATGGCGTTGCTGAGCCGCTCGCTCGGAGCGGCATCGGATTACGAGCAGCCCGAGTTGAAGTTCACGACCCAGGCGAAGAAGTCGCCCGCGTCGACCAAGCCGTCGAGGTTCTGGTCGGCCAGTGGGTCGTTCAGCCCGAAGGCGTTGACCCAGGCGAAGAAGTCGCCCGCGTCGGTCACGCTGTCGAGGTTGACGTCAGCGAGGCAGCGGGTCGCGATGGTGACATCGGTGTCGCTGTAGCGGACGCGGGTGATCAGCTGACCGCTCGGGCCGAGCAGTGTGTTCTCGGTGTCGAAGGTGCCGTTGACCTGGTCGGCCTCGAGGATGATGTGGGTGAACCCGTTGGTCAGCACCGAAGGCTCGACGACGGCGATGTCCAGCGTGCCGCCGAGGGTGGCGTCGCCGACGACCTCCAGCCGGCCGTTCGAGAAGCTCGGGCCGATGCTGGCGACGAACGTGCCCGACGGGGCCTGCGTGAAGCCCGCGGTCGCACCCAGAATCCCGAACGGGAGTCCCGGGCGGACGGTCCCGCTGTTGGTGAACGGGACCTGCACCTGGCCGGTGCCCTCGATCGTGTGTCCCAGCGCGTTGGTGAGTTCGGCGTCGGAATCGACCACCCCTGACACGCGGCTGTTCGCTCCACTGGTGCGGAACCGGACCGATCCGGATCCACCGAATGTTGTGTCCTCGCCGATGAGGATGATGCCGTCGGCGGACGAACCTTGTGCGTTGATATCGATGGTGCCGTTGTTGGTCAGCGTGCCGGCGATGACTTCCAGCGTGTCGCCCGCGTTCACGAAGCCGTTGCCCGAGACCACGGTCCCTTCGATCGACGAGACGCCGATGGTTGTCCACGAGGGCTGTGCG
>JBCDEF010000206.1:0-4930 GCA_039179915.1 Planctomycetota bacterium | reverse complement strand
GGTTCGGGTTCGCCAGCTCGACCTTGTAGGTCGTCCGCGGCCGGGTGTTGAGGTAGCCCAGCAAGGCGTAGCTCCGGCCGTCGTTGGCCGCCTCGTGGACCTTGGAGGCCTCGTCGAGCAGGTCGCCGAAGGCGATCGCGCCCGTCGGGCAGGCGGCCTGGCAGGCGGTCTGGAAGAACCCGTCCGGGATGTGCTCGAGGTCCTGCAGCTTGCTCTCGTAGCGAGCGGCGTTGATGCGCTGGAGGCAGAAGGTGCACTTTTCCATCACGCCGCGGCTGCGGACGGTTACATCGGGGTTCATCTTGAACTTCTGGATCTCGGCGAGCTTCTCGCGGAGACGCGGCGGGATGAGGTTGATGTTGTTCGGCGAGGGCGTGCCCTCCGGGACTTCGTCGCGGTAGCCGCCGTTGAGCCGTTTCACGCTGTAGTCGAAGAAGTTGAACCGCCGGACCTTGTAGGGGCAGTTGTTTGCGCAGTACCGCGTGCCGATGCAGCGGTTGTAGACCATGTAGTTGAGCCCGGTCGGCCCGTGCACGGTCGCGTTGACCGGGCAGACAGTCTCGCACGGCGCGTTCTCGCAGTGCTGGCACATCACGGGCTGGTGGTGCAGCGTCCCGGGGTTGAGCGTGTCGCCGGTGAAGTACCGGTCGATGCGCATCCAGGTCATCTCGCGGCCCTTGCGGACTTCGGTCTTGCCGACGGCGGGGATGTTGTTCTCGCTCTGGCAGGCGATGGTGCAGGTGCCGCAGCCGATGCACGTGCCCAGGTCGACGTTCATCCCCCACTGCGGCCGCTCGCTGTACCAGGCGTCGCCGGTCGCGTCGCGCTGCGAGCGGTTGTAGGGGTTCTCGTAGATCGAGATGTTGGGCGGGGTGTGGGCCAGCTCGCCCAGCCGCTCGCCGAAGTTGATCTCGGCGGTCTCGCCGTAGGCGTCCTTGGTCTTCTTGGTCTCATCGCCGTAGCGGCGGAACGCCGGCAGATCCGCTGTGCGGACGATCGAGGTCCGCGATTCCATCGACCAGTGGTTCTGGGTGCTCGAGATCGGGTAGCGGCCGGAGATCGGCTCGATCGTGGCGCCGGTGTAGACCCGCGAGCCGGAGGCGTCGCGGATCGGCTGGACGTTGAATCCGACGCCGGTGCCGACGACGCCGCTGACCGAGCGGCCGTAGCCCTGCGTGAGCACGATCGTGCCGTCGGCCATGCCGGGCATGATCCAGACCGGCATGTCGACCGAGCGGCCGTCGACGCGGATCCGAGCCATCTGCGCCTTCGGCTCGGTCACCTCATACGGGTCGGGAACAAGCCCGAACCGCTCGGCCATGGCCGGGCTCATCAGCGCGGGGTTGTCCCAGACGACCATGGTGCCGAACTGCGGCAGCTCCTGGAGCCAGGGCAGGTTGGCGAACCGCCCGTCGTGCATCAGGTTGGTGGTCACGACCACATCAAGCGAGGTGTCGCTCGGCGCGGCGCCGGGGCGGAGCGTGTCGACCGCGGATGAGGCGTTGCGATAGAGCTGGGCGTCGCTGTCGATGCCGACTCCGTCGGTCCGGCCGGTGCCGGCGACCAGCCCGTTGTGCAACGCACGCTTCCAGTTCCGCTCGAAGTCTGACCAGTCGAAGACGGAACGCCAGACATCCCGGACGACCTCGTAGCCGGCGGGCTGGTCGGTGAAGCCGGCCGCCGACCGCGGCTCGGCGATCAGGGCGAGCAGCTCGATCGGGCTGAGCGCGCCGTCGTACAGCGGGGCGATCATCGGCTGGATGACCGAGACGGTCCCGTCGGCGGCGACCGTGTCGCCCCAGGACTCGAGATAAGTCGCCGCGTTGAGCTGCCAGGTCGCGTTGACCGTGGTCTCGGTCGGCCCCTCGCTGAGCACGATGCGGTTGGTCACCTGTGTGAACGCGTCGTGGAAGCCGAGCTCGGTGGGCAGGTCGTAGCACGGGTTCGAGCTGACAACGACGACGGTCTGCACGCGTCCGGCGTTCATCGACCCGACGAGCTCGGCGACATCGCTCAGCCCGTTCGAAGCCGCCGAGTCGGGAAGCCGGCGGTAGTTCACGGTTGTGCCGACGGCGCCGATCGCACGGTTCATCGCGATGACCAGGGCGTGGGCCTCGGCCGGCAGGCTCTGCCCGGCAAGAACAACACCCGTGCCGCCCGCCGCGACCAGGTCGTCGGCCGCGGCCTCGAGCCAGGCCCGCTCGACAGGGACCGGGCCGCGGGTATCGAGCCCGGCGAGCTTGGCAGTGAGCGCGGGCGCAGCGTTGGTTCGTTCGAAGACGAGCCTGGCCAGCTCCGCGATAACAGCGGGCAGCCGCGAGGGCGCGACGGCCACGCGGTGGTCGGCCTTGCCGCCGAGCATGGTGTAGCCGGGCTCGGCGGCGTAGACCCGGCACATGGCGTCGTTGGTCGATCGCATCCCGCGGGCGGCACCGAAGCCGCGGGCGTTGGCCAGCGCGGCCGGGTGCTGGCTCATCGGGTCGGCATCGAACGACACGATCGCGGTCGCGTTCTCAAGCGAGAGCAACTCGCCGTGCGGAGCGCCGAACGCCAGACGAGCCCCGTTGATGCGGTTGTCCGGGCCGGTCGGGTCGTAGGCAACAAACTCGGCCAGCGGCCAGCGGGCCCGGAGACGGTCGCGGAGGGCGTCCCGCGTCGGGCTGGTGTCCTTGTCGGTCAGGAAGACCAGGCCCCGGCCGTTGGACTCATCGAACCCGGCGAAATGGTCGGCGGACCAGGCGCGGAAGTCGTCCCAGGTCGCGAGCCGCTCGCCGCGGTCATCGCGGAACACCGGCTGCTTGAGCCGGTCGGGGTCGTAGAGCGACAGGATGCTGGCGATGGCCCAGGGCGAGCTTGAGCCGCGGTTGATCGGGTGAAGCGGGTTGCCCTCGATGAACGTCGGACGCCCCTCGCTGGTCTCGACGAGCAGGCCCTCAGCGCCGACGCCGCCGGGCAGCGGCATCGCGGTTGCGTAGTACAGCGGCTTGCCGGGGACGATCTCTTCGGGGACCTCGCGGGAGTAGGTCAGGATCTTGTGATCGGGCCGCCGACAGCCCGGCAGCGTCGCGGCGCCGGCGATCGCCATCGCGCCGCCCATAAGCTGCATGAAGGTCCGCCGGCTGCTCTTGAGCAGCTCGCTGGCCCCCGAGGGGAACTCGCGCTCGACGAAGGGCGCGAAACCCTCGGAGCCGGCGAACTCGTCCACGCTCCGCCACATGCGTCCGCCCGCGGGGCTGGTGCCGTTGGTCGTGACAGCCGGGTCCGCGTTCGGATCACGGGAGCCGATCGTCGAGGGGCATTGCTCGGGTCCGCTCATGCGTGTCTTTCTTCTGGCAGTGCCCAGAGCCGTCGCGGCGGGGCGGTGTGCGGCGTGCAGGACGAGCAACGGGTCGGCATACGGCCGCCGGCCCGGGGGAAAGTCAGTGGTGGCAGGCGCCGCAGTTCTGCGGGCCGCCCTCGGCGTGGCTGGACTTGATCGAGTCGATGATCCGCTGCGCTTCGGGCGTCGGGTCGGTCTCGCCGCGGGCACGCTCGGCCAGGTGCTGCTCGACCCAAACCAGGTCAGTGACTCTGTCCGGATCCACAATGTGGTCTTCGACGTTGCGGTGGCAGTCCAGGCACCAGCCCATGGCGAGACTCTCGGCCTGGTAAACGACCGGCATACCACGCATCTGGCCGTGGCATGAATAGCAGCTCACGCCGGCCTGCACATGGATGTGGTGCGGGAAGTGCGCGACATAGTCAGGCAGATGGTGGACCTTTCGCCACGGGATCGATTCGTCCTGGGCATAGGCCTCACGCACGAAACCGACGAGCTCGCCCGGGTCGTACTGCTGCGCGAGCTTGCCCTCGGTGTGGCATCCCATGCAGGTAGAGACCGTCGGCACGTTGGCGTGGTACGACTCCTCGACGTTGGTATGGCAGTAGCGGCAGTCCATGCCGAGTCTGCCGGCGTGGATCTGGTGATTGAACCCGCTGCCGGGCTGCTCGGGCATGTAACCGACTTCCCAGAAATCGGGCGTGGCCCAATACCAGGTTCCGAATACAACCGAGGTCAACCCGGTGACCGCCGCGAGGGCGACCACGGTCGGCAGAGCATTCATCCATCGAGGGAACAGCACGGACATGTGCTTCGCACCTCCTAGTGCTAGCCGGCCCCCGGTGACGCCACATGCGGGGGAGGCGGCAGGAATTGCTGCAAACGGTCCTGAGCGGATGATAACCCGCCTATTCTCGTCTCGCCGAAATTTCGTCGGCTCAACCGGATGGGTCAAGCCGACGAGAACCCAACCGCTTAGTTGAGACGAAGTCTCATTCAGACGGCCGACGACCGTGAGAGGCGGATGAGCATGACCACAGCCCAAACAAACGACGTGTCCTCTGCGACGCCGCCGCTTCCTGCCAGACGAGAAACCGAAGCCGCGGGCCTGCTGTGGCCCTCGACCGTCAGCGGCTTCGGAGCGGCTGTCGCGGTCTGGATCGCGTGGTACCTGCTGCACTTACCGTCGATCCAGACGCCGCCTGAGGCCGCTGCCCCCCTGCTGCTGATCGTGATGGGACTGACCGTGGGGTGGCTAACCCGGGGCCTCGGCGGCCGGGCGTGGCGGGTCGGCCTTGGCGCGGGGCTCGTCGCCGGCGGGATCAATCTCCTGCTGCTCGGCTCGAAGATTACAAGCAAAGACCCTGCCACCGGTGACGCGAGCACGCTGGTGCCCTCTGCTCCGGTGATCGTCGGGGGCTTCCTGATCGCGAGTGCGCTGATCGGAGTGATCGCCGGGGCGGCGGGCGGGCTGACTCGGTCGACCGGCTCGCGCGGGGGGTGGTTGGGCCGGTTCGCGATGATCGCGCTCGCAGCGCTCGCGCCGCTGATCGCGATCGGCGGCGCGGTCACGAGCGCCGGCGCGGGCATGGCCGTGCCCGACTGGCCCGG
>JBCDEF010000205.1:0-4940 GCA_039179915.1 Planctomycetota bacterium | reverse complement strand
GGGCCGCCCATCGACTCCGCGGCCCGTGCGGCCTTTCTTCTTCGCCATATTGGCCTCCTTGCCGGAGACCAGCATCGCTCACCAACAGCCATCGCGCAACCGCCCATGCGCCGAACAACCGATCCGTCAAACAGAACCTAGTGCTTCTCGATCGAGGCGGGCTGCCGCTTCTGGACGACGACCTCAGCCGCGGCGGCGTCTCGGATCACTCTGGTCGCGCGCCATCCCTTCTCGGACTCGGTCGCGTCGTATTCGACCGCGGCGCCGTCTTTGAGGGCCCTGAAGCCGTCGCCCTCGATGACCGAGTAGTGCACAAAGATGTCCTGGCCGTCGGGCCCGACCAAAAAGCCGAAGCCCTTGCGGGAATCGAACCACTTGACGGTGCCCCGTTCGGCCGAGAGTTCTGCGTGCGGCTCCGACATTCGTCGCCCCCTCATGGAGTCTGCACCGCTGAACGACGCGAGCCGGAGAACCTGAACTCGGGCAGCGTCGTCGGCGTGCCAACCGGGGCCGAACGAATGGGTCCCATCAGAAAATATAACGCAAACGGGGGCGAATGACAAATCACCCACATTGACCCCCGAAAATGGGGGTCAATGTGGGTGATGGTTCAGAGGTTGCGCGCTACTAGTCGGAGCCCGTGGCCCGCGAGGGATCAGGCCTCGGCGGTCTCTGCTTCGGCGTTCTCGGCGTCGCCGGCGTCCTCGGCTTCCATCAGCACCTTGCGGCTGAGCTTGATGCGGCCCTGCGGGTCAACCTGGATGACCTTGACGCGGATCACGTCGCCGATCTTGACGACATCGGTCACGCTCTTGACGTAGCCGTTGTCGAGCTCGGAGATGTGGCACATGCCGTCGGTGCCGGGGGCGAGCTCGACGAAGGCGCCGAAGTCCTTGACGCTGACGACCTTGCCCTCGTAGATCGCGCCGACCTTGATCGACTCGGTGAGGGCTTCGATCTCGGACATGGCTCCCGCGAGGCTGGGGCCGTCGGCCGAGGAGACGTGGACCGTGCCGTCGTCTTCGACGTCGATCTGCACGCCGTGCTTGTCCTGGAGGCCGCGGATCATCTTGCCGCCGGGTCCAATGAGCTTGCCGATCTTCTCTGGGTCGATCTGGATGGTCTCGATGCGCGGGGCGAAGTCGGAGATGGTCTCGCGCGGGGCGGGGATAACCGATTCCATGTGCTCGATAATCTCGATGCGGCCGGTCTTGGCCTGCTCGAAGATCTTGCTGATCTGTTCGAGCGACAGGCCGCGGGCTTTGAGATCGAGCTGGATGCCGGTGATGCCCTCGCGGGTGCCGGAGACTTTGAAGTCCATGTCGCCGAAGAAGTCTTCTTCGCCGAGGATGTCGGTGACGAAGACCTCGTTGTTGCCGTCGGCGTCAACGAACCGACCGACGGAGATCCCGGCGCACGTGTTCGTGATCGGGACGCCGGCGTCCATGAGCGCGAGGCAGCCGCCGCAGACCGAGGCCATGGAACTGGAGCCGTTGGACTCGGTGATGTCGGAGACGAGCCGGATGGTGTAGGGGAAGTCTTCGGGGCTGGGGAGGATGGCCTGGAGCGATCGCTCGGCGAGGGCGCCGTGGCCGACTTCGCGGCGGCCCGGGCCCATGATGCGGCCGGCCTCGCCGACGGAGAACGGCGGGAAGTTGTAGTGCAGGTAGAACTTCTTGCTGTACTCGGGCATGAGGCCGTCGACGACCTGCTCGTCCTTGCCGGTGCCCAGGGCGCAGGTGACCAGCGACTGGGTCTCGCCGCGCTGGAAGAGCGCCGAGCCGTGGGTCCGCTTGAAGACGGAGACGGCCGAGGTCAGCGGGCGGATCTCCTTGGCGGCCCGGCCGTCGGCGCGGGTGCCCTCTTCGGCGATGAGCTGGCGGGTGATCTTCTTCTCGAGGGTGCGGAAGGCCTCGCGGGCCATGGCCCGGTCAGCGCGGGACTTCTCGGCGACGGCGACGGTGCCGGAGGTGTCTTCGGCGAAGTGCTCGTCGAGGACGGCCTTGCGGAGCTCGCCGACGGCGTCGTTGCGCTCGGCCTTGCCCTTGATCTTGCGGAGCTCGGTGAGCTTGTCGCCGGCGACGGACTTGACCTTGGCCATGATCTCGTCGCTGGGCAGGTTCAGCGGGTTCTTGATGGTCTTCTCTTGGCCGCAGAGCTTGACGAGCTCGTTGATCAGATCGAGCTGCTGCTTGATGTGCTCGTAGCCGAAGGCGATCGCCTCGTGGACCTCTTCGTCAGGGATCTCGGCGGCGCCGACTTCGATCATGTTGATCCCGTCGGCGTGGCCGGCGAGGACCAGATCGAGATCGGAGTAGTCCATCTGGGTGCCGGTGGGGTTGATCACGAAGCTGGCGCCGTCGTCGGTCCAGACTCGGCCGACGCGGACCATGCCGGTGGGCCCTTCGAACGGCGCGTTGCTGATCGCGAGGGCGGCCGAGGCGGCGACGCCGGCGAGCACGTCGGTGTCGTTCTCGCCGTCGTGGCTCATGACCCAACATTGGATCTGGACCTCGTCGATGAAGCCGTCTGGGAAGAGCGGGCGGATCGGGCGATCGATCATCCGCATGGTGAGGACTTCTTTTTCGTTGGGTGCGCCCTCACGCTTGCGGAAGCCGCCCGGGAACTTGCCGGCCGAGGTCAGCTTTTCGCGGTAGTCGACCTGCATGGGGAAGAAGTCGAGGCCGGGCCGGGGGTCGGCGCGGACAACGGTCGCCATCACGGTCGAATCGCCGTAGGTCGCCAGCACGGCGGCTGTGGCCTGCTTGGCGACGACACCGGTCTCGATGGTGAGCGTGCGTCCGCCGATCTCTTTCTCAACGCGGTGCGATCCGAGGGGGGAATCTGCCATATCTCTGTGCTCCAACCCGCGCACCGGTCGCAAACCGGTCGCGGTGTGCGCTGCAGCGAGCCCAGAGTGGGCCTTGAGCGCGAACCCGGATAGGGTGTGGGAGCCGCGAACGTCTTCAACGGCAGAGGGCAGGGCCCAGCCCGGTCAGCAACGCCCGGATCAGCGGGATACGTCGACGGCTGGGTGCTGCCGACTGCCTCGAAGCGCGGCACCGACACCAGAAGAAACAAACAAATAAGCCCGCCGGCTGCTGACCGACGGGCTTCGGAATCGTTCGATTTACTTGCGGAGTCCGAGCTTTTGGATCAGCTCGAGGTAGGCATCGCGGTTGGTCCGCTGGAGGTAGCGGAGCAGGCGGTTCCGCTTGCCGACGAGCATAATCAGGCCGCGTCGGCTGTGGTGGTCGCCCTTGTGGTCGCGGAGGTGCGAGGCCAGGTGCTTGATGCGGGCGGTGAGCATCGCGATCTGGACCTCGGGCGAGCCGGTGTCTGCGTCGGTACGCTGGTTGTCCGCAACGATCGTCCGTCGCGTATTCGCGGTCAATGCCATGGGTCTGGGATCTCCGGGCGGGGTGATTTTCCCGCTTGGCAAAGCCTAGGCAAACGTCAAGAAACGATCAACGCCGAGCGGCGTGGAGGCGGGCCGCGGATTCCCGACCGCTAGACTCCGGATGATGGCAGACACGACCCCAACCAAAACCAGCATATCGCAGCGGGCCGCCGCGATCCGCCCGAGCTCGACCCTGGCCGTCACGGAGCGGTTCAAGGCGCTCCGGGCCGCGGGCGAGGATGTGCTGGGCTTCGCCGCGGGCGAGCCCGATTTTCCGACCCCGCCGCGGGTCATCGAGGCGGCAAAACGGGCCCTGGACGCTGGCATGACGCGGTACACGCCCTCGATCGGCGACCCCGCGACGCGGCAGGCGATCGCCGACAAGCTGACCGCCGAGAACGGCATCGGGGGACTTTCCGGGAAGCACACGGCTGTTTCCGTGGGCGGCAAGCACTCGCTCTACAACATTTTCCAAGCGCTGATCGACCCTGGGGACGAGGTCATCCTGCCCACGCCGGCCTGGGTCAGCTACGCCCCACAGATCTCGCTGGCGGGTGGGACAATCTGGGAGCTGCCGACGACGGTCGAGAGCGCGTTCAAGATCACGCCCGAAGCCCTGCGGGAGGCGATCACGCCCCGCAGCCGGGTGCTGGTGATGAACTCGCCGAGCAACCCGTGCGGCACGATGTACAGCCCCGATGAGCTGCGGGAGCTGGCGGATGTGGTCGCGGAAGCGGCGGCTTCGATCGCCCCCAGATTGGTCATTGTCACGGATGAGATCTACGGAAAAATCATCTTCGGCGAGCACCCCCACCTCTCGATGGGCTCGATCGACTCGGTCGCCGACCGGGTGGTCACGTGCAACGGGCTGAGCAAGGCGTACAGCATGACCGGCTGGCGGGTGGGCTACTGCGCGGCGCCGGGCGAATTTGGGCTCGAGCTGATCTCAGCGATCGGCCGGCTGCAGAGCCAGATGACGTCGAACATCCCGTCGTTCATCCTGCCGGCGATCCGGACGGCGCTGACCGAGTGCGACGCCGAGGTCGAAGCGATGCGGTCGGCGTTTGCCCAGCGTGCGGTGTTGATCGAGCGGCGGCTGCGGGAGATCCCGGGCCTGTCGTTCCCGTCGCCCGAGGGCGCGTTCTACGTCTTTGTGGATGTCTCGTCGCACTTCGGCACGACATCGCCGGCCGGGACCACGATCGACTCGGCGCTGTTGTTCGCTGGCGCTCTGTTGGACGAGGCCAAGGTCGCCGTCGTTCCGGGCGAGGACTTCGGCGGGTGCGGGCCGAGCTGCATCCGCATGAGCTTCGCGTGCGACGAGGATCAGATCAACGCGGGGGTGGACCGGCTCGCGGCGTTCGTCGGATCACTGCGCTGAGTCGTGGTCCCGGATCGATGACGGGATGCCGGCGATGGCGTTCTGCTCGTCGCCGTCGTCTTCGCGGGCTTCGATCGTGATCATGCCGGTATCCGGGTCGTGCTCGACGGCAATGCGGCGCTGGCGGGTCAGCTCGAGGGTGGCGATGAACAGCCCGAT
>JBCDEF010000204.1:0-4955 GCA_039179915.1 Planctomycetota bacterium | reverse complement strand
CGCGTTGGGCCCCGGCGTGCCGTCGGGGTTGAGCTTGCCATCGGCGATCGCCTGGCGGACCGCCTGCGTCGTTTCCACGAAGACCCCTCGCAGCTCTTTGACGGTCTGCGACAGCTCCTCGGCCTCCTGCGGCTCCAGGTTGCCCTTGGTCTTTTCTTCGATCACCGCGAGCATGTCGATATGCATCGCCGCGACCTCGGGGGCCAGCATGCGCTGCTGGGTCTGCGGGTCGGGGATCAGCCCGAGGTACATCGCCGCCTGGCTGGCAAACATCCGGACAACATCCGCGAACTCGATCGGGCGGTTGGCCGCTTCGGATTTCTTCTCTGCGGATTCGGCGGCCTGCTCGGTGAGCCGCTCCTTCTCGCGTGCCGCTTCGGATTTCCAGTCCTCGTCCACGATCAGTTTCGGCTTCGAGCCATCGTCCGCCATGCGCAGGTCTCCTGGGTGGTGTAGTCTATCACGAAGAAAAGCCCGCGTTGCCGGCACCCGTGCGTTCGATGCCGCGAGGCACGCCGCTGCAAACGCGAACCCGCACCGCGCGCCACAGGGAGGTGACCCGCGTGACCATCCGATCGCCGCTGCTTAACGCCCTGCTAGCTTCCGCGTTCACCGCCGCGTCGGCATCGTGCGCTTCGCGCGATCGCCAGCTCTCGGCCAGTGATTTTGTGGGTCCGCCCACACGCCTCGACGCATCGCCCATGCCGGCCGTCGCTGCTGAGCCGGTCTACACGCTCAACGCGCCCCCTCCCGGCGGCGTGGTCAGGATCGGGGCCGAGCAGATGCCGCTCGATGCCGACGATGCCTCGCGGCCGACCGCCTCGCAGCCCGCATGGCGGCCCGACCAGCCCGTGCTGCTCGACAAGAAGGTCGGCAGTGTCAACGGGCGACCGATCCTCGCCAGCGTCTTCCTTGAGAGCCTCATGCCCCGTCTTCACGCGCTCCGCCGCACCTCCGGGTCGTCCGCGGAGTGGGCCGTGCAGGCGAGAGAGATCATCCTCAACAAGGTCCAAGCGACCGTCAGGGACGAGGTGCTCTACCGCGAGGCCCGCGCCCAGCTCCCGCCCGAGGTCCAAGACGGGCTGTTCAACTTTCTCCGCCAGGGCCGAGCCAGGCTCCAGCGGTTCTACGGCGGGGCGACCTCCGCCGCCGACCGCTCGCTCCGCGAGACCAGCGGCGCCGGGCTTGACGAAACCGCCAGCCTGCAGCAACGCACCGAGATTATCAGGATGGGACTGCGGGACGTCAGCAGCAGCGTGCCGCCGGTCACCTGGGCCGATGTTCGGAACGAATACGACCGGCGGTTCCGCGAGTTCAACCAGCCCACGCTGGTCTTTGCGCGGCTGATCATGACCCCGTCGCCCGCCGCGAGCGAAACGGTGCTCGAACGCCTGCAGGCCGGTGACCCGTTCGACATGGTCGCTGCGGACCGCACGCTCAACCGCTACCGACCGGCGAGCAGCGGCTCGATCGCCGACGACGGGCGAGAGATCCCCGGCGAGCTCGCCGCGGCCGAGCTGATCGGGATCGAGCCGCTCAACGACGCCTTGACCTCGCTCGAACCGGGCGAATGGTCCGGGCCGATCGATGCCGGGCGGGGGCGGACGGGGTTCGTCCTGCTCGACCTGGTCGAATCGCGGCGGCGAACGCTTGACGACCGGGACCTCCAGCTCGAGCTCTGGGGCGAACTCAGGTTGCGGCGTCTTTCGGCCGCCCGCGAAAGCTACATCGTCGAGCTTCTCGAGTCGGCCGACCTCGGGCTGAACCAACAAGAGCGGATCACGGACGAGCTCTTCGAGGTCGCGGTTGTCCGCGTGTTCGGCATGCCGACGAGCGAATGACACGCCGCCGACCGGCATCGAGCGTCGGTCGACGGGGCGAGCGCGTCGCGGCCCGAGCCCTTCGCCGCTGCGGGTACTCGATCGTGGCCAAGAACCTCCATGTCGCGGTCGGCGAGGCGGACATCGTGTGCATCGCGCCCGATCGCCGGACTCTGGTCATCGTTGAGGTCAAGACCCGCGTGGGGCGTCAAGGCGAGCGAGAGCGACGCCCCGAGTCGCAGGTCGGCGCCCGCAAACAGGCCAAGCTGCGCCGGGTCGCCGAGGCCGTCCGCCGCTCGATGCGGGCGACCGATCGGCCGATCAGGATCGACGTGATCGCGGTGACGCTGACCAAGCGGCACTGGCCCCGGCCGCCGCGGGCCCGCGTTCGGCATATCGAGCGCGCAGTAGGCTGGTCCGAACGCCGCCGATGAGGGAGCGGCGTCACGGCGACTCGGGCATCACGATCTCGCCGCGGAACCGCTGCTCCAGACGGGTCTCCTCCAGACGCTGCCGGTCGGGTGTGTTGGGGATGACCAGGCTGAACATCGACCCCCGGCCGACGTCGGAAACCACCTGGATCTCGCCCTGCAAGAGCGTCGCCAGCTCGCGGCTGATCGCCAGCCCCAGCCCGGTGCCCTCGTGCTCCCGGGCCAGGCCCGACTCGACCTGCTGGAACTTCTCAAAAATCCGGTCCTGATCCGCCGGCGCGATGCCCGGCCCCGTGTCGATCACGCAGAACCGTGTCCGCTCCTGCGTCGATCCGGGCTCGGGCAGCAGACGCTCGGCGCGGAGCGTCACCACGGGAGATCGCGACCGGGCACCGACCGACGTGAACTTCACCGCGTTGGACAAGAAGTTGAACAGGATCTGCTGGATCTTCTTCGCGTCCGACTCGATGTCGGGCAGCCCGTCGGGGATGTCCACCTCGAGGCCGATGCCCTTGCGGCGGGCGATCGGCTCCATCAGCCCGACGAGCGATCGGCACACCGGCCCGACCGCGATCCGCTCGACACGGATCTCGCTCTTGCCCGCCTCGATCCGAGCCATCTCCAGCAGGCTGTCGATCATCTCCAGCAGATGCCGCGACGAGCTCAGGATGTTCTCCAGGTACCGCCGACGCTTCTGCTGCCGGGTCGAATCGTCGCCGGCCGCCGCTTCGGCCTCGGCGATCTCTAACAGAAGCTCGGCGAACCCGATGATCGAGTTCAGCGGCGTCCGCAGCTCGTGGGAGACGTTGGCCACGAAATCGCCCTTGAGCCGGGCGGCTTCGAACAGGA
The DNA here is from genome assembly GCA_039179915.1 of Planctomycetota bacterium. GTDB lineage: Bacteria > Planctomycetota > Phycisphaerae > Phycisphaerales > UBA1924 > JANQQZ01. The sequence continues at coordinate 1,855 of JBCDEF010000204.1, read as the reverse complement.
CTACGTTCGCGCTCGCGAGCTCGCCGATCTTGTCGTCCAGCGAAGTATTGATCGAACGCAGCTGGTCCTGGGACCTTTGCACGTGAGAGAGCATCGCGTTGAAGGCATCACCGAGCTGCTCGAACTCGTCGCCCGTGCGGATGTCCGCCCTCGCGCCGATCTCTCCCTGCCCCACCCGCTCGGCCACGGTCCGCAGGCCCCGCACCGGCTCGAGGATCAGCCGCGAGGTGATCAGGTAGAACACCAAGATCGCGAGCAGAAAAACAAGCACGCCCGCGCCGAGGTGGTACATCGTGTTTAACGCGATCAGTCGAGCCGCATCGGGCGACAACCGATCGAGCACGACAACGCTCTCGAGCTGCGGCCGCTCCGGCGGCGAGATGCGGTAGATCGGCTTGAGGTACTCGTAGCGGCGGACCAACCCCTGCCACGCCCCGCGCTGCACGTCACGCGGCGGCTCGTCGGCCTCAAAACGGGCCAGCGCGTCCGCCCAGAACTCGCGCTGCTCCGCGGAAGCGCGGAACTCCGCTGCGGTCAGCCGCATCGCCGGGATCGCTTCCATCCCGCCGTCGTCGGTCTGCGTCGGCTCACCCCGCTGCCAGACCGCGGCGAGCTGCCGCGAGAGCTCCAGCTGCGTCTCCCACACGATCGCGTTCATCCGGATCCATGGGGCGGCCAGAGCCACGGTGACGATCAGGATAATGGCAGCGCCGAAAAGTATTAGGCATTTGTTTGCAAGTGAGATTCCGCGCCACATCGTTCGAAAGTTTACCAGCTGTTCTGGAACCACCCGGTGGGCGAGGCGTAAAGTGAGAAGCAATTCTCAGTTGTTGATTCTCGGAGGCCATTCATGCCCCGCGATCCCGGTCCCGCCGCAAGCGCCAAGACCCGAGCGAGTCGCCGATTCCAATCGGCGGGCCGCGGCTTCACGCTCATCGAGCTGCTGGTGGTCATCTCGATCATCGCGCTGCTGATCGGCATCCTGCTGCCGGCGTTGGGCTCGGCCCGTCGGACGGCGCAGTCGGTGGTCTGTCTCAGCAACGTCCGACAGCTGACGATCGCGCAGGTCATGTACGCCGACGACAACAACGGGGAGCTTGTCGACGCCGGCATCGACCACGGCAGCCCGGGCGAACCGGCCTCGTCATGGATCACCCTGCTCGCGCCGTACTTCGAGGGTGCGACTCCCGCGGTCCGCTCGCCGGTCGACCGCAGCCCGTACTGGTCGGTCGAGGAGGGCGGCCAGAGCGAAGGCCCGACCTTTGACGATGTACTCGCGTCGATCGACCAGATCAGCCGCGACGCCGCCGACGAAGCGAGCCTGTCCGACGATCTGTCGAGCTACTTCAACAGCCTCCCGCCGACACGGTGGACCAGCTACGGGCTGAGCGACTTCCTGACCACGAAGGGTCCTGAGTACAACGATCCGCGTTTCGGGAAGGTCCGGCCGTACCGCAATCTCAACCGCATCCCCCGCCCGGCAGGCACGATCCAGTGGGTCATGATGATCGATGACGAGCCGGACATCAGCGGGCGGCCGCAATACGCAACGTCTGACCACGTGCACCCGTTCGATTGGGGCGGCGCAGACGACGAGCCGTGGACTGCGGCCGCCGATCAGATGTGGTCCTGGGCGCACGGCGGCGAGCCGGAAACCCCCGACGGCCGGTCGAACTACGGCTACCTCGACGGCCACGCCATGACCCGATCGTTCGAGCAGGTGTACCGCGATTTTTACGACAACTCCTTCTTCCCGGAGATCGCCAAATGATGCAGAGCCGATTCGGATGTGCCGCGGCCGCGGCCTTCGTTTTCGCGGGTGGTGTGACCGCGCAGATCCACGAGGGCGATATCG
>JBCDEF010000203.1:0-4992 GCA_039179915.1 Planctomycetota bacterium | reverse complement strand
GGCCCGACCCGTTCCCCCGCGACCGAGCCGTCCCGCTCGACCACGGCTTCGTGACCTACTGGATGATGGGCCGAAACATGCCCCGGGACACCCTCTACCGGTTCCGGTTCTTCGCGCCCGACGGCCGGCTCGATTTCGATTCCGGCCAGCGGCTGCTCAACTTCACCACCGACGGCCCGCTCCACCGCTACTGGGCCTACTTCACCTGGAACGTCACCGACATGAAGCAGGAACCCGGTGACTGGCGGGTCGAGATCGAGTTCAACAACGAGCGCATCCACGACGCGACCGTCCGCGTGCTCGCCGACGGCCAGACGCCCGGCAACACGCCGCCGGTTCCGCCCATCATCGAGTTCGACCCGCCGAACCCGGGGCCCGAGGATGTCACATTCGTCCGCGTCCGCACCGACCTGGTCGACGACGATGCAGAATACGACCTCGTCCGCTACCGCTACCGATGGCAGATCGACGGCCTCACCATCCGGGACACCGTCTCGGCCGGGGGCGCCGACGCGATCCCCAGCCTGGCCGACCTCGGCCTCGACAGCACACCGCCGCGCATGATCAGCGTCGAGGTCACACCCAACGACGGGACCATCGACGGCCAGACCGCCACCCTCGCGGTGCTCGTGGACGACGGAGGCTGCCTCGCCGATGTCAACGACGACGGGCTCGCAACCTCCGCCGACTTCTTTGCCTGGGTCAGCGCCTTCGGCACGCAGGCACCCGAGTGCGATGTCAACAACGACAACGCATGCACCTCAGCAGACTTCTTCGCATGGGTCAGCGCCTTCAGCCAGGGCTGCTGACCCCGAAGCCGCCGACACCGCGCAGAGCGCCACCGCAGCATCGCGTGACCACCCCGGCCCACCCCGGCCCGCGCCGGGGTTTTTTCTGCCGCCGCGGAACCGCCCCCTGGCTCGCGCGTCTCAAGGCCTATGGAACACCACACGAACCGGCTCTCTCGCGTCCCGATAGCCCTGCTCGCGCTCGGCGCCTCGCTCCTGGCGATCGCCCTCGCATCAGCAGCAGCTCCCACAACCGCGCAAGACACCTGGTACGTCGACCAGGCCGCGCCGCCGGGCGGCGACGGCCGATCGCCGGCCGCCGCGTTCGACAGCATCCAGCCCGCGCTCGACCTCGCGCCCGACGGCGCCACCATCCACATCGCGCCGGGCACCTACCGAGAGCCGCTCGTCCGCGTCTTCCGAGGCGTCGCGCTCGTCGGCGCCGGCTCCGGGCAGACCATCCTCTCGGGCGACCTCGACGCCGACGGCCTGCCCGATGCCAACGCGCTCACCGTCACCCAGCTCGATACGCTCCCGCCGATCAACCTGGACATCAGCAGACTGACGATCCGCGACGCCGTCGTCGGCATCGACACAGCCGGGCCGTCGGGCCGCGTCCGCATCCGCGACGCCTCGCTGCTGCTCTGCGATACCGCGGCCTCGCTGAGCACCGACGCCGCGGAGATCACCCTCGAACGCGTCGCCGTGCTCGGCAACGATGTCGGCGTGCTCTCATCGAACACCGCCGCGGACCCCAATGAGCACAGAGCCGTCGCCATCACCGATGGGTCGTTCGCCGGCAACCGCGTCTCGTTCACCCTCTCGGGCACCATGATCCTGCTCAGCAACACCGACCTCAGCCGCAACACCGGCCGGGCCTCGCTCAACGGGAGCGAGATCACCATTGAACACCTGACCGCGCACGAAAACACCGGCGGCGCTGTCTACGCCTTCGCGCGAGACCGGGTGTTGGTTGAAGACTCGGACTTCGCCCGCAACGGCGGCACCGCGCTCGAGATCCTCGGCACCGCTACCGTGCGAAGCTGCAACTTCACCGGCTTGCTCGGCGAAGACTCAGCCGCCGACGACACAGGCCTCGACATGACAGGCCCATCCGTGATCGAATACTGCCTATTCGAACACTTCGGAGGGAGAGCTGCCGAGGTAATCGGTCAGACCGTCGTCGTGCGACACAGCACTTTCGCCCACAACAACAACAATCACGGCGACGGTGGCGCTGCCCTGTTCACCCAAGCGCTTGACCTTCTCGTTCAGCACTGCAGGTTTGAGAACAACACCGATACGTTTGCAGCCGGGCTGAATGTACTTGCAAGCTCACCCGAGGTTGGGGGCATCGTCACCATTGAAGACACAATTTTCGCGAACAACTCGACCACATTATCCGGCGGCGCGATATGTGTCGAAGCGTACGCTGACACACCAGTCACGATAAAGCGTTGCAAATTCATCGGAAACACAGCCAAGAACGCCGGAGCAATTATCACATTCGGCGTTCGCCTCGCGATTCGCGACAGCACATTCATAAACAACAGGGCGACAGCACAACGCGATCAGATCCAGGATGTTTGGTTCATACAGCGGCGGCGACCCTGCCGGGAGTTTATGCTCGTCGGTAGTTCATTCATCAACGTCACCAACCAGCCCGGCGTCGCGGTCAGCTCGATCTCTTACGGCGCACCCGTGGTCGCAAACAACCTCTTCCTCGGCGGCCCGGCCCCGATCGACGTCGCCCGATGGGTCGCGGGGCGATGGACCACGTGGTTCGTCAACAACGCCATCGCCCCGGTGCACCCGGGTCTCGTACCGTGCGATCCCGATGACGCGGGCGGCGTGACACGTCCGATCTGCGCGACCAATGTCGTCACCGAGCAGATCGAAGACCTCCGCCTCGTCCGCCTGCCGTCCGACGGCGGCGACGGCTGGGGCGACGACCCCGCCACACCCGACATCGACGAGAGCGCCAACGACGACCTCGGCGACCTGCGACCGGCCGCCGGCTCGATCCTGATCGATGCGGGTGATGCCCTGGCCGCCGGCGAGTTCGACCGCGACGGACCGGACGTCGACCGGTTCAAACCCGAGCCCGTGCTCGGCCGGACCGACGCCGCCGGCAACCCCCGCTTCGTCGACGACCCCGCCACCCCCGACCGTTTTGACCGCGGCCGCTTCGCGGCGATCGACGTCGGCCCGTTCGAATACCAGCCCACGGAGAGGAGCGTGAGCCGACACAACACCAGCTCAGACGACTGCGTCGCGGACCTGAACCGCGACGGCTCGCTCGACGGCTCGGACTTCGACCTCTGGACCCGTGCCCACCGCGCCGCAGAGCCCGCCGCCGACACAGACCGCGACGGCCGGATCGCGCCCGCCGACCTCGCCGCCTTTGTCAGCGCATTCGCCGACGGCTGCGATTGACCGGACGGCGATCACCCCGATTTCTACCATCCCGCATGTTTGACGCACCCGAAGCCGAAGCCGCCCTGACCATCGCCCTGCTGGCCGCCGTCGCCGACGGCCGCTCCGACCCCGCCGAGCGCGAGCAGCTCAAGGGCATGGTCGAGGCGCTCTCGGCCGACCACGATCTGCCGAGCCTGGGCGCGATCCACCAGCGGGTGATCCTCAGGCAGGCCTCGCTCGAAGACGCGGCGGCGAAGCTGATCAAGCCAGAGTCAAAGCGGGCCGCCTTCGAGCTGGCCGTGCTCGTCGCCGATGCCGACGGCGCCACGACCGAGTCCGAGCAGGCCTTCTTGGATCGCCTCGAGCGGGCGCTGGGCCTCGACCACAACGAAGCGGTCGCATTCGAGAAAGAGGCCGAGACCATCGCGATCGCGCCGCTGCCAGCAGAGAACAGCACCGACCGCATCGACCCCGCCGAGCTGCTCGGCGACGATCCGATGCCGGCCGAGCTCGCGGCGACAGAACCCGACCCGGTTTCGAAAGAGGTCGACGGCATCGTGCTGCGCTACGCCATCCTCAACGGCGCGCTCGAGCTCTTGCCCCAGAACCTGGCGACCATGGCCATCCTGCCCCTGCAGACCCGCATGGTCTACGCGATCGGCAAGCGCTACGGCCACAGCCTCGGCGCGGGCCACATCAAAGAGTTCATCGCCACGCTGGGGCTCGGCGCCACCAGCCAGATGCTCGAGAACGTCGCCCGCAAGTTCCTCGGCAAGCTCGCCAAGAAGACGCTGGGCAAAACCGCTGGCAGGGTGACCAAAGCCGCCACCGGCCCGATGATGACCTTCGCCAGCACCTACGCGATCGGCAGGGTCGCCAAGGCTTATTACGCCGGCGGGCGGCAGCTCTCGGCAATCGACCTGCGCTCGATGTTCCAGCGCGACCTCGCGACCGGCAAGACGCTCTACGACCAGCACCGCGGCAGCATCGAAGCCAACGCCTCAACGCTCAGCCCGACCAAGGTCCTGGACATGGTCCGCGGCAAATCCGGCGTCGCCTAGCCGAGGGCACCCGACTTCGCTCAACCGCGCTCGGTCACGATCGCCTCGATCTTCTCGCCGAACCGCAGCACGAAGACCGTCAGCATCCGCTCGCCGTCGCCGCGGAGCTGTCGCTGCACCTCGTCCGGGTCGCACGCGCCGCCGCGGGTCTTGACCTCAACGATGCCGGCGTCCAGCGACGCGAGCGACGCCCGCACACGCTCGACGCGCCACGGCATGCGCTCGATTACACGGAACCCCGCGAGCCACGCGCTCGGCTCGAGCGCCTCGCCCGTCAGCAGACCAAGCCGCGGGTGCAGCACATCCAGCCCCGACCGGTCGGCCAGCTCGGGCAGCAGCCCGGCGCGTTCGGCCACAGGATCCGGCTGAACGAGCCACGGACCGAGCCCGTGCGCATCCCCCGGCTCGTGCGGCTCGCCCGCGATCGTGTGCGCCCGGCCCGAGCCGTCGATCACCGTCGCCGACCGCCGGTGTCGCCGCAGCGAGCCGGTCCAGACGACCGCCTGGGACAGCCGACCGCCGCGCGAGATGTATTCCAGCTCCCCCTCGATGCCCACCCCGGCCAGGTCGGCCTCGTCGACGCCCGGCATCAGCTTGATCGCTGCCCCCGCCGACCGCGATGCCAGCCGCGCAATCACCCCCGCACCCGGCGCCAAATCACCCAGCCGCAGCAGCCGGCCGGAGCCGTCGCGCCGCGCCGGGTCGATGTGCACCGTCCAGCCGGC
>JBCDEF010000202.1:0-4995 GCA_039179915.1 Planctomycetota bacterium | reverse complement strand
CCGCCGGCGAGGTCGAGCATGATGTTTTGCATGCCGGAGAGGCCGGTGTCGGCGCGGCCCATCTGGCGGGTGTTGAAGTAGCCCGGCAGCCGCTGCTCGTCGGCGCGGAAGCTGCTGATCGCGTTGCCGAGGCCGGCGAGCGTGGCTTGGGTGGACGAGGCGCGGGCGAGGTCGCGGGCGCCGCCGATCGCGGGCACGGTGATGCCGATGACGATCGCGATGATCACGATGACCACGAGCAGCTCGATCAGGCTGAAGCCGGCGCGGGCCGCATCGGCGCATCGGTTGTGAACGGTTCGGAAGCTCGAAGTCATGCCTGGTCCCCTCGGGCCCGCCTCGGTGTGGTGGCGCCCCGCCGTTCCGATTCGCACGCGGCCGGCCCGGTGTTTCCTCGCCCGGTTCCTGGCCGCTGTCCCGATGAGTATACGGAGCGGTAGGATCGTGCCATGGCAGGGGCGCGGGTGAGGCTGGAATCGTGGGCTCGGCCCGGTGGGTCTGGGAGTGGGTGCAGGTGACGGCGCGTCCCGACACCCGGATTTGGGCCGACTCGGACGCGGCGTCGCGTGCGACGGCGGTCGCGGCGGCCGCGGACGCCCTGCGGGCCGGCCGGCTGGTCGTGCTGCCGACGGAGACGGTTTACGGGGTGTTCGCGTCGGCCGGCGACCCGGCTTCGGACTTGGCTTCGGGTTTGGCTTCGGGTTTGGCTTCGATCGAGGGGCTCGAGCGGCTGTCGGGCCTGATGGGCGAGCAGGCGGCGCGGGGCGCGGCGTGGCATACCGATTCGGTCGACGACGCGGCGGCGGCGCTGCGGATCGAGCACCCCGATCACCGCCGGCTGGTCGACCGGCTGCTGCCCGGACCGGTCTCGCTGCGTCGCGATGGTGCGGCCGGCGAGCCCGCGCAGGCGGTGCGGGTGGTGGACGACGCGGCGGCGGCGGCCGTGCTTGCGGCGGCGGGCGGCCGGGTGCTGGCGTGCGCGTTCTCCGGCGAGAGCGCGGCCGGGCGGTTGGGCGATGGTCGCGCGGTTGCGAGAATCCTTGGCGATGCGCCGCTGCTCAAGCGGCTTGCGGAGCTGGGCGTGGCGGTGATCATCGACGGCGGCCGCACCCGGCTCGGCGGGGTCTCGACGCTGGTCCGGCTGCTCGTCGGCGGCGGGATCGAGACGGTCCGGGAGGGTGTAGTTCCTGCGCGGCGGCTCGATCGAGCGATGACCCGGTCGGTGCTGTTCGTGTGCACGGGCAACAAGTGCCGGAGCCCGATGGCCGAGGCGATCGCGCGGGAGGCGGCGGCCGACGGCTCGCTCGGGCGGGTGGTCGCGGCGTCGGCGGGAGTGAGCGCGGCGCCGGGCGGGCCGATGACCCGCGAGGCGGCCCGGGCGCTGCGGGCGGCCGGCGTCGGTACGGCCGATGCCGGCGGCGGGCACCGGTCCCGGCCGGTCACGGCCGAGCAGATCGAGGCGGCGGACGAGATTTATGCCCTGACCGCGGGGCATCTGGCGGCGCTCGAGTCGGCCTTCCCCGGGGCCCGGGGCCGGGCGGTGCTGCTGGACCCGGCGGGGGGCGACGTGGCGGACCCGTTCGGCGGGCCGCAGGCCGAGTACGATGCGACGTGCCGCGTGCTGATCGATCTGGTCCGCCGGCGGCTTGGCGGACCGATGGCGACGGCGGCTGAACCCGGCCCGCGGCCGGCAGGGGGTGCATGATGCGGATTGCGCTGGGTGCGGATCACCGGGGCTCGTCGACGATCGCCCGGCTCGGCGAGCGGCTCGGGAGCACCGGGCACGAGGTCACGCTGCACGGCTCGACCGACGGCCAGACGTGCGACTACCCGGTCGCGGCGTACGAGGTCGCCCGGCTCGTTTCTCAGGGCGAGGCGGACCGGGGCGTGCTGGTCTGCGGCACGGGCATCGGCATGTCGATCGCTGCCAACAAGGTCGAGGGCGTCCTGGCGGCGGTGGTGCACAACGAACTGACGGCCAAGCTCGCGCGGTCGCACAACGAGGCGAACGTGGTGTGCGTCTCGGCGGATCTGCTGGGGCTGCACCTGATCGAGCAGATCGTCGATGCGTTCATCGCCACCGCGCCCGAGGGCGGGCGGCACACAGCGCGGGTCGAGAAGATCCGGGCGATCGAGCAGGGCCGGGCGCCGGCGTAGCAAGGTTCGCAGAGAACAGAAGCAGCTAGCGGTCGGTCGCGGCGGGGGCGCTGATGACGGCGGTGCCGTTGGCCAGCCCGAGCACGAGGGTGTCGTCCAGGGCGATCAGCCGGCGCGGAAACTCGCGCAGGGCGAGTGTGGCCTCGGCGAGAAGACGGCCGGAGTTTTCGTCGAAGGCGGCGTAGCCGAACAGGCTCGAGCTGCCGGTGCGGTCGGCGGGGGCGTCGGCGGCGCCGCTGCGCGAGGTGACGGCGACGACGACCCCCTCGGCTCGGGCGGGCAGGACGAACGAGCGGCTGCCGTCGTAGCCGTCGCCGCCGGCCAGCGAGCCATCGGGCTCGAAGGTGATCATGCCCCGGTCGGTGCAGAACAGGGCCCGGCCGGTCGGGAGTGTGTGGACACGGACGGCCTCGCCCTGGCCGATGCGGCCGAGGTCCTCGAGCGGGTCGGCGCGGAGGGTGCCGGTGGCCAGGTCGATCTGCCAGAGCCGTCGGTCGTCGGCGCCCAGGACGTAGGCGCGGCCCGGGGCGAGCCAGGCGTCGCCGCTGAGCCGCACGGCCGGATCATCGATCGTCCAGGCGATCTCGCCGCGGTCGAGGTCGATCGCGGCAACCCCGGCGTCGAGGCCCAGGATCATCGGGCCGCCGCTCTGGTGGCGGATCCAGCGCGGGTAGCTTCCGGTGTCGGTGGGCCCGAAGAGCGCGGCTCGGGTGGTGATGTCGTAGGCGGCAACGACGGGGACGGCCCCGGTGCTGCGGCGAGGCTCGTCGGTGTCGGTGCCGGGCCGCTCGCCGATGATCCCTAGCACGCCGTCGCGGAGCGAGGCCTCGTACACCGCGGGGACGGGCAGGCGTTCGGCCCAGAGGGTCTCGCCGCGGCGGAGGTCGATCAGCAGCGTCCGGCCGGAGCGTTCGATGATGGCGGCGTGGTCGTCGTCGATCGCGATGACGTGCTCGCGGAGGCGGGCGCTGCCGTCGAGCGGGGTGACGACGACGCCGGTGTCGAGCCGGGCGGGTCGCGCGTCGAAGGCGTCGGCGAAGGGCGCGCTGGTCCAGCGGGTCTCGCCGGAGACGGCGTCGATCATCTCGAGCGTGGCGCGGTCGGGCGGGCCGCGGTAGAGCAGCACGTCCGAGGCGGTCAGGCGGACCAGCTCGGGCTGGGCGGCCAGGTCGACGCCGAGCGGCCGGGACCAGATCGGCCGGAGTCCCTCGGTTTCTGGGTCGGGCAGCTGGTTGCCGTCGATCGGGGCGAGGCCCGGGTCGTCGGCGATGGTGGCGCCGGTGGTGCTCCAGAGGGCGACGACGCCGCGGGACAGGGAGCGGAGGACGACGTGCCCGGTGGGCGTGGCGCCGCTGCGGCTGGCGGGCGGGACGGGCAGCCAGCCGGCGAGTTGCTGGATGACGGCGTCGGGCTGGGGGTCGATACGCGGAGCGCGGTCGCGGCTGGCAAGCCGCTCACGGATGCGTCGCTCGAAGGCGGCGGCGTCGATCGGTTCACCGTCGACGGCCAGCCGGAGCTGGCCGAGCATGGCCTCGCCGCGCCGCAGGACCCAGGCGGCCTCGTAGACGCGGTCGGCATCGGCGAGGCGGGTGGCCAGCTCGCCGGCGATCTCGGCCAGGACGCGGCGTTCGGGGGCGCGGCCCGGGATGCGGCCCGCGGCGTCGAAGCCGCTGCGCAGCGCGGCGCGGGCGTCGCGCGGTCGGCCGGCGAGATCGAACGCCCGGGCCGCGTCGAGCCAGGCGGCGGGGGTCGAGCGGGCGATGGGGTAGTTGGTCGCGAGCCGCTCGAGCGACCGGGCCCGCAGCAGCGGGTCGCCCTGGTCCGGGAGGGACTGCAGATCGCGGAGCTGGTCGCGGGCGGCGCGGTCGAACTCGCGGTAGACGGCCTCGCCGTGGTCGGCCACGAGCGAGACGAGCGCGGCGCGCGCGGCCCGGTCGGCGCGCTGGCGGCGCCAGTTCGCGGCGTGCTCGGCCTGGGCGAGCGATTCGTCGAGCAGGATGCGCTGGTAGGCGGCGGCGGCCTCGCGGTGGCGGCCGGCGCCGGTGCGCTCGTCGCCGAGGCGCATCAGGTGGGCGACGCGGTGTTCGGCTGTGGTCGCGCGGCGTTCGAGCCGGGCGACCAGCTCGCCGCGGATCGCGCCCGGCAGGCCCTCCGGCCGGTCCAGCGCGGCCAGCAGGGTCTGGAAGAGCCGGGCGATGGCGCGGGCGGCGGCGGCGGGGTTCTCGATCCGGTCGATGGCGTCGGCGGCATCATCCGCGGCACCGGGGATGCGGGCGGCGCGGCCCGAGCGGTCGGCCAGCTCGGCCAGCGCGATCGCGTGCTGCGGGTCGGCCGGGTTCGCCGCGATGCGCTCGGTCAGCACGCGTTCGGCGCTCGCCCAATCGAGATAGCCGTGCACCGAGCTGGCGTCGACGACCAGCAGCTGCCCGTCGGCGACAACGACCGAGCCGCTGTGCTCGAGGGCGACCGACCTCGGCTCGGCCCCGGGCCCCGAGAGGATGGTCACGCCCGACTCGGTCGGGACGAGTACGGCCTCGCCGGCGACGATCGCTCGGCCGACCTGGGGCCCGTCGGGCAGGGTGAATGTCCGGGCGGGGGCGTCCAGCGGGTTGTTGATGGGCAGGACGGTCGCGGCGGTGTCGCTGATGCCGACGAGGCGGTCGCCGGCCCTGAGCAGGTAGTCGGGCCAGCCGATGTCCGAGAGCTCGCGTTCGCCGGTGACGGCGCCGGTCTCGGTGTCCAGGCGGATCAGGCGCATGCCGTCGGGGCTGATCGCGAGCAGGCCATCGGGGGTGGGGATCGGGGGGGTGGGCTCCCACTGGGTCAGAGTTACCGCTGCTG
>JBCDEF010000201.1:0-5018 GCA_039179915.1 Planctomycetota bacterium | reverse complement strand
CCCGGATGGGGATGCGGTGCACTTCAGCTGGCGTCAGACGGCTGGCCCTCCGGTCGAGCTGTCCGATACCGAGGCTTCGTCGCCGACATTTGTTGCGCCCGGGCTGGACGTCCCGCAGAACGCGGTCTTCGAGGTGACGGTATCTGACGGTGAGCACACGCGAACGGAATCGGTTTCGGTGCTGATCGAAGCGGGGGACCCGGGGCGTGCTCGGGCGGCGGGGTTCGGTGAGTCGCCGAGCGAGCCGGCTGCGGAGGGCTCTGATCATCCGGCCGGCCAGAGCCGGGCGGTGTCCCTGCCGGTGGGCGGCGTTGACACAGACCACGCGGAGGTCGGAGAGCAGCCAATCGATGTCGATCACCGCGTAGAGATCGCCGACGAGGGCGAGGCGATCGAATGGGTGACCCGTGAGGTCCAGGAGATCGCTCAGATCGCGGACTCGATCGAATCAAGCGACGTGCAGGTCGGCGAGGAGATGCTCGCGGCCAACGACGGCTCGGCGTTCGAGGCCGTGTTCGAGTCGGCGGATGACGAGTTGTTCGAGCCGGTCGAACCGGTCGGCGGGGAGGCAGCCGCAGCAGAGCCGGGCGAGCAGGGCTCAGAGCCAAACAGCGGGAGCTTTATGGCCAAGTTTGTCGCGCTGATGCGGGCGGGCTTCGGGGCCCATCAGCGTGACGAGGACGAAGACGGCAGCGTGAACGATCGGTTCAAGCGGTAGCCGTCGCGGCAGAACGGTTGAGGTTGGAGGTATGCCATGAGCGGACGAACACAAAACGGCGAGGCGGGGTTCGACTCCTGGGCGCACTCGCTGCTGCAGGAACTCGAGAGCCAGACGCCGGAGGCGATCCGGCGGCAGCGGTCGTCCGAGCGGGCGTCGCTGAAGGTCAACGTCGCGATCCATCCAGGGAACGCGAGCGATCGCGATCAGGGTGCGATCGATGGCGTCACGGGTGACATCTCGTCTGGCGGGTGCCGGGTGATGTCCGAGCGGCCGCTGCGGGTGGGGGATCTCTACAAGCTGCGGTTCGAGCGCGGCGAGGTGGACCTGCCGATCGTGTTTGCGCGGTGCCTCCGCTGCCGGCTCGTCCGCGAGGAGGCCTTCGAGTCGGGGTTCGCGTTCTTTACCAAGATCGAGCTGGCATCCGCCGAGTCGGACCGTTCTTCGGGCGATCTGCTTTGATCGTCGGATCCAGACGAGTGGGGGAGCGATGAGCACAGAGACCGCACACAGCCGGGCGCCTTCGGGGCCGGAGCAGACGTCCGACACGCCGCAGGCCAGCATGGTTCGCGAGCTGAGCTCGCGGCTGCACCGTCTGACGGAGGAGACGCGATCGCCCGCATCGTACTACAAGCGAGCGTCCGCGGAGATCGTGCGCGCGTTCCGCAGCCCGTACGGGGCGGTCTCGGTCCGGATCGGCGCCGAGGTCATCGAAGACTATTGGCACCAGGGCTCGACCGATCCGCGGTTCTGGAAGAAGCCGATCGAGGAGCTGCTCAACGAGTCGCTCGAGCACGGTCGCCCGGTGGCCAGGCGGTTCACATCGCGCGACGCGAGGTTCCACATCGCGCTGCTCTCGGTCATGCTGCGCGACATCAACGGCTCGATGATCGGGGTCCTCTCGCTGGTGGTCCGCTGCGAGCGAGCCGAGGATGCGGCGCGGCACCGCGAGCTGCTCGAATCGATCGCGGCCCAGGCGGCGCTCGGTGCGGCACGCGTCGAGGCCCGCGGCTCGGGCGAAGCCGACGGCGAGCAGCCCGGGGCCGAGCTCTCGAAGGTCGCCGGGTACAGGTCCGCGACCGAGCTCGCGTTTGCCCTGGTCGCCAGCCTGCGGAGCAAGTTCGGCTGCGAGCAGGCGGCGATCGGGATCGCGACCGGTTCGAGGTGCCGCGTGCTGGCGGTGTCGGGATTGGACGAGTTCAGCGACCGCAGCGCGGTCGGTCGGACGATACGCGATGCGATGGGTGAAGCGGTCGACGCCGGCCGCGGGATCTCGTCGCAGACCGGCGAGGCCTGCGGCTACACGCAGCACGTGCGGTGGCTCGAGTCCTGCGGCCCGGGTGCGGTCGCCAGCGTGCCTGTCGAGGCGGCGCCGGGCGTCCGTGTGGTGGTGAGCCTCCGCCGGCCTTCGGATATGGGCTTCCGTGCGGACGAGCTGGAGCAGGTCTCGACGCTGATCGAGCCATATGCCCCGGCGTTCGATCTCATCCGCAGGGCAACGCGTTCGACCGTGTCGCACGCCCGCTCGAGCGCTGCGGAGAGCACGAAGAGCCTGATCGGCCGGGGGGCATGGGCCCGCAAGGCGGCCGCGTGCGTCGCGGTAGCGCTGATCGCGTGGGTCGCGTTTGGGCGTTTGACATACAGCGTGTCGACGAGCGCGACGGTCGAGCCCTCGCGCGTGCGGCACGTCGCCGCACCGTTCGGGGGGACGCTGGAAGCGGTCCTGGTCGCGCCGGGTGACGAGGTCGCTGCGGGCGAGCTGCTGGCGCAGTTCGATGTGACGGATCTCTGGGTGGAGCGCCGACGCGTGGAGGCGGAGGCCGCGATCGCCCGGATCGACGAGGACCTGGCGATCGCTGAGGGGAGCGCGGTCGATGTCGCGCTGTCGCGGGCCGAACGTGAAAGGGCCGGCGCACGGCTGGCCGAGATCGACCGGCAGATCGGGCGGGCACGAGTGGTCGCGCCCTTCGCCGGCCGGGTGGTCGAGGGCGACGTGCGTCGGCGGGTGGGCGAGTCGTTGCCGCTGGGCGAGCCGCTGTTCATGATCGCGGACGCGTCCGAGTGGCGTATCGAGGCGGCCGTGCCCCAACGGGTGGCGGACGAGCTTGGTGCCGGCCTTGTCGGGACGTTTGCGCCCGCGGCACGCCCGGAGGCCGAGTGGAGCGTGAGCATCGAACGCGTGCACCCCACGCCCGAGGTCCGCGGCAGCCAGGCGGTCTACATCGCCGAGGCGGCTCTGCCGGATATCCCAGACTGGTTCAAGCCAGGCATGGAGGGCAACGCCCGGATCGAGCTGGGGTCGAAGCCCGTGTGGTGGATCGTGTCCAATCGTGTGGTTGATTACCTCAGGCTGAATTTCTGGTTGTGAGCATGCAAACCGACGAATCCCAACCCGCGAACACCGCCGCGACCGATGCGGCCGCGTCGGCTGATTCTGCGCCGCCGGCCGATGCGCTCGCGCCCAGGCTCCGGCCGGCTGTGGTCGGCATGCGCTCCGACCTGGAGATCCACCGCCACGTCTTCCGCGGCGTGCCGTCGTATGTCATCCGCGACCCGCTGACGCTGGCGGTCCACCGCGTGTCCGCTGAGGACTACCAGGTCGTGGCGACGCTCTCGGGCGAGAAGCCGCTCGGTGAGGTGTTCGAAGAGGTCTGCAAGCTCGGCGTGATCGACGCCGACGACGAGGAGAGCTTCTACCGGTTCATTCTCAGCCTGCACTCGCTCGGGTTCCTCAATCTGCCCGTACAGGACAACAGCACGCTCTACGAGCGGCGCGAGAAGAAGCGGCAAGCGAAGCGCACAGCCAAGCTCATGGGATTCCTGTTCCTGCAGATCCCGCTCTGGAACCCGGACGCGTTTCTCGCCAGGACGCAGCATCTGGTGTCGTGGGCGTTCACGCGGTGGGCGGTCGCGTTCTGGATGGTCGTGGTTGGGTGCGGGCTTGCGCTGCTGGTGAGCAACTGGACTGAGTTCTTCCAGCCGCTGGGGACGATCTTCACGCCCGAGCGCATCGCCGGGCTGTGGATCACGCTCGTCGGGATGAAGGTGCTGCACGAGTTCGGGCACGCGTACACCTGCCGCATCCGCGGGGGCGAGGTGCCGGAGATGGGCGTGTTCCTGCTGGCGGGCACGCCGGCGGCGTACGTGGACGCGACGTCGTCGTGGGGGTTCACCGACCGCAAGGACCGGCTCGCGGTCGTGCTGGCGGGTGTCTACGTGGAGCTGTTTATCGCCGCCCTCGCGGTGTTCGCCTGGGCGGTGACGGATTCTGTGACCGTCCGGATCATGGCGTTCGATGTCGTGCTGGTCGCCGGCGTGGCGACGGTCCTGGCGAATCTCAATCCGCTGATGCGGTTCGACGGGTACTACCTCGCCAGCGATCTTCTGGAGATCCCGAACCTGCGAGGGACCTCGCAGAGCTACACCCTCTCCCTCGTCAAGCGCGCGGCACTGGGCACGCCGGTCAAGTTTGTCCCCTACGGGCGGTGGACCAAGGCGTTCTTTGTGCTGTTCGGCACCGCGAGCTCGCTGTACAAGATCACGATCGTGCTCGGCATCTCGGCGCTGCTGGCGACCAAGGCCGTCTGGCTCGGCGTGGGGCTCGCGACGTTTTACGTCGGCACGGAGCTGTTCAAGACACTCCGCGGCATCGGCCGGTTCCTGATCCACTCCGAAGAAGCCGCGGCGAGCCGGCTGCGGGCGGCGGCGGTGGCATTGGCGGTTTTTGCCGTGGTCCCGGCGCTGGTCGTGCTGGTGCCGGTGCCGCGTTCCGTGAAGGCGGCCGCGACCGTGGCCCGCGAGCACGAGGTTGTCCAGTACCCCTCGGTCGACGGCTTTCTCGAATCGGTCGCGGTCAGCCCGGGGGACACGGTCGAGCCGAGTCAGGTGATCGCGACGGTCCGCAACGACGGCCTCGCCACGACCATGTCGGAGACGGTCGCGCGGCTGCGGCGTTCGTCGGTGCTTGCCCTCGCCGCCGTCGGCGAGGACCAGTCCGAAGTCGTCCGCCGAACGCACGAGCTCGAGGCCGACGAGTCCGAACGAGACAGGCTCCTGAGCAAGCTCGAGTCGCTCAAGCTCTCCGCGGCATCGGGCGGCGAGGTGATCGATGCGCTCGGCAGCAGCGATGTCGGCCGCTACGTCGTTCCGACCGAGCCGATCGCGACGCTCGGCTCGGGCGAGTGGACGGCCCCGATGCTCGTCCCGGCCGACGCCATATCGATCGGGTTAGGCCGCCACGGCGATGTGGTCGTTTTAAGTCCCACCCCCCGCCCCCCCCGGGCGCTACCCGGGGTCGTGG
>JBCDEF010000200.1:0-5088 GCA_039179915.1 Planctomycetota bacterium | reverse complement strand
GGCGGCGATGAGTGCCGCGAAGAACCAGGGCGAATCGGACGAGGGCAGGCCGATGAAGCCCAGGAATTTCGGACCGGCCGCGGCGGAGGCGGACTCACCCGCCGCAGTGTCGTCGTGCGACGCCTCGCCTGGCTGGCTCTCGCCGGACTGGCTCTGGCGGGAATGGCTCTGGCCGGACGGCGGCGGGCCGGTCGGGGCGAGCGAGGCGAACACGCTCGCGTCGAAGCCCGCGAAGTCCTCACCCGGCGAGGACGACGCCGGCGAGGACGTGATCGTCAGCTCGACCGACAGGTTTTCGAACTGCGGGATGTAGCACGTCGTATCGTCGCAGGCCTGGAGTTGGACCAAGATCGGCAGCGTTACGACGCCCTCGGCCGCATCGTCGGCGATCAGCACGGGCACATAGGCAATCGCGCGGCCCTTGTACGTCAGCACCTCGACCGTCGGCGGTCCCGTGCCGGCGATGTTGGGCACCGGGGCGAGTTTCGGCTCGGGCCACTGCACCGGGCCGACCGCGGCGACCCACTCGGCCTGCTCCAGCTCGATCGCCGTCCGGATCGCGAACTCCGCGATCTCGGCCGGCAAGACGTCCTGGTCCGCCGAGGGCCAGCTGTGCAGCACATCGCCGTGATCGAGCACGACCGCCACCGCGACCTGCCCCCCCGGGGCGACCTGCACCGCCGAGGCGGCGGCGGAAACATCGACCGTCGGCACATCGCCGAAGCCGGGCTGCGACCTGGCCGTCTGCGCCCCGATCAGCGTGGCAACGGCCAGAAGCAGGCCGCATGTTCGTATCACGTTCAGCATCCGGCGGTTCCCCTTCGAGGCGGACCCGCCACGCGTCGCGGCGAAGGGGCCCTGCATCGGCAACGACACTTCGGTCGAGAATTGTTCCCGCGCCGCGATCTCAACGGCGGCGAGCCCGCCGGTTCAAGCCCCGGCCGCCGGCGGGTCGATGATTCCGGGGAGATCCGTCCGACCCGAACTCGTCTAGGAGCCGCCCACGGTGTTCGCCGATGTCCTCGACCAATCCGAGATCGATGCGCTGCTCAACGCGGTCGACGACGGCGAGGTCGAGCAGGCGATCGAAGACTCGCAGATCTTCAGCCGACACCGCCACGACGAGTCGCAGATCGAGGTCCGCCCGTACGACTTCAAGCGGCCCGAGCGGGTCTCCAAAGACCAGATGCGGGCCCTGCAGACACTGCACGAAGGCTTCGCGCGGAACTTCGGGGCAGCGCTCTCGGGTTTCTTGCGGACGATCGTCGAGGTCAAGGTCGCCAATTGCGAGCAGATGACCTATTCCGAGTTCATCTCGGGCCTGCCCAACCCCACGAGCTTCAACCTGATCCAGCCCGACGCGCTCGAGGGCCAGATCTGCCTCGAGATCAGCCCGCTGATCATCTACCCGATCATCGATCGCCTGCTCGGCGGCACCACGCAGGACCTGTTCATCCCCCAGCGGCCGCTGACGATGATCGAGACCCGGCTGATCTCCAATGTGACGACCCGCGGTCTGGATGCGCTGACCGAGGCGTGGGCAGGCATCAAGGATCTGAAGTTCGATATCTCGGCCACGGAGAGCAACCCGCAGCTGGTCCAGATCGTGCCGCCCAACGAGGTGGTGGTCGTCGTGGGGTTCGAGATCAAGATGTCGAATCGGGCGGGCACGATGAACCTGTGCATCCCGTACAACGTGATCGAGCCGCTGATCGAGGACCTCTCGGCCCAGAGCTGGTTCGCGGTCAGCAAGCTCTCCCGGGACCCAGCGCAGCAGCAGTCGCTGAACACCTCGATCGGCCGGGCGACGGTGAGCGTCGCCGGCGTGCTGGCCAAAACCACGATGACGGTTCGCGACCTGCTCTCGCTCAGCCCCGGCGACCTGATCGTGACGGCCAAGCCGGCCGCGGAGCCGGTGCAGATCCGCGTCGAAAACGAAGCCAAGTTCTGGGCGGCGATCGGCCAGATCAAGAGCAAGCGGGCCTTGCGGATAGTGGACCCGTTCACCAAAGGCGAGAAACCCCCGAAATCGGGCCCTTCATCGCCGGATCTCGTTTCCGGGCAGATCGGGTCTGACCCGCCCGGTCCGACAGAGGTGCAGCCTTCAGTGCTAAAGGCCTCTGATGTTCAGGGGCCGCCGGTGCCCGCCGAGCCGCCGACGCCGGCCTCGTCCGGAGCGGCCGGAGCAGAAACACGCACCGAATTCGGCCCGAGGCGTGAACTGAACGCCTGATAGATTGACCGCGGGGCCGGTGCCTCTCTACTGTTCGGTGTGGTTTCGCTCGTCGGTACGGGCGATACAAGCAGTTCCTCATGCCGCGGGTCGTTCGTCCTGCGGTTGGCTTCCCGGAGTTCCGCATGGGCTGAAGACGGCCATGCCAGTGAGACGCGTCGCGCGGCCATGCCGGGCGGTCCGTCTTTCGACCGGGAGGCCACGAGCGCTCTGAGCAGGCTCGTGGCCTTGTTGCGTTCCTGACCGAGTCAGATCGACCGATGCCGGCCGCCCGGCGACAACTAGACAGCAAGACAACCAGACAGCAAGACAACCCGGCAGCCAGACAACCAAACAGCACGACAACCAGAGACAACGCGGCCCCGAGCCCGGGCGCCGCGACCAGAGCAGAGGACCCGGCCGTGGAAATGAACACCCAAGAGATGATGCGGATCGTTGATTCGATCGCGCGTGACCGCAACATCGAGAAATCGCTGCTCGTCCACGACCTCGAGCAGGCGATGGTCTCGGCCGCGCGGAAGTTTTTCGGCACCATCGACGCCGACGAGTTCACTTGCGTGATCGACCACATCGACGGCTCGATCGACCTGCGGCGTCACGGCGAGCCGCTGGAGATCCCGCCGGTCGAGTTCGGCCGTATCGCCGCCCAGACCTTCAAACAGGTCATGATCCAGCGGTTCCGCGACGACGAGCGCAGCAGCATCCTTGAGGAGTATTCCAAGCGGATCGGCGAGATCGTCACCGGCGTTGCGCAGCGGTACGAGGGCGGGGCGCTGGTCGTGACCATCGACCGGGCCGAGAGCTTCATGCCCCGCTCGGAGCAGATCCCGGGCGAGCAGTTCGAGCCGGGCGACCGCGTTCGCTGCGCGATCCTGGACGTCCGCGAACAGGGCTCGCAGGTCAAGATCGTCATCAGCCGGGGCCACCCGGACTTCATCCGCAGGCTCTTTGAGGTGGAAGTTCCCGAGGTCGCCGAGCGGATCATCGAGCTCAAGGCCATGGCCCGCGAGGCCGGCTATCGCACGAAGATCGCCGTCAGCTCGATCGACTCGCGGGTCGACGCGGTCGGCGCGTGTGTCGGTATCCGCGGCAGCCGGATCAAGAACATCGTCGACGAGCTCAACGGCGAGAAGATCGACATTGTCCGCTGGAACGAGTCGAGCCAGATCCTGATCCAGAACGCGCTCAAGCCCGCTGAGGTCAACGAGATCAACCTCTGCTTCGAGCTGGGCCGGGCCACCGTGGTCGTCCGCGACGACCAGCTCAGCCTCGCGATCGGCAAGCGCGGGCAGAACGTGCGGCTCGCCGCCCGCCTGACCGGCTGGGACATCGACATCCTGACGCCGGAGGAGTTCAACAAGGGCCTCGAGATCCTCAACGAGACGCTCACCGCGATCGAGGGGATCGACGAATCGAAGCTCGACCGGCTCGCGGCGCTGGGCATGATCAGCGTGTTCGACATCGAAGAGGTCGGCACCGAGGTGCTGACCACCGAGCTCGAGATCGACGAGGCCACCGCGGACACGATGGTGCAGATCGCCTCGGAGAAGGCCAAGGTTGTCGCCGAGCAGCAGCAGAAGGACAAGGAAGAGGCCGAGCGGAAGCGGCGAGAAGAAGAGGCCGCGGGCGCGGCGCTTCTCGGACAGTTGGCGTCGGACGACGGCGACGGCGAAGCAACCGCAGACGCCGATGCCGCGGCCGCGATGATCCTCGGCGGCGGCGACCCGGACAAAGCCCCCCACCAACCCGCGGCTGGTGAGCAGCCCGGCGACCACCCGGCGGACGGTGTGACCACACCGCCCGCCGGCCAGGACTGATCGATTCCCGCGGGCCGACCCGCGACGACCCACTCACGGAGACTGTTACTTGGCCAGGCGCGTATTCGAGATCGCAAAAGAGCTGGGCGTGACGTCCAAGGCCATTGTCACGAAGTGCCACGCCGAGGGCGTGCCGCAGGACATTGTCAAGAACCACATGTCCAGCATCTCCGCGGGGCTTGAGGCCACCGTGCGCGAGTGGTTCGCCGGCGGCGACGAGGGCGGCGGAACAGCCACGGCGGTTGAGACCTCCGAAAAGGTGGACATCAGCAAGGTCCGCGCCAAGCCCCGCGCCAAGGCGAAAGCCAAGGCCAAGGCCGCGAGCGCCTCAGCGCCCCCGGCCGACGCGGACTCGAACACACCTGCTGCCCCAGCCGGCTCGCCGGCCTCCGGTTCCGCTGCAGCGAGCCCGGAAGGCGATGCCGACCGCGGGAAAGACGCCGCCGCAGGCACCGCGGAAGCCGATACTCCCGACAGCCCCGCCGTCGAACCCGGCCGGGATAGCGACCCGGGCCAAGACACCGAAACGAGCGGCAGCGGCGAGCCTGGCCGACGCTACTCGTTCTCCGCCGAGGGAGCACTCGACACGGGCGCGACGCCAGCGGACGGCAACGCCGCAGCATCCACCCACGCAGACCCTCGACCGCAGCCGGCGGGTGAGCCCGCGGCCAGCACACCCGGGGACCAGGCCGAGGATGCAGCAAAGCCGACGGGCGGCGCGCCAAGTTCGCACGCAGGCTCAGCACCGCCCGCCCCGCCGGCGCCGGAGCCGGTCAAGCCGGCCGCGATGAACGTGCCGACCCGGCCGAAGGTCGTTGCGCCCGCCGGGCCGATGCTCAATGATCAGGAGCGATCGACCATCAAGTTGTCGGGCCCAAAGGTCGTGCGGGTTGAAGCGCCCGAGACGCTGGACGTCCCGCGTCGCGGCCCGCGTCGCCGTGAGAGCAGATTACGCGACCAATTTAGACTTGAAAATTACAGCAATAGCTATTTGATGTATTAGGTAATATCCATATATTCATGCCATACTTTTCTGGC
>JBCDEF010000199.1:0-5128 GCA_039179915.1 Planctomycetota bacterium | reverse complement strand
GCGAGCTGTTCGATCACTTCGGCGAGATCCGCGAGGCCGACCGCACGACCGCTCGCCGGCAGCTTTCATCGGCGCGTTCGCGTATCAACTCACTCATGTCGCAGCGCGCCGCCCTCGAAGAGCGGGCCGCGTGGGCCACGCTCCGCGTGCTCGTCTCCAAGCGCCAGCCCGAGCCGGAGCCCGAACCCGAACCGGAGCCCGAGCCCGGCTTCTGGCAGCAGCTCGGGGCCGCGGCCCAGGACGGCCTCGTGCTCGCCCAAGGCCTCGTCCTGTGGACTACACGCTGGGTGCTCGCGAGCCTGCCGGTCATCCTGCTCGGCGTGCTGGTGCTCTGGATCATCGCGCGGCTGACCGCACGCAAGCCCTCGCCCGCGGCAATATCCTCAGCCGCCGACGAGCCCTGACTCCACCGGCGTCTCGCCCGCCAGCATCTTGTGCACCGGGCACTTGTTCGATATCTCGTAGACCCGCCGCCGCTGCTCGTCGGTCAGGTCGCCCTCGATCACGACATCGCACTCGAAAACGTCGCCTGGCTTGCCGTCGATCTGTTTCTGCACGTGCCGCACATCGATCCGGATCGATTCGACCGGCCATTCTTTCCGTCTGGCGTACATCATCGCCGTCATCGTCTTGCACGCGCTGAGCGCCCCGGTCAGCAGATCCACCGGCGAGGGCCCGATCCCCTGCCCCCCGTGCTCGCCCGGCGCGTCGGACATGACTAAGGCCGTCGGCAGCGTGATATCGGTCTTGAACGGGGTCACGCCGGTGACGGCGGTCGCGGTGTGCAGTGGTTCGCTCATGCGGGAGGGTAGAGCGGCAGCTATCGTCTTCGCCGGGTTCCACCGGCAGCAACCACTATGCCCAGCAGCGACACGCTTGCCGGGCCGGGGATCGCGGAAGCAACCCGTAACCCCTCGAATCCAGCCAAGGCGTTCGGTCGTTCAGTTCCGAATCGCCACAATATGTCCTGGTTTACGCCCGAACCCGCGAACGGCTCCGGACCAGCTAGTGAGCCCATCCACACGCGATCCGTTTGAAATCTGTCATCCGGCAACCAAGTTTCTGTCCACTCCGTCGCTCCGCCGGAGACATCGAGCAATCCCCACGGACTCTGCGTGTCCGGGTACGCCCCCACCGGGATCGAACGCTCGTCGAAGTTCGGCAGATCGAGCTGGTACGAGGTCTGGGCGCCCGGTTCGCCCGGCAGACCCTCTTGCAGCGGCTCGTCGGTGCCGTTGGGATACTGCCACCAGCCGCCCTCGCCGACGCCGTTGCGGTTTGGGTCGTAGTGAGCGGCCTTGAGCCACTCGTCGAGCGAGGGAATCCAGTACCTCGCATCGGGGTTGCGCGAGGTCTGATCGAGCAGGTTCGGCGGGTTGTCCGGGTCGGTGAAGAAGGTCGACGCGTCGTACGCGCCGTTGTTGAGCGCTTCGCGCGTCTCTGCCTTGTCGTTGTGCAGCCAGTTGACGTAGAGCGCAGCGTTCCGCCATGGGATGCCATAGACGGGGATGTCCGCAGCATCCGCGAGCCCCGTGTCCAACTCGAAGCCAACCGTGCCGTCACCGCGGATGAAGCCGAAGGCGCCCCAGCTCGTCGGCGCGGTGAACTCGGCCCGAAGCGGGTCCAGCCGGCCGAGCACGTTCATGAACTCGAGGTACTGCTCGGTGCGGATCTCGGTACGCGAGATCCGGTACTCGTAGCCGACGGATCCACGGCCTGCGATCCGCCCATCACCATCGAAGCCGTTGTACGCGGCGTTGCCAACATCGCCGATCGTGACAAAGTCGAAGCCGTAGTCCGGTGGAGCCTGAGCCCCCGCAATGCCAGCGAACGAAACCGAGATGACCGCCGCGATGCTTGTGCGCATGGATGACCCCCGTGTCTGCCGGCAACGTACCACATTCTCGGACGATGGCGAGTGATCCCGAAGGCTTTATGTGTCTCCGCCGAGGCCGAAGTAGTCGTTGACGTGCTTGGCGATGCTGCCCGGCCCGTGCTCGGGATCGGCCCCGGTCTTGGCCATCTGCAGCACGCCGAAGAGCCGCATCAGGTCGCGCTGGCGTTTGTCGTCGAGCTGCGCTTGGTCGATCTCGCCGGGTTCCGGGTCACGGACCAGCCGGTACCGCGGCGGCTCGACCCGCACGCTCGTCGGCTCGACGATACCCATGTCGGCCAGCGTGATCAGGGCGTGGTCGACGCGCCGATCGCCCCGGTCGCGGCCGGTGATCGTCGGCCGCAGCTCGTCGGCGTCGAAATCCGCGTGGTCCGAGTCGCGCATCACGCGCGCCACCTCCAAGATGACATCGGAAGACGGATTTTTCCACTCGGCGAACTGCTGCTGGATCGCCAGGTCGTCCTCTGAATACAGCAGCACGCACCGGCTCGGCTGGCCGTCGCGCCCCGCCCGGCCGACCTCCTGGTGGTAGCTCTCGATGCTGCCGGGCAGCTGGGCGTGGATGACGAACCGGATGTCGGGCTTGTCGACGCCCATGCCGAAGGCGTTGGTCGCGAGCATGACCAGGCCCTGGTCGGGCTTCGCCTGCGAGAACCAGTCGTAGGTGTGCTTCTTGTCTTCGGGGCTGAGCTTGCCGTGGTAGATCGCCACGCGGCGTTCGGGCATCTCACGCCGCAGCCGGTCGGCGAAGCGGTCGAGGTCCTTGATCAGTGCGAAGTAGACGATGCCGGTCCCGGGCAGGTCGGCCGCGGTCTGCTTGATGGCCGCGATCTTGTCGGCGTCGTCCCAGACGTCTTTCGATGTAAGTTCGAGATTCGGCCGATCGATGGGCGTCGCGAACAACGGCATCGACTGCTCGTCGAAACCGAGGACGGCCCGCACGTCGCTGCGGACTTCTTCGGTCGCGGTCGCTGTGAGCGCGACGGTCGTTGGCAATCCGAGCTGCTCGCGGAACTCGCCGACGCGGGCGTAGGCCGGCCGCAGATCGTGGCCCCAGCGGCTGATGCAGTGGCACTCGTCGACCGCGAACAGGTTGACGCCGCCGGGGACGTCTGCGAGCGCGCGGACGAAGTCCGGCTTGAGCATCCGCTCGGGTGTCGCGTAGATCAGCTCGTAGACGCCCCGGCCGAGGGCTTTGTACCGAGCATCGCGCTCGCGTCGGCCGAGGGTGCTGTTGATGTACTCGGCTCGAATGCCCTTGGCTTTGAGCGACGCGACCTGGTCCTCCATCAGCGCGATCAGCGGGCTGAAGACCAAACCGACGCCGGGGGCCTCGCCGCGTTCGATCCGCTCCGCCGCGATCGTCAGGCTCGGCAGCTGGTAGCACAGGCTCTTGCCCGAGCCGGTGGGGAGGACGACGAGGGCGTCGCCGCCGGCGAGCAGGCGGGCGATGATCGCCGGCTGCGGGTGGCGGAGGGTGTCGAAGCCGAATCGATCGCTCAGAACAGAGAGCGCGTCGCCGCGGGTAGGCTTGGGATGGTTCTCGGTCATGCGGCGGAGGCTAGGTGCCGGCCCGCGGAAGAAGACGCGATGAAGAGAGGTTGAGCGAGCGATGGCGGGCGGTGCGGCACGAGCGAGACGTCGAAGGGAATCACGGGGGTTTGCGCTGCGCTGGTCGGCCGCGTTGATCTCGGGCGCAACGCCCGTGCTGGCGGCCGCCGGCTGCGCGATCCCCGGTCCGCAGTCCGACCGGGCCACGCTGCGGGCACTCGAACGCGTCAGCTACGACGACCCGCTCGGCCGCGAGCTGAGCTATCTGCGATCCGGCGACCCCACCCTGCCGCGGCTGATGTACGTCCACGGCTCGCCGTCGGACGCGACCGCCTTCGGCGACGAGCTGGTCAACCCCGTGCCCGGTTTCGAATCCCTCTCGACCGACCGGCCGGGCTACGGCACCGCCGCGCACACCGGGCCGGTCGGCAGCTTCGAAGAACAGGCCGCGGCCCTCGAGCCGCTGCTGGAAACGCGCAGGGGCCGCGCGCCGATCCTGATCGGCCACTCGCTCGGCGGCCCGATCATCGCGCGGGCGGCGGCTGACTTTCCCGGCCGCGTGGACGGGCTGGTGATCGTCGCCGGCTCGCTCGACCCGTCGCTCGAAAAACCCAGGTGGTACAACCACATCGCGGGCGCGCCGCCGGCCCGCTGGGTCATGCCGGGGATCCTGAAGGTCAGCAACGCCGAGATGATGGCCGCCCCGGAGCAGACCCGGCTGCTGGCCGAAGTGCTCGCCGACGTCCGCTGTCCCGTGGCGATCGTGCACGGCACCGAGGACGGGCTGGTGCCGTACGCGAACGTCGCCTACATGGAACGGACACTGGTCAACGCCGCGGCGCTGCGAGTCTGGACGCTCGAAAACGAGGGCCACTTTCTCGTGTGGAACGACGCCGGTCGCTCGGCGATCCGCGAAGCCATCGCCTGGGTCGCGGGCGAGGCTGAATCCGCGCCCACTTCCGGACGAAATGACCCGTATGAGCCGTGAACCGTTCACAATCCTGATCGATGGCGACTGCCCGCTGTGCGCCAAAGAAGCCAAGCTGCTGGCCTGGATGGACCGTGGCCGGGGCGAGCTGACCCAGATCGATATCGCCGAGCCCGGCTTCGACCCGTCAGCCTACGGCAAGACGATGGACGACGTGATGGGCCACATCCACGGCGTGACCGCCGACGGCTCGGTCGTCACGGGCGTTGAGGTGTTTCGGCGTGCATATGCGTCTGTCGGCTGGGGCTGGCTGATGGGCTGGACCCGGCTGCCGCTCGCACGGCAGATCGCCGACGCAGCGTACAACTTTTTCGCCAAGCACCGGCTCCGGTTCACGGGCCGCTGCGAAGACGGCCGCTGCGGCGTGCCGAAAGCGGCACCAGAATCAGCCCAGTAGCGTTTAGCCGAGCAACGCGAGCAGCCGGTTCGGGTCGAACGGGCCGACGGTTGCCGCGGTCAGGCTGGCGCGCTCAAGCGCGTTGAGCCGCACAAACTCGGCTGTTTCTTTGGCATAGTCCGCGTCGCGGATCGATGACTCCGCTGACGCCGTGTTTTCGATTGCCACAGCGATGCTCCGCCGCGCGGGCTCAACGTCATTGGCGACGAACGAGCCGACATCGGACCGTGCCCGGAGGATCTCATCTCGGGCCTGGCGGATGACCTCGATCGCGTCGGCGCCCGTGCCGCCGGTGGTC
>JBCDEF010000198.1:0-5140 GCA_039179915.1 Planctomycetota bacterium | reverse complement strand
GGGGCTTGGCGGTGTTGAGGAACGGGCCGATGCCGATGCGTCGGCGGTATCGCTCTCGGACGCGCTCGAGCTTCTCGCCCCAGACGTTGACATGGAAGACGCTGAACTCGGGGGTCTCGGGAAGGAACAGGTTCCACCGGCCGGCGTCGCGTTGGTCGCGTTCGATGGCGGCCTCGACAAAGAACCGCTCTGCCGAGCGGACGCCGCCGACCCTGACCTTTTCGAGGGCCTGGGCGCTCTCGCGTTCGACGATCCGCAGGAAGCGCTCGCGCTCGATCAGGCCGAAGTTCAGGCTGAAGCGTTGTGTCTTGGCCCAGCCGTCGCCGGCGGGCGTCAGGTCGGGCCATCGCGCGGAACCGGCGAAACCGGAGCAGCCCGCTGCCTCGATCTGGGCAAGCACCTCGGCCAGCCAGCGGTCGCGGCCGATGCGGAACGGCAGCGTGTCGAGCTTGAAGAACAGCAGCCAGCGGGTGGTCGCCCGGCGGGCGGCGGCGACGAGTGCCTCGGCCTCGATCTCGATCGGGGCCCGGCCGCGCTGCTCGATCTCCAGGACGCTCACGCCGGGCACATCGCGCTGCAGCGCGGCGACCGAGTCGGACCGGGCCTCGGCGTCGGTCGTGGCGAACAGCAGCCGCGGCCTGGGGTCGCCGACGAACTCGAGCCAGTCGGCCATCGGTCCCGCGGGCACGGGGTCGCCCGGGCCGTAGGTGATCATGGTGACCTGGTCCGCCGGATCGTGCAAAACGCCGGCCCGATGGCCGGCGTGGTCGCCCGATGGAGCGGCGCGGCCGGTCTCCGCCGGCCCGACGCTGTGATGTTCTGCCATGGTTCCCGCCCATCATCTGCCCGCTGCGAACCTCGCTGCGGCGCGGATGCTAGGACGGGCCCAGTGTCAGTCGCCGACGAACCAGCCGGTCAGCGCGACGTCGTAGGTCTGGACGAAGACCAGCTTGAAGTCGGGGTTCAGGTCCCGGCCGCCGCTGAGCATGTCTTGGGTCATGCCGTGCTCCCCGACGGTCGGCCGGCTGACACGCAGGCGGCTCAGCTCGGCGACGCCGAGCTTGTCCAGGTCGACGGAGACACCGCCGACCTCCTGCGAGCGGCTTCGGGCCTGCAGGTTGCCGCCGAAGACCGGCACCCAGACGCTGGGGCTGATGCTGATCGGCTGATCGGGGTCGATCACGTAGGGCGTGCCCATGACGTTGCCCTCGGCGTCCAGGGCCTCCAGCAGGATGTAGCTGTTGGCCACGTCCGCACCGCGCTCGAAGAAGATGATCTCGCCGATGGTGTCGTCCTCGCCGTGCTTGTTGTCCTTGATGGGCTTTTCCATCTCCAGCACGAAGCTGAACCAGGGGCTGGAGCCCTGGTTGTCGACGAAGTTGCCCAGCGCGGTGTTCGCGAAGACCTCGGTCAGCCGCGACTCGAACTCGGCGACGGCCTCGGAGTCGTTCATGTCGGGCGCGGCCATGGGCTCGGGACCGACCACGCAGTCGGGCGCGGTGACGACGCGTGTCGCACCGCTCCTGCCGTCGAACTGAAAGTTGGTTGCGCGGTCGGCAAAGATGAACTGCCGGAAGACCAGCCCGCCGCCGAAGTCGATCGCCCGCAGATGGCTCGAGCCGTTCGGCCCGGTGTAGTCCACGTTAAACGTCGGCTGGCGCTCTTGGCCCGCGGCCGACCCGGACGCGGCGACCATGCACGCCGCGGCCAATCCTGTCATCGTTTGCCTGGTCATCTCGGTCCCTCTCCCTCGCGATACGCCCGGCGGGATTGCCGCGGCAGTGGCACCGTGGGGTCGTTTCTGGTGGCAGGAGGGAATCCGCGCGTCAAAACCGGGCCCGGAACGAGGGGTGTGCGGCCTGTGGCGGATGATCAAGCCCGCGCGGGCGCGGCTATCGCCCCGAGAAGCCGATACGGACCTGGTCGAGCGATCGCAGAATCGTGCACGGGCCCGCGGCCGCCAAGGTCTCGGCAGGCGTCAGCCCGGCGAGGGCTAGCACCGGCATGCCCGCGGCGTTGGCCGCCTGCACACCCGTGACCGAGTCCTCGATCACGATGCATCGGCCGGGCTCGACATCCATGCGCTCGGCCGCGTGCAGGAACAGGTCGGGCGCCGGCTTCCAGACGCCGACCTCGTAGGCGCTGTAGAGCCGGGGCTCGCCGCCGTCCGAGAACCGGTCGAGCAAGCCGGCGCTGGCCATCGAGGCGTGCATCTTGTTCATCGGGCCGTTGGTCGCGACGCACCGCCGCGGCCCGCCGGCGGCACGCAGCCCGTCGAGCGCATCGAGCAGCTCGGCGGCGCCGTCGATCGGCGGGACGCCCTCGGACTCGAAGGCCGCGAACATCCGCCCGCGGTACGCCGGCAGCAGCTCGGGCAGCTCGCGGCCGACCCTCGCCTCGACCTCACGCAGGATCACGTTGAGATCGTTGCCCTTGAACCGCTCGACCGACTCCTCGGGTGTGACCGGCCAGCCGGCTTCGGTCACGATCTCGGCCAGCAGGCGGTTGGTCAGCGGCTCGGTGTCGACCAGGACTCCGTCGCAGTCGAAGATGATCAGCTCGCAGCGGGCGAGCACGCCCTGAAGATCAGTGCTCACGCCGGCGGCTCGTCGCTGGGATCGGCCCGCATGAAGAGCGCATCGCCCTTGGCGAGCGTCTGGCCCTTGCGGAGCGCGTGCTCGCCGTTGAAGACGCACAGCTCGACCAGCGGCACCCCCCGCATCGGCTCGGCGTTCCAGGACCTGAGCAGCTCGGCGGTCTTCTCGGGCAGCACGGGCATCAGCAGCACGGCCGCGATCCGCAGCGCCTCGGCGCAGGAATAGAGCATGGTCGCGAGCGCTTTCTCGGCGTGCTCGAAGTCGCCCAGCCGCTTGGCCAGCGTAAAGGGAGCGGAATAGCTAATGAACTCGTCGACCGCCCGCACGATGCTCAGGCCCGCCATCGCGAGCGCGTCGAGCTCGAAGGCCTCGAACGCGCGATCCGCCTCGGCCAGCGCAGCCGCGGTGATCTTTGGGAAATCGAACGTGCGGCTCGGGTCGTCGACCGGCTTGCCCGCGGCTTCGCGGGCCTTGAGCGCGAGCTGCAGGGCCTTGCCGTCCGGGAAACCGAACTCGCCGTTGCACTCGCGCGGCAGGGTGCCTGCGAAGTACTTGTCGACCATGTTGGTCACGCGCGAGGCCGAGTTGCCGAACCCGTTGGCCAGGTCGTTGTTGTAGACCTCGACGAACCGGCCGTGGACGAAGTCGGCGTCGGTCGCGCCCAGCGGCCCCTGGGTGAGCATGTACCACCGCAGCGCGTCGAGCGAGAATTTGTCCGCGTAGGCCTCGAGCGTCTCGATCTCGATGAAGTTGCCCAGGCTCTTGGACATCTTGCGGCCCTCGCGGATCCAATATGCATGGGCATAGACCAGCGCCGGCGGGGCCTCGCCGAGTGCGCGGAGCATGCACGGCCAGATCACCGCGTGGAACCAGAGGATGTCCTTGGCCATCACGTGGACCGTTGCGGGCCAGAACCGTCGGCGGTCGGGCGTGTCGACGACCGTGAGGTAGTTGCAGAGCGCCTCGATCCAGACGTAGACCCGGTGGCCGTCGTCGCCCGGCATGCGGATGCCCCAGGCGGATTGGGCCTCGTCCTCGTTGTCGCCGACGCGCCGCGAGACCGGCACATCGCGCAGTCCCTGCCTGATGCGGCCCAGAACTTCGTTTTTCCGAGCGTCGGGCAGCACGCGGATGCGGTCCGACTCGATTTCTGTTTGCAGCCACTCGGCGTGCCGGGTCAGCTTGAAGAAGTAGTTCTGCTCGGTCCGCTTCTCGAGCTCGCGGCCGGTGACCGGGCTCTTGAACTCGTGCTCGCGGGCGACGTTCTCCGGGACGTACTCCTCCTGCGAGGCGTCCCACCAGCCCTCGTAGTCGCCCAGCTCGATGTCGCCCTGCTCAAGCAGCCGGGCGATAAAGGCCGCGGCCCGGGATGTGTGCCGCTGCTCGCTGGTGCGGACAAAATCGTTGTTGGTAAATCCGAGGGTTTGGAAGGCCTTCTTGAATTCGGCGGCGTTGCGGTCCGCCCAGTCCTGGGGGGTGGTTCCGTGGGCCTTGGCGGATTCGACGACCTTCTCGGCGTGCTCGTCCGTACCGGTCAGGAAGAAGACGTTGCCCGGGCCTGCGTTTGGGCCGGCGTCCGGGTCCGGAATTGCGGGCTGGCCCCGGCGGAGCCGGGCGTAGCGGGCGGCGACATCGGCCAGCAGCGTGGTGTAGCTGTGGCCGATGTGCGGCCGGTCGTTGACGTAATAGATGGGCGTCGTGATGTAGTCGTGGCTCACGGCTCAGTGTAGCGGGGGGCGGAAGCCGCCCGGGAACGGTCCGGCGGGCCTTGGGCACGAACCCGGGGCCGGGGCGGGCGGCTTGCATAGGCTGGATCATCGTGGCACACGAACCCGACGAATCCGCGGTCGCGCTTGAATTCACTGGCGCGGCCGACGACGCCCCGGTCGACACCCCGGCCGACGCCGAGCCGGCCGAGCCCGTCCGCCTGACCCGCGACGAGTTCCAGGCCCAGGCTCTCGAGCACCTCGATGCGGTCTACCGGATCGCCTACCACCTGACCCGAAACGAGCACATGGCCCAGGACCTGGTCCAGGATGTCTATCTCCGCGCGATCCGCTCGGCGGCCAAGAACGGCTTCGAATCCAAAGGCGGGGGCATGCGGCCATGGCTCTTCGCGATCGCCCACAACACGTTCTACACGACGATCAAGCGCGAAAACCGGGCCCCCACCGCGGTCGGCGAGTTCCACGGCGACGCCGGCAACGAGCCGATGCCTGATGAGCCGCCGCCCGCATGGGACGGCGCGAGCTTCGACTGGGAGCACGTCGACGGGCGGCTGGTCAAGGCGATCGAGGGCATCAAAGAGGAGTACCGGCAGGTCCTGATCATGTGGGGCGTGCAGGGGCTGAAGTACCGCGAGATCGCCGAGGTGCTCGGCGTGCCGATCGGCACGGTGATGAGCCGTCTGCACCGGGCCCGCAAGTTAGTATCTGATAAACTTATGGAAGACCCGGACGCCGCCGGCGAGTTAGGACTCAACAGGCTCGCCGGCCCGGGCCCGGGCGCGTAAAGGGCCCGCCCCGGCCGGGTATCGGAACCGC
>JBCDEF010000197.1:0-5144 GCA_039179915.1 Planctomycetota bacterium | reverse complement strand
GCACGGACAGGTCGTCGTCGAGCCGGGTCGTCCCGGCCCAGGCCTGAACGGCTTCGGCTGTGTGCTCGACGCGTTGTTGCAACGAGCCGGGGCCGCCGAGGCTGCCAAAGAGCCGCTCGACGCCGAGCTGATCACCGGTGTGGTCCGCTTGTTCGATCGCGCCGTCGCTGACGATCGCGAGCGCCGAGCCGGGCTCGAGGACGACGGAGTCTTCGCGGTATTCGTGGAACGGGTCGATGCCCAGCGGGATGCCGCCGCGCCCGGTGATCAGCTCGAAGTCGCTGCTCGCCTCGGCGTGCGCGGCGTAGCCGTGGCCGGCGTCGATGTATCGGATGGCAGGGCCGGCGTGGTCGATCACGCCGATCCAGAGCGTGACAAACTGGTTGTCGGCCGAGTGCTCGGCGAGCCGGCGGTTGACGCGGCCGACGGTCTCGACGAGCGGGAAGCCGGCCGAGAGAAGCGCCTCGAGCTCGGCCTGGACGCGGGACATGAGCAGGCCGGCGGCGAGCCCCTTGCCCGAGACGTCGCCGAGGAAGAAGGCGGTGGCGTTGTCGCCGACGGGCGTCATGCCGATCAGGTCGCCGGCGACGCCGCGTCCGGGCTCGAGCTTGAGCGCGTACCGGACGGGGCCGATGGCGCCGTGGCTCGGCGGGAGGAGCCGCTGCTGGACGAGGCGTGCGGCGTCGACCTCGGCCTCGAGCCGGAGCTGGGCCTGCTCGGACGCGGCCCGCATCTGCGAGGCCAGCCCGAGCCCGCCGAGCTGCGCGATCGCCTCGCACACGGGCGCCGCGCGGTCGACCGAGCCGGGGCGGTCGTCGCGGATGTCGGCGTAGAGCAGGCACCGGATCGTGCTGCCCACGAGCACCGGCACGCAGAGCGCCGAGGTGATCTTGAGGCCGACGACGCTGACCGCGTCGGCCATGTCGGGCGACGAGTCGAGCCGGACGACCGCCGCCTGCCGGACCGCTTCCCTGAGCAGCGTGCTGCTGAGCCGGTCGTTGCTGGCGGGCCCGACACTGGCGAGCACCTCGACCCGGTCGATCTCGTCGCAGTCGCTGCCGGGCTTGACCACCGCAACGCGCGAGAACTGCCCGACGCTCATCGCGGCCCGGGCCATCGCCTCGGCCAGATCGGATTCAGAATCTGCGCCGTCTGCGAGGGCGGCGTAGTGCAGCAGGATCTGGAGCACGCGGGCGGCGTCGCCGTCGCGGTCGCGGCTGACCGGGCTGATCCGGTCGCTCGGCTTGGCCACGGTGGCGAACACGCTCGGGGCGCTGGAGACGGGCTGGACGACGAAGTCGACCTCGCCCAGCCGCAGGATGCAGCCCGGCGTGAGCCGGGTCGGCGCGTCGGCCTTGAGCCGGTTGCCGTCGATCCAGGTGCCGTTGAGGCTGCCCAGATCCTTGACAAACCACTGGCCGGCAACATGGCCGGCGACATGGCCGGCGACATAGGCGATCTCGCAGTGCCGGCGCGAGATGCTGCCGTGCGGCACGCAGAGCAGCAGATCACGGGAACGACCGAGGACGCCGGGCCGGTCGCGTTCCGGGTCGAGACGGACCGTTGGCAGCGACGCGTCGACGCACTCCAGCCTGATTGCGTTGCTCGTCACGTGCGGATCACCTGCGGGCCGTCTGCCGGCCGCTTACCGGCCGCCTGGCTCTCACCCGCTCGTGGTTGATGTTCGGAGGGGGGCGAGGCGTGGTTTGTATGGACAGTTATGATGGTATCCATGAACGAGAACGACGAGACATCCGTGTCCGGGGCGGCACGGGACGACGACACCGAGCTGGTGTCGGAGAATCCGGCCGAGGCCGCGGATGACGCCGTCGGCTCGTCGATCGGCCCGTACAAGGTCCTGCAGCACATCGGCGAGGGCGGGTTCGGCGTGGTGTACATGGCGCAGCAGGTCGAGCCGGTCAAGCGGGTCGTCGCGCTGAAGATCGTCAAGCTCGGCATGGACACGAAGCAGGTCGTGGCCCGGTTCGAGGCCGAGCGGCAGGCGCTGGCGATGATGGACCACCCGAACATCGCGCGGGTGCTCGACGCCGGTGCGACCGAGACCGGCCGGCCCTACTTCGTGATGGAGCTGGTCCGCGGCGTGCCCATCACCGAGTACTGCGACAAGAACAAGCTCGCGCCGCTCGAACGGCTGGCCCTGTTCGAGACGGTGTGCTACGCCGTGCAGCACGCGCACCAGAAAGGCATCATCCACCGCGATATCAAGCCCTCGAACGTGATGGTCACGCTGCACGACGGGCACCCGGTGCCGAAGGTGATCGACTTCGGCGTCGCCAAAGCGATCAACCAGCAGCTGACCGACCACACGCTCTACACCGAATACCGCCAGTTCGTGGGCACGCCGGCCTATATGAGCCCGGAGCAGGCGGAGATGAGCGGGCTCGATGTCGACACACGGGCGGACATCTACTCGCTCGGCGTGCTGCTCTACGAGCTGCTGACCGGCACCACGCCGCTCGACGAGCGGCGTCTGCGCGAGACACCGATCACCGAGGTCCACCGGCTGATCCGCGAGGAGGACCCGGACCGGCCCTCGACCCGGGTGACCACGCGCGGCGACACGTCGCTGATCGCCGCCCAGCAGCGCCGC
The DNA here is from genome assembly GCA_039179915.1 of Planctomycetota bacterium. Classification (GTDB taxonomy): domain Bacteria; phylum Planctomycetota; class Phycisphaerae; order Phycisphaerales; family UBA1924; genus JANQQZ01. The sequence continues at coordinate 2,533 of JBCDEF010000197.1, read as the reverse complement.
ACCGACGTGCCCGCGCTCAAGAAGCTGCTCAGCGGCGATCTGGACTGGATCGTCATGAAGGCGCTCGAGAAGGACCGGACGCGGCGGTACAGCTCCGCCTCGGCGCTGGCCGAGGACATGCGGCGGTTCCTGGCCCACGACACCGTGCAGGCGAGGCCGCCGAGCTCGGGCTACCGGCTGCGAAAGTTCGCCCGCCGCAACCGGGCCGGGCTGGCCACGGCCAGCGCGATCGTTGCGGGGCTTCTGGTGAGCATCGGCGCGCTCGGCTACGGCCTGTGGGAGCTGATCGACGAGCGGGAGGTCATGCTGCGGGAGCAGACCGTCAAGCAGGCCCAGACGCTGCTGGACACCATGAACGCCGTGCGCGACTACACCGGCGCTCATGTTCGGCCATACCTGGGCGACGAACTCGCCGACGACTCGGCGGTCTTCCCGCGCGAGTCGGTCCCGGGGTATAGCGCGCGGACGGTCTTCACCGGCTTCCAGGCCAGGGGCGACTACCAGGGCTATCTCTACAAAGAAGCGGCGGACAACCCGTCGAACCCCGACGACCTGGCCGACGGGTTCGAGCTGGAGCTTCTTTCCAAGTTCAGGGACACCCCTTCGCTCGAGGAGCACTCGGCGTTCCGCATCGGCGAGCTGGGCAACGAGCAGTTTTTCATCGCCCGGCCGATGATCGTCAACGACGCCTCGTGCCTGCGGTGCCACGGCGACCGCGGCGATGCGCCGGCCGCGATGTTCGCCGACTACGGCGAGGGCATGGGCGGGTTCGGCTGGGAGATGGGTGAGGTCGTCGCGGCGCAGATCGTGTATGTGCCCGCCTCGCGGGTCCGCGGCGGGCTCGACAAGCGCGACTTCATCGCCGCCGGTGCGCTCGGCGGGATGTTTCTTGTGCTCGTGGTCGGGTCGCTCCTGTTTCTGCGAAGTGTCTGAGCTTCGCATCCGGCGGCGGGGGGCTCTCGAAGCGCCGGGTATGGCTGAGAACAAGACATGTCTGATCATCGGCGCCGCGGGCGGTATCGGCCGGAGCCTGACCACACGCCTTCATGAGCACGGCTGGGATCTGGTCCTTGCCGGTCGACGCCCCGAGCCGCTCGCCGATCTCTCGGAGAGCGTGAACGGCCGAACCGCCGTGGTCGATGCCCAGGACCCGGATGCGCTGCAGGCTGTCTTTGAGGAGTGCGGCCCTCTCGGCGGGGCGGTGAACCTGGCGGGGTCGATCCTGCTGAAGCCGGCGCACTCGACGTCGCCGTCCGATTTCGACGACACGGTCCGCCAGAACCTGCTGACCGCGTTCAACACGGTGCGGGCGGCGGGACAGGCGATGCGGAAGACCGGCGGCAGCGTCGTGCTGATGTCGACCTGCGCCGCGACCGTCGGGCTGCCGAACCACGAGGCGATCTCGGCGGCCAAGGCGGGCGTCGAGGGGCTGACGCGAGCCGCCGCGGCGACCTATTCGACCTTCGGTGTCCGCTTCAACGCCGTCGCCCCGGGCCTGGTCGACACCCCGCTGGCCGAACGGATCACCTCGAGCGAGCCGTCGCTGAAGGCGAGCACCAGCATGCACCCGCTCGGCCGCATCGGTGAGCCGGCGGATATCGCCAGGGCGATCGCGTTCCTGCTCGACCCCGCGGCGTCGTGGATGACCGGGCAGGTCATCGGCGTCGACGGCGGCCTGGCGCGGATCAAGAGCCGATGAGCACCGACAGCGGCGGGCCGTCGTGGGCGAAAAAATGGCTGATCGCCGCGGGCATCTACAACCTCGTCTGGGGCGCGGCCGTCATCGCCTTCCCCAACGCCCTGTTCGACTTCGCCGGCATGGAGCCCCCGCTCTACCCGCAGATCTGGCAGTGCGTGGGCATGATCGTGGGGGTCTACGGCATCGGCTACCTGGCCGCGGCCCGCGACAGCCGGCGGCACTGGCCGATCGTGCTCGTCGGTTTGCTCGGCAAGATCTTCGGCCCGCTCGGCTTCGCACAGGCGCTGATTGTCGGCGACCTGCCGCCGGCTTTCGGCGTCACGATCCTGACCAACGACCTGATCTGGTGGATCCCCTTCAGCATGATGCTCTGGGATGCCGCCAAGCACAACAGCCGGCCCGGCTCGCCCGCGCCAGCATCGACGGATGCCGCCCTTGACAGCTACGCCGATCAGAACGGCACAAGCCTGCGGCAGCTGAGCACCGAGACGCCGCTGGTACTCGTGTTCGTCCGCCACAGCGGCTGCCTGTTCTGCGGCGAGATGATGGCCGACCTCGCGACGCGGGCCGACGCGATCCGCGCCGGCGGCAGACGGGTCGGCATCGTCACGATGTCCGACGCCGGCGAGCACGCCAAGAAAGCCTCGAAGCTGGCGCTCGGCGAGATCTCGTGGATCAGCGACCCGGACGCCGGGCTGTACCGGCTCTTCGGCCTGCCGCGGGGCCGGTTCGGGCAGCTCTTCGGCGCGAGCGAGTGGCTCCGCGGGTTCGCGGCGACGCTCCGAGGGCACTTCGTCGGCAGGCCCGTCGGCAACGGATTCCAGCTCCCGGGCG
>JBCDEF010000196.1:0-5184 GCA_039179915.1 Planctomycetota bacterium | reverse complement strand
GCCGCCGCGGAGCACGTACTGGTTGCACATGAACTTGCCGTTGTATTCGCCGACGGCGCCCTTGGGGCACGCGAAGCCGGGGTACGGGCCGTAGGAGCTGCTGGTCCACTCCCAGCAGTCGCCGACGAGCTGTCGGGGTCGGCCGCTGTGTTCGTCCGGTTCGCCGACGTGTCCCGGGTGGAACCGTCGATCTTCGAGCATCGTGCCGCGGGTCTGCGGGTGTTCGAGCTGGGCGGCTTCGAGTTCGAACTCGGTCGGCAGGCGGGCCCCGGCCCAGCGGGCGTAGGCATCGGCTTCGAAATAGCTGACGTGGCAGACCGGCTCGGTGTCGCAGAGCGGGTGGCGGCCGCGGAGCGAGAATTCGTGCCAGCGTCCGTCGGCCTCGCACCAGTACGCGGGCTTGGTCCAGCCGTGCTGCTGCACGTGCGTCCAACCCATGTCGAGCCAGAACTCGGGCCGCTCGTAGCCGCCGTCGGCGATGAAATCCGCGTAGTCGCCGTTGGTGATGAGCCGATCAGCGATTTCGAACGGCTCGAGGTAGACGCGGTGGACCGGGCACTCGTTGTCGTAGATGGTCGGATCGTGTCCGAAGGTGGTGCCGATCGAACGGAGGCCGCCCTCGAAGCCGACCCAGCCCAGCCGCGTCGCGGGTCGCGCTTCGGGCTCATCGCGGCAGTAGGCAAGATCGAGCGGGCTGCACGAGAGCAGGTGCTTGATATCCATCAGCAGCAGTTCCTGGTGCTGCTGCTCGTGGTTCAGGCCGAGCTCGAGCGCGGGCATGGCGGACTCGGGCACATCGCCGCGGCGGAGCGCCGCGGTGAGCCGCTCGTCGACGGACTCGCGGAACTCGACGACCTCAGACCGCGAGGGCCGCGTCAGCAGGCCGCGGCAGGCTCGGGGCTGCCGCTCGCCGAGCGCGTTGTAGTACGAGTTGAAGAGGAACTCGTACCGTTCGTCGTGCGGCCGTTGCCCGAGCGCATCGAGCAGGATGAAGCGCTCGAAGAACCACGTCGTGTGGCCGAGGTGCCACTTGGTCGGCGAGCAGCAGGGCTGCGACTGCACGCAGCAATCTTCGTCTGTGAGCGGGGCCGTCAGATCGAGCGAGAGTCCGCGGGTCGCGGCGTAGCGGTCGGCCAGTGCGCCCGGATCGCTTGGTGTCTCGCTCGTGGTCCCCGGCGCATTCGCCGGTGGTCGGCCTTCGATCGTGCTCACGAGTCCGTCTCCGTTGCTCGGTGAAAGGATAGCACGCCCACGTGCGTTCGGTCGGCGGCGTGTATGCTGGGCGATGGACGCCGCTTCGGTCAGCGAAACCTCGATCCGCATCGGTGCTGCTGCCGGTCTGACGACCTCGCTCTTCTGGGTCTTGACATCTCTCTTCTTCGCCGCCGCGGGCCGGCGCATCGCGGTCACCTGGGTCAACAGCATCCGTATCGTGTTCGCGATTCTGCTGCTCGGCGGGGCGCAGTCGGTCGCGTTCGGCTCGCCCGTTCCGATGATCGGTTCGGCGCCGCACCTCGCGATGCTGGCGCTATCCGGGCTCATCGGGCTTTCGCTGTGCGACCAGGCGCTGTTTACCGCCTTCGTCGATATCGGGCCTCGGCGTGCGTTGCTGTGCATGACAACCTCGCCGATCTTCGCTGTCATCCTCGGCACGGTGTTTCTGGATGAACGGCTCGGTTTGGTCGCGCTCGCCGGCATTCTGATGACAGTCGTCGCGGTCGGGTTCGTTGTGCTCGAACGCAGCGGCGATGCGGGTGAGCCGACGCCCAGGCTCCGGCGGGGCGTCATCCTCGCCATGATCGGCTCGGTCAGCCAGGCGGTCGGCGGGCTGTGCTCGCGTGTCGGCATGGGCGGCGTCGGGCTCGCTGGCGTGATCGAACCGCTGCCGGTCGAAGACCAGATCCCGCCGCTGTCGGCAACGCTGGTGCGCATGGTCTTCGGTCTGTTCGGCATGACACCGATCGTGCTGGCCTACGTCGTTCTGGCCCGCCGCGGCACGGGGGAGCGAGAGCCGTCGCGCTGGCCCGCCGGGCTCGGGCTCACGGCCTGCGGCGCATTCGTCGGCCCGTTCCTGGGGGTCTGGATGTCGCTGATTGCTTTCAAGCACGCGCCGTTGGGCATCGCACAAACCATGGTCTCGCTCAGCCCGGTGCTGATCCTCCCGTTCGCGTACTTTCTGCTCAAGGAGCGGGTGACGCCCCGCGCGGTGCTCGGCGCGTTCATCGCGGTCGGCGGTGCGGCGGTGCTGACCTTCGCGGATTCGATCCAAGGATGGCTGGGTTCGCTGCTGACCGTCGCGGGCGGCTGATCGCTGCGCAATGATCACTCAGCTGCATGTCCGACGCCACCCCTCCAGCCCGAAAGCGCCGTCGCCGCCGCCGGTCCCGCCAGGACAGGCCTCACCACGATACCGGGCTGCCGAGGGCCATGCTCGAAGGAACCTTCGGCCCGGATCGAGCGGCGATCCGGCGCCTGCACCGCCGCGACCCGTCCGCCGCTGCAGAGCTGGCCAGGGACTCGCGCGAGCGCGTGCTCAAGCGCACCCTGGACACACCCGAGATCGCCTTCCCGGCAGAGCTTCCGTTTTCTTCTCGTGTTGATGACATCCGCAGCGCGATCGAGTCATCGCGCGTGGTGATCCTCTCGGGCGAGACCGGCTCGGGGAAGTCCACGCAGCTCCCCAAGCTCTGCCTCGCGATGGGGCGGGGCGCCGCCGGACTGATCGGGCATACCCAGCCGCGCCGGCTCGCGGCCAGGTCGGTCGCGGCGCGGGTCGCCTCCGAGCTCGGGGGCACGGTCGGCGGGCTCGTCGGGGCCAAGGTCCGCTTCGGTGACGACACCTCGGCCGAGACGCGCATCAAGCTCATGACCGACGGCGTGCTGCTGGCCGAGTCGCGGCGCGACCGCGACCTGGAGCAGTACGACACGATCATCGTCGACGAGGCGCACGAACGCAGCCTCAACATCGACTTTTTGCTCGGGCTGCTCTGCCGGGTCGTGGGGCGGCGGGACGATCTGAAGATCATCGTGACGTCGGCGACGATCGATGCGCAGCGGTTCGCCGACCACTTCGAGCAGGCGCTGCACGAACGCGTGCCGGTGATCGAGGTCTCGGGCAGGACCTACCCGGTCGATATCGTGCACCGCGAGCCTGTTGATGACGACGGCTGGCCGCTGGACCTGCCGGACGCGATCGCGGACGCGGCCGAGCGGCTCGCGGTCCGCGACGGCTTCGGCAGCGCCGGCGATGTGCTTGTCTTTCTGCCCGGCGAGCGGGAGATCCGCGATGCTGCCAGGCGGCTGCGTGAGGCGGGCGAGACGTCGCGGCTGCTGTCGGGCTGCGAGATCGTCCCGCTGTACGCGCGGCTCGGCATGGCCGAGCAGCAGCGCGTGTTCCGCCGCGCCGCACGCCGCAAGATCGTGCTGGCGACAAACGTCGCCGAGACCTCGCTGACCGTCCCCGGTATCCGCTACGTGATCGACAGCGGTGTGGCGCGGATCAGCCGCTACTCGACCCGCCGCAGGGTGCAGTCGCTCCAGGTCGAGCCGATCAGCCGGGCCTCGGCGCGGCAGCGCGCCGGCCGGTGCGGCCGGACCGAGGACGGCGTCTGCATCCGGCTGTTCTCCGAAGCGGACCACGAAGCCCGGCCCGAGTTCACACAGCCGGAGATCCAGCGGACCAACCTCGCCGGCGTGATCCTGCAGATGGCCGAGCTCGGGCTCGGGCGGCCCGAGGATTTCCCGTTCGTTGATCCGCCGGACCGCCGCCGTATCGCCGAGGCCTACGACACGCTCCGCGAGCTGAGCGCGGTCGATGCCGACGACGCGATCACGGCCATGGGCCGCCGGCTCGCACGGCTGCCGGTCGACCCGCGGATCGGCCGCATCCTGGTCGAGGCCGACGAGCTCGGCGTGCTCGCCGAGGCGCTGATCGTGGCCTCGGCGCTCGAGTGCCAGGACCCGCGGCTCCGCCCGCACGAGCAGCGCGACGCGGCCGACGCGAGCCACCAGCGATTCGCCGACCCGGCCTCGGACTTCATCGCGATCCTCAGGCTCTGGGATCACTACCACAAGCTCAAAGACTCGCTCTCTCGCGCTGCGCTCCGGCGGACGCTCGAACGCGAGTTCCTCTCGCTCGTTCGCATGCGTGAGTGGACCGACACGCACCGGCAGCTCCGAGACATGGTCAACGAGATCGGGCTCCGCCCGCGGCGGCGGCGGGACGATCCCGCGGCGTTGCACCGCGCCGTGCTCGCGGGTTTTGCGACCTCGGTCGGCCGCAAAGAACCGAACGGCACATTCGCCTCGCCGCTGGCGGGCCGGTTCGCGATCCACCCGGCGTCGTGCGTGCGGACCAAGGGGTCGAGCTGGCTCGTGGTCACCGAGCTGCTGCGGACAACCCGCCTCTTCGCGCGGACCGCCGCGAGGGTCGATGCCGCCTGGATCGAGCACGCCGCCCGGCACCTGATCCGCCGCGAGTACGGCGAGCCGATGTACAACCCCGACCGCGGGGTGGTCGAGGCCCCGTCGTCGGCCTGGCTCGGCCAGCTCGAGCTGTCCCGCGAGCGGCTGGTGCCCTACGCCTCGGTCGACCGGGAGCACGCGAGGCGGGTGTTCCTCGAGCAGGCGCTGGTCGATGGGGCGCTGCGCTGCGGCGCACCGTTCGAGACGCACAACGCGGCGCTGCTCGCGGAGCTCACGGACGAGGAAGCCAAGCTCCGAACGCCGCGCACGCCGACGCACGACATGCTGGTCGGGTTCTTCGACGCGCGGCTGCCGCCGGACGTCTGCACCGCGCGGGGGTTCGACCGGTTCCGCCGGCGCACCGAGGCGGAAGATCCCACCGCACTCTTGATGCGCCGCGAAGACTTCCTCGATGCGACCCAGGATGCACCCGATCCGCACGGAGCGCCCGAGTCGATCGACCTCGGCGCCGGGAGCCGCGCCCGGCTGACCTACCGCTTCGAGCCGGGCAGCGAGACGGACGGTATCGCGGCGGAGCTCACGCTCTCGGATGCCGCGTCGGCGAATGCGGATACGTTTGAGTGGCTCGTGCCGGCGTTGCTCGCCGAGAAGGTCCGCGCGGTGCTCACGGGCCTGCCCCGCCGGGTGCGCCGGCAGATCGACCTCGACCGGACGACCGATGCCGTGACCTCATCGCTCCGTTTCAGAGAGGGCAACTTC
>JBCDEF010000195.1:0-5198 GCA_039179915.1 Planctomycetota bacterium | reverse complement strand
GAGCCGCGGCCAGGCCACCGAGGCCCAGCAGCGCCGCCGAAGCCGGAGCCGGCACGATCGTCGCGAACTGCTCGCCGGCGATCGCGCTGAAATCAACGCCGCCGCCAAGGTTCCCTGCGCCGCCAACACCCGGCAGAACCTGGTTCGACGTGAAACCACCGTCCGCATTCGTCAGGACGGCCATAATCCGGACCTCGCTGGGCACCTCGCCCAGGAACGACAGCAGATCAACCTCAAACTCCCAGCCCGTTGTGCCAGTCAGGGCGCCCGAAGCGTCCGTGTCCGTCACGCCAAACGGGTTCGCGTTGTCCCAGCCAACCGTGGTCACACCGTCCGTGCCGTCGGTCAGCGGCAGATCGCCCGGACCGCCGCCCGACACAACGGTCGAACCCGTGTTGTCGATCAGGTCGAACGAGTTCACACCGAAGAAGCCGTCGCCGACCTCCATCCGGAACCCGTGATCCGGCTCGAAACCGGCGTCAAACGTGTACCCGAGGTTGTTGATCTCATCGAACCCGCCGTCGACGTTGTCGCCCAGCAGCGTGTTCTCGCCGCCGGCAACACCATCAATGAACACGAACACCTTATTGAAGTTTGCCTCGAGGTTGCCCGCGATCGAGAACGACAGCGTGCCGCCCGAGATTGTCCCGTACAGCGAGTTCAGCTCCGAACCAAACGGCGAACCCTGGTCCGCACCGCTCGAGTTGCCGAACTGCGTCGCGGTGTCCTGAACCGACAGCAGCGGCAGGCCAGCACCGATGTTCTGACCATCAAGCTGACCCATCGCCGAACCGGCAACAGCCAGCGCAGAAAATGCGCACAACGTCTTCATTCCAGTCTCTCCCAAATCCCTGTGTCTGTCAGGACGGGCATCTCACAACACCCCGCCCTCTCTCATCGTACAAAGGCTAACCGGTTCGCTTTACGAATCCAAGCGCATACACCCACAGAGGGGGGAAATCTGCCCAACAGGCGATCCGCATGTCCGGATATCAGCCGTCGTCCTCAACCGCCGGCGGCACATCGGGCTCCACCCCGAGGTACGCCAGCGTCCGCTCCGCGATCCGTCTTGCCACCGGACCAGCCGTCCACGACCCATAATGCCGCTCATCCGCGATCCGCTCCGGCCCCGGGTCGTCGATCACCACCACCAGCGCGATCCGAGGCTCCGCCACCGGCGCCCCCGCCACAAAGCTCGTCACGTACTGCCCATCCAGATACCCCGACGCCCCCGGCGGACGCCGATACCCCTCCGGAGCCGGACCAAGCGGGAGGTCGGCCGTTCCGGACTTCCCGAACATCGTGTACCGCCAGCCGCGCTCGCCGCCCAGATGCCGATGCATCAGTCGCTCCACCCGCGCCGCGACCTCCGCCATCGCCAGACGGCCCTCCCGGGCCACCTCCCCCGAAAACGCCCGTCGGCTCACGCCGCTGCCGCCCGGCGCCGCCCCCAGCAGCGTCATGTCCGGGATCGTCCCCGCCAGATCACCGGTCCGGCAGAACGCCGAAAACGCCCGCACCACCTGCATCGGCGTCACCGCGATCTCGTGACCGAAGCTCACCGACGTCTGCGTGTACTTGCTCCAATCGGCAGCGTCCGTCACCAGCCCCGCGGCCTCACCCGGCAGCCCCACCCGCGTCCGCGACCCGAACCCGAGCGACCGAACCCCCACCCGCAACGCATCGAACGACATCCGGCTCGACGCCTTGACCATCCCGATGTTCGAGCTGTTGATCAGCACCTCGCGCCACGTCATCTCCGGACGGGCCGTCACATCCCGGATAATCCGACGGTACGGCGTCACCCAGAAGCCCTGACCCGTGTCGAACGTCTCATCAAGCGTCACCAGACCGCTCTCGGTCAGCAGCGCCCACACGAACGGCTTGAAGCTCGACCCCGGCTCGTACACATCTTCCACGCATCGGTTCCGGGCCATCGCCGGCTCCGCCGGGTTCAGCCCGCGGCCTGTCACCGCCGCATACCGACGCGCCGGCACCTCCACCGGCCCCGAACCTACCCGGTCCGCCGGCCACCACGGATACGGCTCCGCGTCCGGCAACTCGCGGACCAGGTCCGCCATTGCCAGGATCTCGCCAGTCGACGGGTCAGCCACCAGCACCCGACCGCCCGCGGCCCCGCTCTCCAACACGCCGCGCTGCAGCTCTTCCAACGCGATCCGCTGGACCGCCAGATCGACCGACACACGCACCGACGCCCCATGCTCCGAAGCCCGCCACGTCCCCGGCTCGATCCACATCGGACGCCGGCCAGCATCACGCACATACCGCGCCGAGCCCGAAAGACCCGTCAGCCGCGACTCAAACGCGTGCTCCATGCCGAGCAAGCCCGTGTCGCTCGCGCCGACCTTGCCGATCAGCGACGCCAGGTCCTCATGCGCCGTGTACTCACGCACCGGCACCCGCTCCAGGTGCACGCCCGCTAGCCCAAGCCGCCGCACACGCTCGGCCGCCAGATCATCCAGCACCCCCGTCAGCCGCACATACCGCCGCTGCGGCGCATCCGCCCCGCCGGCCGCGACCGCCGCCGCATTCGCGAGCATCGGACCGATCACCCGCTCGCCCACCGACGACGCCGGAAGGCCCAACGCCTCCGCCAGCCGGACCACCGCCTCGCCAGGCGGGCTCTCGAACGACACAGGATCGATGAACACCCGCGAGCCGAACCGCGTCGACGCGATCAGCCGACCACGGCGGTCGTGCAGCGTCCCGCGGACCGCCGGCGTCACCACAACACCGTGACGAGACCCCACCGCCGCGACCAACGGCTCAGACACCGACGACTGCAGCATCGCCACCCGCCCGAACACCGCCGCGAACACCGCCACGCACAAACCGCTGACCGCCAGCCCGATCCAGCCCACACGAACGCCGCCGGCCCCACTCATCGCTCGCCCTCACCCGGCATGGCGCCCAAGCCCGAGCCCAAGCCCGTCGGCCCCAACGCCGCACCGCCCCCAGAAGGCAGCACACCGACCTGCTCCGGCGTCAGCACCGACGACAGCGCCGCCCGAAGCTCCCACAGCTCGCGGTCGTGCGTCGACTGACGCAGCCGCACCGCCGAGAGCTCGTGCAACGCTTGCAGCCGCTGCTGCCGAAGCGAAAGCAGCGTCAGCGCGATCAACCCGAACACCACGATCGCAAAGCCGACCCGCGCCGTCAGCCCACCCGCACCGCTCGCCGCAGGCGATACCCCGTCGTGCTGGGCCGACGCGACGCTCAAGCCTCCGGACCGCGCTCGTACCGCAGCGTCATCCCGACGCGGATGTCGTCCGCGTTCTCGATCAGCCCCCGATTCATCTCGATCAGGTCATCCATCCGGCGCACGGTCCCGAGCAGCCGCTGGCTGATCTCGCTCAGCGTGTCGCCGCGCTGCACCGTGTACGTCCCCACAACCGTCGTGCCGGGCGAGGCAGCCGCTGCCGCCCGCGCCGACCGGCTCGGCCGAGACGCCCCGGAGATCGAGTCCGGCGACGGGATCCGGAGCACCGCCCCCTCAGAGACCTGCCCGTCCGCGGTCACCAACGACCCGTTCGCCGTCGCCAGACGACGCCACAGGTGCCCGTTGCCGTAGTACCGCTCCGCGATCCGGTACAGATTCTCGCCCTCGCGCACCCGATGCGTCCGCACACGCGCCGGGCCCGCGTCCGCTGGCTCGGCCGCCGCGCTCGCCTCCGCCGGCGCCACACCGGCACCCAAAGGCTCGTCACCGACCCGCACGAACCCGGGAAGAACTCCAGAGCCAGACCCGCCAGCCGTGTTCGCACCCCCAGCCTCAGCCACCGACCGTGCCGATCGGCCGCCATCCGACTCGACCGGCCCAAAGATCGAACCCAGGTCCAGCCCGGAACCCGCATCCGCAGCCGGCGCACGGCCCGCAGCAGCCAGCGGCTCCCGCAGCAGCGGCAGCGACCCGCGGGCCGGCGGCTCCAGCCCACCAACGCGGGGGATCACCAGCGGCTCATCGACCGGATCAGACGTCAAGAGCGGCTCCGAGCGGGCGCGCGAAAAATGGTCGGCGATCAGCACGCCAAACACCAGCACCACCGCGAAACCGATGATCAACCCAAGCTTTTGCTCTCGTGTCACAGCACGCGTCCCTGCGTCCGCTCAGCGACTCGGCCCGTCTCCGATCAGGCCGCTCCCCGCCGATCTCACCCAAACACGCCGACGCCACGGCGCTCTCAACTGTAACAACCGCTATCGGCTCCGGGTCCCAAACCAGATCAACTCTTGCCCACGAACCCGTCGGCGATGCCAACGCCCAGCCGAAACACCCGAAACTTCGCCGAACGAGCACGCCGATTCCCGGCAGATTCCGCCTCATCCGCCACCACAGGCTTGCGCGTTACCCGCTCGCCGAGCCCCGCTTCCGCCCACGACAGCATCGCCCGCTTGATCGGCCGGTCCTCCAGCGAGTGAAACGAAATCAGCCCGACCCGCGCCCCGGCCGCAAGCCACCCGCCCGCGCCAGCACCCGACGACACACACGCCAGCAGCGACTCCAGCGATTCGAGCTCACCGTTCACCGCGATCCGAAGCCCCTGAAACGTCCGCGTTGCAGGATCGATCCCCGATCGGCCGCCCCGCTTCCCTCCCCGCTGACCACCCCGCTGACCACCCCGCTGACCGCCGGGCACCGCTCGGCGGACCACCTCCGCCAGATCCCCCGTCCGCTCGAACGGCGTCTCCGACCGCCGGCGAACGATCGCCCGTGCGACACGGCGCGACGCCCGCTCCTCCCCATACCGATAGATCACATCCGCCAGGTCCGCCTCCGGCAGCTCGTTGACCAGCTCCGCCGCTGTCACCAGCCCGCCCGGGTCCAGCCGCATGTCCAGCGGACCGTCCGTCCGAAAGCTCAGCCCCCGCGCCGGGTCGTCCACCTGGTTCGAGGCGAACCCCAAGTCCCCCAGCACCACATCCGCCGACAGCCCAAGCGCCCGCATCGCCGCCGGCACCCCAACAAAGCTCCCCGGGACCTCAACCACCTCCACGCCGGGCGCGGCATCCCGCACCCGAGCCGCCGCCCGAGCCAGGTTCCCAGGGTCCAGGTCGCACAGAACCACCCCGCCCCCCCCCCCCCCCCCCCCCCGCCCCGCCCCCCCCGGGCCAGCAAGCGAGGTGAAAACCTGTTGTTCACCAGCCCCCGGGAGCAACGAAGGGAACGGGGATTTTCT
>JBCDEF010000194.1:0-5225 GCA_039179915.1 Planctomycetota bacterium | reverse complement strand
GGCGCGGACGGGCCGGGACTGGGTGCTGACGCCCGGGGAGATGGAGTGATGATGCGAGCGGTTTGTGGTGCGGTACTCTTCGTGTGTCTGTCGTGCGATGTGTGTGCTCAAGATGTCACGGAGCTGACGCCGGCTCGGCAGCTTGAGGACCTCGCTTGGGCGAAGTACGGCGGGAAGGATGCGCGGCCGAACAGGTGGGATGAGCTGATTGAGCTCTTTGAGGAACTCGATGCCAGGCTAGACGCGGCGCGCCGGCGCGTTTCGGCCGAAGTTCTCGGTGAGCCAGAGGAAGACTACGCGGGAATCAGTGTCGGATATGACTTCTGGATGGTCGGCGGTGAAGACCTGCACATGCGGCTGGCCGCGGAAGAAGACGAGGACGAGTGGTCGCATACCGGCCACGGCGAGACGCCGGACGAGATCCGGGAAAACTTCAGAGCGGCCTAAGCGATCTATGTCGAGATGCTCGACGGCATTGAGGCCGATGGACTGATCCGACGGCTGCAAGAGCTTCGAGAGAGCGGCGATGCATTCGTACTGCCGTTGCCTCAGGGCACGAGGCCGACCGACACGAGCGTGATGACAGCGAACTTGGGCGATTTCCGTCGGCTCACCCAGATGCTCGGCCGGCGGTTGTATCTCTCGGCCGACCGGCACGAGTGGGATCGCTACCTCGACGACCTCTCAACGATCGTCTGGCTCGGCGATGTTGCCCAGGGCCGCGGGATGATGATCCAGCAGTTGGTCAACATCGCGATTCAATCGCGCGCTCAGCGGCACGTCTGCGGTGACTTGGTTGCGGGTCGTCTGCCGCCTGATGTGCTGGATGAACTGGCGGCGATCATTGCCGCAGCGCCGGAGCCGGTCTTTGCCGATGTGCTGCCGGCGGAGCGGATCCTGCTGACGGCCTTCCTCGATGAGATGCATCTTGAGATCGGTCGGCCCGATCCGGAAGCGACCGAGGGGTTGCTGGGTTTCGCCTCGTTCTTTGCGGAAGAGGGTGAGGACGTCATGGAAATTGAGGATATCGATCTTGATTCCCTGCCGAGCCTGAGTGAGATCGAAGCGCTCATTGATGCGTTGTGGCCCGAGGTCGAGCGGCTAGCGATGCGGCCGCTGTCCGCGCGGTGGAGAGATCGGGAAGCGTACGAGGCGGTCGGCCAAGAATGGCCCAAGACTGCTGGCTTGGCGGCGATGTTCATCGGCGGCTTGAGCAAGGCGGACGGCTCGGTGCAGCAGTTTTCGCTGTCGCGTGATGGGCTGCTCGCCATGCTCGCGATCGAGCGGTTCCGGCGTGACGAGGACCGACTCCCGACCGGGCTCGGCGAGCTCGTGCCCGAGTATTTGCAGCGGGTCACGCCCGACCCGCTCGGCGCCGGCGAGCCGCTGGTCTATCGGACCGACGGCTCGGACCTTGGGTACACGCTCTACTCGGTCGCGTTCGACGGCCAAGACGATGGCGGCGTGGTCGGTGAAAACGGGTTTCGGGGTCTGCACAAGCCTGTCGAGGGCATCGACTTCGTCTTCACCCGGCCTGTGGACTGAGCCGGGCCCACGCCCTCGAACCGGTCTGTATACAGCGTACAATGCGGGAGAGAGACCCCGTTCGGAGCCCATGCCATGACCACGACCCCCAGCGATGTCAGCACTTCCATCACCGGCGCCGGGCTGGAGGGTGTCGACCCCCACGCGGTGACGATCTCCGGGCTGGTACTCGACCCGCTCTATGGGCCGACCACCCACGATGGGGGGCCCCCGGCGTCGCTGGCGAACATCGATCGGGACATCGCCGCGCCTGGGCAGTACCCGTACACGCGGGGTCTGTTCCCGCAGGGCTACCGCACGCGGCTGTGGACGATGCGGCAGTTCGCCGGCTTCGGCTCGGCGGATGACACGAACCAGCGGTTCAAGTACCTGCTCGAGGCGGCCAAGACCAGCACGAAGGCGAACACGGGGCTGTCGACGGCGTTCGACCTGCCGACGCTGATGGGGCGCGATTCTGACGACGAGCTCTCGACCGGCGAGGTCGGCAAGTGCGGCGTGGCGATCGACACGATCGAGGACATGCACCGGCTGTACGCCGACATCCCGATCGATAGCGTGACGGTGTCGCAGACGATCAACGGGCCGGCGTGCGTGATCTGGGCGATGTACCTGGCGATGGCGCAGCAGCGGGGCATCGGCTGGGAGACGCTCGGCGGCACGCTGCAGAACGACATCCTCAAAGAGTTCCACAGCCAGAACGAGTTCATCTTTCCTCCTGATCCCTCCGTGAAGCTGGTCGTCGACACGATCGAGTTCCAGAGCCAGCACCTGCCGCGGTGGAACAGCGTCTCGATCTCGGGCTACCACATCCGCGAGGCCGGTTCGACGGCGACGCAGGAGCTGGCGTTTACGATCCGCGACGGGATGGAGTACGTCGAGGCGTGCCTCGAGCGGGGGATGAATATCGATGAGTTCGCGCCGCGGCTGAGCTTCTTCTTTAACTCGCACAACGAGTTCTTCGAGGAGATCTGCAGCTGCGCGCGGCGCGTCGGATGTGGGCCCGGCTGATGCGCGAGCGGTACGGCGCGACCAACGAGCGGTCGTGGTACATGAAGACCCACGTGCAGACCGCCGGCTGCTCGCTGACCGAGCAGCAGCCCTTGAACAACATCGTTCGGGTGGCGTACCAGGCGATGGCCGCGGGCCTCGGCGGGTGCCAGAGCCTGCACACGGACAGCATGGATGAGACGCTGGGCCTGCCGACGGAGCAGGCGGTGACGGTCGCGCTGCGGACGCAGCAGATCCTCGCGCACGAGACGGGGATCACGCGGACGGTCGATCCGCTGGGCGGGAGCTGGTTCATCGAGAGCCTGACCGACCGGATGGAGGCCGAGGCTATGGACCTGATCCGCGAGATCGACGGGATGGGAACGTACCGGGCGATCTCTGACAGCGAGCCTGTGGACGGCGACAACAGCAAGCACCCCGGGTACATGCCGACGGATGGCTACGGCCAGGGCGTGGTCAGCGGGATCAACAAGGGGTACTTCCGCCGGCACATCGCCGAGGCGAGCTACCGGTTCTCGGAAGAGTGCGAGGCCAAGGACCGGATCATCGTCGGCGTCAACGAGTACACCGACGGCGACGACGACCGGCAGATCGACATCCTGACTATCCCCGACTCGGTGGAGACCGAGCAGGTCCGCGTGCTGAGCGAATTCAAGGCCAACCGCGACTCAGATGGGGCAGCGAAGGCCCTCGACGCGATCCGCGACGCGGCCCGGGCGGGCGAGAACGTGATGCCGAGCCTGGTCGACGGGGCGCTGGCGAACTGCACGCTTGGCGAGATGGTGCAGGCGATGGCGGATGTTTACGGGCGGTACGCGGGCGGGCCGGAGTGGTGATCAATTGTCATCGGCTTGGTTTGCCGAGTAGGCCTTGCGATCGGTGGCGCGCCGCTCTGCAATCGCAGATGCGTGTAGTGCTGCGCCCGTGACACCGGGAAGAATACTTGCGTGGCTAATCTGCTGTCGTGACAGTCGTTGAAGTGCAAATCGTTTGACCCCGGCAGGTACCACAAAGAGCTTCGTGTGGTTGGGATCGCTGTTGTTGTTCTGAATGGTTTCCCAGTGGTCTAACTGCGGCTGCGTCGCTATTGAGAAGACGCCCCGCTGGACGATTATTCGAGGGAACTGCAACTCGGGTGAGACAATGAAGACCGCTTTGGGCATCTGTCTGACGCTCTGCACATGCAGTATCCGCGGGACAGGCATTCCTTTGTTGAAGCTGACCGGCGTGCGCCAGAAGTCGTCGCTTGTGCCAACGAGTCCCATCTGCTGAGTCTTGAGTGACTTGAAGTTGAAGGCCATGATCCGGCCGTCTTTCTCGAACTCTGATTCGCAAGCCCAGAATGCTGAAACCCGCCAGTCCGTCGACCAGTCCAGGAGGCGTGTTGGCCCTCCATAGTGGCGAAGCAAAGCTTGCATCGACAGCCAATCCGCAAACATTGCTGCCTCGATTCCGGACGCTGAGCCAGCAGCATGCTTGAAGAATTCGGCGGTCGCTTCCCGCTCGATACTCAGGAGTTGTGAGAGAGCCAGCGTGTTGGTCTGCGCCAGAGTGATCCTGTCAATTGCCGGGTGGACTGATGGGTAGGGCTCGCGTTCCCCACGAAACGCCCATTCACCGGTGTCGGCAAGGTCGGTCAGTTCTTTCCTTAGTTCATCCCACTGCTTGGAAATCGCACTGCCGCGCTGTGCCATTCGTGTCTCCAAGGATCTGCATGGTCAATTCTACAGCATCCCGCTCAGCATGCCGCCATCGACGGGGAGTGTTGCGCCGGTGATGTAGCTCGCCTCGGGCGATGCCAAGAAGGCGATGGCGGCGGCGACTTCTTCGGGTTGGCCGATCCGGTCCATCGGGGTCGCGGCGAGGATCTGCTTGTAGCGGGCGGGGTTCTCGAAGACGGGCTTGGCGAGCGGGGTGTCGATGTAGGCGGGCTGGACGCTGTTGACGCGGATGCCGTGGATGTGCTCGGTGGGGGCCCACTCGACGGCGAGGTAGCGGGTGAGCTGGTCGAGGGCGGCCTTGCTCGCGGCGTACGGAGCACCCGTGCTCATTGAACGCACCGCGGCGACCGAGCTGACGTTGATGATCGCAGCGTGCGACGTTTCGAGCAGACGGGGTCGTAGCCTACGCGAGAGATCGAACGCGGCCTCGTAGTTCACCCGCATGATCCGCTCGGCCTCTTCATTCGTGTAGTCGCTCGTCGCTTTGCGGACGTTGATGCCCGCGTTGTTGACGAGCACATCGAGCGGGCTGGTGATCGATTCGATGATCGTGTTACGTCCCGATGGCTCGCCGACGTCGGCGGCGACGGTGTCGATGCGGTCGCCGAATGATCCGGCAAGCTCGGCGAGGTCGTCCTCGGATCGTGCAACGGCGGTGACATGCGCACCGAGTGAGTGCAGCAGCTCGACGGTCGCCCTTCCGATGCCCTTGGTGCCGCCGGTGACGAGCGCGTGTTTGCCTGTGAAGTCGAGCATTCGGGTTCCTTGCTGTTGATAGATCGGCCGATCGGCGGGTTTGCCGCAGCGATGGTACCACGGGTTGCTGCGTGCGTTATGCTGCGTAGGTATGAGCCGCCACGCCACACGTATC
This sequence comes from Planctomycetota bacterium, assembly GCA_039179915.1. Taxonomy (GTDB): domain Bacteria; phylum Planctomycetota; class Phycisphaerae; order Phycisphaerales; family UBA1924; genus JANQQZ01. Next base: position 80 of record JBCDEF010000194.1, on the reverse strand, counting down.
ATCGTCGCTGTCTGCTACACGTGCTTTGTGGGCGTTGTTTCCGGCTGTCGATACACCATCACGCCGCCGCCGTCGCCCGC
>JBCDEF010000193.1:0-5232 GCA_039179915.1 Planctomycetota bacterium | reverse complement strand
CGAGCGCTCCGGTGAGATCGTCTTCAACCGGCCGCAATCGATCGCGATCGATCCCGCCGCCGGCGAGCTCATCGTGGCCGACGCCTGCAACCACCGCCTCGGCCGCTTCTCGCTCGACGGCGAGCTGATCGCCTGGATCGGCGGGCCCGGCGTTGAGCTGTTCTCGTATCCCTATGGCATCGCGCTTCTCGAAGACCGCCGCGTTGTGGTAACCGAGTTCGGCGGCAACCGCGTCAGCCTCGTCGAGCTCGACTCGGGGAGCATCGTCCGTCGGTTCGGCGCTCCGGGCCGCGAGGCGGGCGAGCTCGCCTCCCCATGGGGCATCGCCGTCCGCGGCGAGGAGGCCTTCGTGCTCGACTCCGGCAACAACCGCATCCAGGTCTTCGACGCGCCGGGCCGGCCGATCGACCCGTACACGCGCCCCGGCGGGGCCGGCGGATGATCACGCTCGCGGCGGTGCATCTCGGCCCGATCGAGCTCGCCTCGCCCGAGTGGCTTGTGGTCGGCGTGGTCGCCGGCGCGGTCTCCCTGCTGATGGCCCGCCGGAGCCTCTCGCTCGCGGCGGGCCGGTCGCGGTGGCTCACCGTCGCGGCCCGGCTGGTCGTCATCGCCCTCTTGGCGATGACGCTCGCCGAACCGGGCCTGCGCGACGAGTCGGACAAGCTCGCCGTCACCGCCGTGCTCGACATGAGCCGCTCGGTGCCGACCTCGAAGCAGGCCGAGGCCGAAGCCTACGTCGAGCAGGCCGCGGGCATCGGCCGGCGTTCCCGACTCGACCTGCTCGGCACCGTCACCGCGGCCCGGGAGGCCTATGTCCAGGCCCTGCCCAGCCCGCTGACCAGCGAGGTCGAGGCCCGCACAGTGCCCGCGGCCGATGGCACCAACCTCGAAGAAGCCGTCCGCATGGCCCTGGCCGTCCGCCCCGGCGACGCGGCATACCGCCTGCTGCTGATCACCGACGGCAACGAGACCCAGGGCAGCCTGCTCGCCGCCGCCGACCGCGCCCGCGCCGCCGGCGTCCCGATCGACGTTCTGCCACAGACCTATCGCTACGAGTCCGAGGTCATCCTCGAAGCCGTCGATACCCCCGCCAGCGCCCGCGCCGGCGAGATCATCAACGCCCGCGTCACGCTCCGCGCCACCCGCCCCGTCCGCGGGCGGCTCACCCTGCTCGTCAACGACCGCCCCGTCCGCCTCGGCGACGGCAACGACCTGGGCGTCGAGGTCAGCCTCAGCGAGGGCACCAACACCCTGCTCGTCCCGCTCGCGCTCGAGCTCACCGGACCGCAGGAGTTCGAGGCCGTCTTTGAGCCTCTTGAAGCCGGCGTCGACGACGTCATCGCCGACAACAACCGCGCTACCGCCATCACCTTCTACGCCGGCGAGGCAACCGTCCTTGTCCTCTCCGATCGGCCCGAGGACTCGGCCAACGTCGTCCGCGCGCTCTCCGCCGCCGGCATCAACGTCGAGGAAGCCGAGCCGCGCACCGGCCCCGCCTCGCTCGTCGAGCTCTCCGCCTACGACGCCGTCGTGCTCTGCAACACGCCCGCCTATTCGTTCAGCCAGACGCAGATCCAGAACATGGTTTCGTACGTCGAAGACGGCAGCGGGGGGCTGGTCATGCTCGGTGGGCCCGACTCGTTCGGCGCCGGCGGCTGGATCGGCACCGAGGTCGAAGACATCCTCCCCGTCCAGCTTGACCCGCCCCAGACCCGCCGCATGCCGCGGGGCGCCCTTGCCCTGATCATGCACTCGGTCGAGATGCCCGAGGGCCGGTTCTACGGCGAACGCACCGCCGAGGCGGCCGTCGACGCGCTCAGCCGACTCGACCTCGTCGGCATCGTCGAGTTCAGCTGGTCCGGCGGCGGCAGCGGCGTCCGGTGGGTCCACCCCATGTCGCCCAAGGGCAGCGGCGCCGAGGTCCGCCAGTCCATCAAAAGTCTGACCTTCGGCGACATGCAGGACATGGCCCCCTCCGTCCGCGTCGCGCTCGACGGGCTCATCGCCGCCGAGGCCGGGCAGAAGCACGCCATCATCATCAGCGACGGCGATCCATCCCCGCCCGGCCGAGCGCTCCTGCAACGATTTGTCGACAACGGCATCACCATCAGCACCGTCGGTGTTTTCCCGCACAACGGCGGGCCCGGGAGCCCCGATTTGCTCAGGCTCCGCGTCATCGCCGAAACCACCGGCGGCAACTTCTATGCCGTCACCCAGAGCCGCCAGCTCGCCACCCTGCCACAGATCTTCATCAAAGAAGCCCAGACCGTGAAGCGATCGCTGATCTGGGAGGGCAACCCCTTCGCGCCCACCCTCACCGGCATGCCCAGCCCGCCGATGCGTGGCATCTCCGCCGTGCCCAAGATCGAGGGCTATGTCGTCACCACCGATCGCCAGGACGGCCTGGCCGTCGTCTCCCTCCGCGGCCCCGAGGACGACCCGATCCTGGCGCACTGGCAGCGAGGCCTGGGACGAGTCGTTGCCTACACCAGCGACCTGACAACCCGCTGGTCGCCCACCTGGACCGGCTGGCCAGGCTTCGAGAGCTTTATCGCCGAGCACGTCCGCTGGGCCATGCGCCCAAGCGGCAACGCCGAGGCCCGCACCCGCATCGAGACCGACGGCGACACCTCCCGCGTCGTCGTCGATCTCGCCGACGCCGACGACGGCCGCATCAACTTCGCGTCCATCATCGGCCGCGTCGCCGGGCCCGAGGGCGACACCCAGGAGCTCCGCCTCCGCCAGGACGGCCCGGGCCGCTACGTCGCCAGCTTTCGAACCGACGACCCCGGTTCCTACGTCGTCGCCATGCGCTACGACGCGCCCACGCAGGCCGGCGGCCGAACCGAGGGCGCCGTCCAGGCCGCCGTCACCCGGCCCTTCTCCGACGAGTTCCGCGCGATCGAAGACAACGCGGGCCTGCTCCGGCTCGTCGCCGAGCGCACCGGCGGCCGCGTCCTGCCGACCGACCCGACGCAGGCAGATATCTGGCAGCGCACCGATCTGGAACGCCCCGTCGCCCGCGAGCCGGCCGTGCTGCTCTTCGCGATGATCACGCTGGCGCTTTTCCTTGTCGATGTCGCCGTCCGGCGAGTCCGGCTCGATCTCGCGGTCTTCAAACGCCTCGCAGCCAGAGCCGCCGGCAAGGGCGGCCGCGACACCGGCGAGAGCGTCGATTCCCTCCGCATCGCCCGCGAGCGGGCCCGCGCCAAGATCGATGGCGAGCCCGGCACATCCGCCGCATCCCGCAAGTTCGAAGCCGATCCGGACGCCGAAGCCGAGCCCATCGAACTCGGTGCGCCCGAGACCGATCGATCCGCAGTAAGCATCAAGTCCACGCCCGAAGCATCGACCGAACCCGAAGAAGAAGGCCTCTCCCGCCTCATGCGCGCCAAGAAACGCGCACGCGATGAGATGGCGGACGACGACTGAAACAAGCCACAGGAGCAGCACCCATGGCCGTCAATGAGAACGCCGCCACCCCGCAAGAAGTCGCCGAGAAGTGCGAGCGCTTCAAAGCCCAGTACACCACGCTGCTCGACGAGATCGGCAAGGTCATCGTCGGCCACCGCGACATCGTCGACGCCGTGCTCATGTCCCTCTTCGCCGGCGGCAATGTCCTGCTCGAGGGCGTGCCGGGCCTGGGCAAGACGTTGCTGGTCCGCACGCTCGCCGAGACGCTGCACCTGCCCTTCAGCCGCATCCAGTTCACGCCCGACCTGATGCCCGCCGACGTCGTCGGCACCAACATCGTCATGGAAGACCAGGCCACCGGCCACCGCCGCTTCGAGTTCCAGAAGGGCCCGATCTTCGCTCAAGTGGTTCTCGCCGACGAGATCAACCGCGCCACGCCCAAGACCCAGTCCGCGCTGCTCGAGGCCATGCAGGAGCGGTCCGTGACCGTCGCCGGCCAGCGGTACGACCTCGAAAAACCGTTCATCGTCCTCGCCACGCAGAACCCGATCGAACAGGAAGGCACCTACCCGCTGCCCGAGGCCCAGCTCGACCGGTTCATGTTCAAGATCGTCGTCGGCTACAGCCAGCTCGACGACCTGATGACCATCCTCGACCGGACCACCGGCGCCGAGACGCCCGAGATCAGCCGCATCATGGACGGCGAGACGATCCTCGCCGCCCAGCAGCTCATCCGCGCTGCGGTTGTCGCGCCGCACGTCAAGCAGTACGCGGCCCGCCTCGTCCTCGCGACGCACCCCGCGGGCGAGCACGCCGGCAGCGAGCACAGCGCCACCAACCGCTACGTCCGCTGCGGTGCCAGCCCCCGCGCCGCCCAGTCGCTCATCCTGGGCGCCAAAGTCCGAGCCGTCACCGACGGCCGCTACCACGTCGGCTACGAAGACATCCGCCACGTCGCGACCCTCGCGCTGCGCCACCGCCTGATCCTCAACTTCGAAGCCGAGGCCGACCGCGTCGACCCCGACACCGTCGTCGACGAGATCCTCAAGCTCGTCCCGACCGAGCCGGTGGGGGTGGGGGTGTGAGCGACTTTTATCAAGCGCTTGCGATAGCTGTTTTCGCCGCTTTATTTTCGATCCTTGGCGGTATTGTGGTTGCGACGGTGACCGATTGGCGTCGACTTCGCAGTGAAGAACGGAAAGAGCGTCGTGAGCGCAGGCGCGTTGTTGGAAACTTGGCTATCACCGCTGTATGTGATGCTGTGGGAAGAGCCAACGTTCGATTAAATCGTGCACTACTTGAGCCAGACAAGCCTGTGGAACGGATCAGTGATCAAGAGAGTATGACGAACGAGGTTCGCTCAATCGTCCACAGGCTTCGCCTCTACACGCTTATTGATGCTCCAGAATGCCAACCAGCATTGACTAAGCTGGAAGACGCGATCCGAGAGGGACTTCGTCATTCCGATAAACGGATTGACGTCGGCGAACGACGCTTTCTCGATACAAGCGGTTCTGCCGAACATGCGAAGGCGAATCAAGAGACTGACGCGATCAACGCTCGCATAGAAGACGAGCTGCACCGCTTTTTTACAAAAGTCATTGCGAACTGATGCTCCGCACCCCCTCCCCAACCCGGCCCGCGTCGCTCGACGATCTCCTGCCCGGCGATCTCATCGCCCGGCTCGATCGGCTCGATATCTCCAGCCGCAAGATCCTCACCGGCCGGCTCAAGGGCGAACGCCGAAGCAAGAAGCGGGGCGAGTCCGTCGAGTTCGCCGACCACCGGCCCTACGTCGCCGGCGACGACCTCCTCCTG
>JBCDEF010000192.1:0-5241 GCA_039179915.1 Planctomycetota bacterium | reverse complement strand
GGCGATGCCGACGCATTGCAAGGGCTCCCGCCGTTCGAAGGACTCGCCGATCTTCTCGGCGATTTTGTGACCACCATGCAATCGACGCCCGACGGGTACATCGGCCGGTCGGTCGTGCTCCGGGCCGAATAGCAACCCGACCCGCCCGGCGTTGTTCCGATTTCGAAGAGTCGTTCGGTCCTGTCGCCTGGGTCGCCGCGTGCCCAGCCGGCGTGTTACGCCGCTCTCTGGCCCGGGAAGGCGCCCACCGCTCTCTTCGATCGGCGGACAACCTGATCGACAAAAACCTCGAACAGGGCCTCGTCGTACGCCCGGCCGGCGTCCCGCCACATGATCTCGAGCACCTCGTCGACCGTCATGCCCTGGCGGTACGGGCGGTGCGACCGCAGCGCGTCGTAGATATCGGCGATCTGCACGATCTGGCTGGCGACCCCGGGGGTCGACGCGGACGCCGGCTCCGGGTAGCCCCGCTTGTCGAGCCGGCGGTGGTGCTCGTAGGCCACGACCGAGGCGAGCAGCGGGATGTCATTGCGTTCGAGGAGCAATCTCGCTCCCGCGGCCGGGTGCTTGAGCACGACCCGGCGCTCGCTGTCTGACAGCGGCCCGTTCTTGAGCAGGATCGAACTCGGGATCTCGCGCTTGCCGACGTCGTGCAGCAGTGCTGCCATTACCGCCTGCTCGACCGAAGCCTCGGCGATCCCGACGCTCCGTGCCAGCGCGCCCGCGAGCACCGACACATTCACCGAATGCGCCATCGTGTACTGGTCGTGGTTCTCGATCTCGACCAACTCAAGCACGGCCTCGCTCTGCTTCGTGCAGCTGTAGAGCACGGCCTCGGCGATATTCTCCAACTCGCCGCTGTTGAACCCCGACTCGTTCCGCAGCCCGGCGTGAAGCGAAGCCAGGGGGCCACATAGCCGCATCAGTCCCGCCGCCGCCGGCCCGCCGCCGCCTTCGCCGTCGCTCTCGCCGCCGGGTTGCCCCTGAGAAACCGTGCCCGTGCTGATCCGCCCGCTGCCAGCCGGGGCTGCCTCATGTTTCGCCTGCGGTCCGATCATCTCGCGCGCGAAGGCGATCACGTCATCGCGATCGATGCCTTGCCGAAGCCGCAGAGTCTGGAGGCCTCGCGAACGCAGCGTGCTCCCCAGAGAGCGTTCGACGGCCCTTGGGTCGCTGATGACGATGTCATCGATCACAAGACGGTCGTCAAGAAACACAACCAAGATGGCGTCGCGATCACGGGTCGCCCGCCCGAGCATCGAAACGGCCTGCTTCACGGCTTTTCCGGCCGCCGCGTGATTCGATCCATAACGATCGATCGCGTGGAGAGCCGTGACAAGCCCTTCGAGTGCTGCAACACGCGTGTCAGGCACAGCGTTTCTCCCTCGGCCGTGCACGGCCAAACGAACCGACCACGCGGATCAACTGCATCCTGAGTGAGCGCCACTCGCGGATCGCTCGTGCGGCGGCCTCCGAAGGCTCCGGATACGCATGGAGCGCCTCGAGCAAGGGCTCGGCGTCACCCCGTGCGACCATAAAAACCCGCCCGCGGATGACCCTGAGCAGCTGCACGAAAGCCCGCTCGGCCACACTCTGGTCGTGCCGGAGCACGTCGACGAGGCCGATGACATCCGCGATCGGCGTATCGTGCAACGAGACCCACGAGCACAGCACCCTCGCGATGGTGTCGCTGCGTGTCTCAGCCGGCCCCGACGTCAGAGCCGCGATCGTTGCCGGCAGCTCTCTGCCGCCGCCGTGCGAAGCGACATAGTGCACGACGCTCGCGGGCCATGCGCCCGAGCACCAGCCGAGCACCCGCAGCACCGCTCGGGCGTGCTCCGGCTGCGAGGGTGAGACGAGATGTTCAACGCAGTGTCCGATGTGGATCGTTGAGATCCCATCGCAGAGCGGTTCGAGCATCCCGACGCGATCGGGTTGCGCACTGAGGAACTCACCGATCGCAGAGCCACGGAGCTCGGGTTTTAGCGCTCGGAACCAGGCCATCGCAAACAGCCCTGCACCGCGTTGCTCGGTCGTCGCGGCGAATTCAAGGGCCAGCGTCGCGGCGTGCTCACCGGCGAGATCGAGCAGGCGGACCATCGAGGTATGCTCATCATGTGTGTCTCCGAGATTCTCAAGGAGCACACGGATCGTGTCTGGCTTCCGCAGCACCGCGAGCAGCCGGCGCTGACGCAAAGAAGGCTGTATCGCCAAGTCGGGTGCGTCGATATCGTTCGCCAGCGCACGGACGATCAGATCGGTCCGGCTCCGGCGTATCAGGCTCTCGGCCGTCCGTGCAACGCCGACCGCGGCGATGTCGTCGTCTTCTTCGTCTTCCGCGAGCTGGACCGCGATCTCGGCCGCCCGGACCGCCAGCGATTCCTCGTCATCGATACAAATCACCGGCGAGTCCGCCGGCCCCCCGTCTTCACGCCGCGCGTGCTTCATCAGCTCGTCGGCGTATTCGTCGCTGCGGAACTGCTGCGAGCCGTCGTTGCCGAAATCGGAGGGGAACAGCGACGAATCCGAGCGGTGCGCGCCCCATGTTGAGATCACCGACCTGACACGCTGCTGCTGGTCATCGCGGGTCGCCAGCGTGAGCAGCTGCGTAAACAGCAGCCGGCCCGATCCGCGGAGCGATGTGACATCACCCGTGAGGCTTTCCATCGCCGCGATCAGTTCGTCCAGCGGCCACACCGGCGCAAGCCGTGCCGCGGAGAGCAGCCATTCGGGGTCCGGCTTGGGCGTCGAGGCCAGCAGCTGAGACCGGACTTCTGGCGTGAGCCGTTCGATACATGCCGTGAGCCATGCCTTGCGGTGCGACGCCGGGTCTGCTTCGCCGTTGGCCTGATCCGGCGCCGGATTTGTGCACGCTGTCGCGGATTCGTGCAGCAGCCACGTACGGACCGCGTCTGCCTCGTCCGCGTCCCCCCCGAGCAGGCTCCGTGTAAGGCACTCTGCCATCAGGGTCGGATCATCCGGCGGGTCTCGCAAGAGCACCGCGACCTGCGAGTCGGACAGGACGCCGCCGGCGTGACCGACCGGTGCGCCGCCTCCCGCAAGCTGTTCCGCCTCGATACTTGAAAACCGGATCGGCCGACCGGCGATGCCTTCGGCGACGTCGCGGAGCTCGTCGAAGGTGCCGCCGCGGTGACGGAGCTCGTAAATCGAGGCCAGCAGCTTGTGGGCTGCGGCCGAGCTGATCCGGCCCGCAAGCGTGATCTCGATCGCGCTGAGACTATGCAGATCGCTCGCCAGCGGCGAGACTGTCCCGGGCATCAACGCGCGTCCTTGCCAGACGAACCCGCCGGTCGTCACCGCGAGGTGCATGCCCGGGAGCTGACGCGTCTTGAACACCGCTTCCAGCCGGACCGATGCATCGGCGACTGCTTCCGAGAGCGCGACCGCCAGCGGGTGTTCGGGGCTATAGAGCCCGAAGGCCGAGTATGCGGCGCTGAGATACTCGAGCGAGCTTACCAGCTCCGCGGGCAACTCGGCGGGCGGGTTGTTCGGGCCTGTGCCGCTCACGCCGCGAGCTCCTCCCGCCCAGCCGTGTTGTCGCTGAGCTGGAAGCGGTCCTTGCCGCTCTGCTTCGCCTCATACATCGCCTTGTCGGCGGCCGTCAGCACTTCGTGGCCCGCCACGCCCCCGCCGGTGCACACCGCCCCGCCGATGCTGGCGGTCGAAACCACGGAATGCTCAAAGATGGTGTACGACGCGCGGAGCCGACCGAGGAAATGCTCTGCCAGCCGCTCGACCTCGTTGCGCTGCGTGAGGCCCGGAACCACGATCACATACTCATCCCCCCCGTATCGCGCGATACAGGGCCGGCCGATGCTATCGGCGAGATTGGAGTGCCGAAACGACTCGCGGAGTCTTGCGGCGATCTGCTTGAGCAGCTCATCGCCCACATGGTGCCCGAGCGTGTCGTTGATCTGTTTGAAGCCGTCGAAGTCGAAGAAGTAGACCGCGAACCCACGCGACACCCCGTGGCTCGCACGGTGAGCTTCGGTATCGATAAAGGTTGTGAGGTGGCGTCGATTCGAGAGCTTGGTCAGCGGGTCGGTATTTGCCGTCGCTTCGCGTTCGCTGCTCTCGCGACGTTTTTGCGTGGTTTCCACGAGCGAGCCCGCAACGTAGGACCCGCTCCCGGTTACCGACAGCAGGTACCAGCGGGTGTGGCCCTGGGTGGTGAAAGCCCGCTCCGATCGGACGGGCACCTTCGTCGCCAGCGCTTTCCTCGCCGTTTCTTCGATCCACCATGAGATACCGTCGGGGTCTTGCTGATCCACAGCGCGGCCACGCCGTTCCCGGGTGGCCCCGAGAGCGACTACCTCGTGAAAGGCGCGGTTCCCAGCCATGAGTTGGACCGCCGAAGGGCCATCCTTTCCCGCCTGGGTCCGACGCAGGACGAACGTGGCCCCCATCGAGCTCTCCATCAGCAGTCGATAGATCAGCTCGAGGTTGGTGATGCGATGCATGACCGCCGGGATCGCACTCGACGCGGTCTCGTACGTTTCCGATCGCCGAGCCGCACCGCTGAGCATGCCAGCACCCACGATGAGCAGAAAGTACCCGGCCGCGGGCAGGGCGAGCATCGCCCGGGTCGCGGTTGGCGTGTCGATGCCATGCCCGATGAGCAGGTCCGGATAGACGTGGGTCGCCGCCTGAACCAGGTGGCCCGCGACCAGCAACAAGAACCCAGCGAACACCAGGCCGCGCATAAACGGGGCAAGCCGTGGAGCACGCAGCCCCATGCGCAGCACTATCCCACACGCAACGCATGGCACAACACAGAGCGCAACGAACAGCAGTGGTGACATCTCCGACAACCCCTACGCAGCCTCAAGGTGACTTCGAACCGCCGGAGCAAGCCGTTAAGCCCAGCATGGGAAGGCGGATGATCCGACGCGTCGTTCCAAACCGCCCAAACGAACCAGGCGGCACGCCGCTCCGACCGAACGATTCTCGCCGCTGCCGAGACGCGGTATGGCTGCGGGGGAGCGATGGGCGAGCTCTGTTATGCCGAAAAGCTCTCGGGCCGCCTTTGGGTGGCCTTTGTTATTGTCTGCTGGCGGATGTGTCCGGTGGTCGAGCAAGAGATGCCCCCGGAGAATCCGGGCAATGCGACCGATCGCTCGCGTATCACGAGGACGACGAGGCATGTACAGCATCCCACCGACCCGAACCAGGTCCGGCATCTCGACATCACCACTCTTCGGGTGCTGTGGAGGCGCTTCG
>JBCDEF010000191.1:0-5326 GCA_039179915.1 Planctomycetota bacterium | reverse complement strand
GCCCACGACACGCCGCACGGACACGCCCCAAGTTCAGGTCGTGGCCGCGTCGCCGCCCGCGGGGCCCCGGTCCAACAAGCCGAAACACGCTGCGGGCCCGCCAGCACACGGCGAGAGCCGCAGCCCGTCGCTCGCCTCCGCCGCGTCGAGCAGCGTGCAGACCGAGTTCTACTCGCCCGTTCCCGATGGCTACGTGAAGGGCCGCACCAAGTTCGTCGTTGTCATCGGCACCGTGATGTCCGGGCTGGGCAAGGGGATCTTTGCCTCGAGCATGGCCAAGGTCCTCAAAGACAAGGGCCTCTCGGTCGCGCCGATCAAGCTCGAGGGCTACCTCAACATCGACGCCGGCACCCTCAACCCGTACCGCCACGGCGAGGTCTTCGTCCTCGACGACGGGACCGAGTGCGACATGGACCTGGGCACCTACGAGCGGGTGCTCGACCAGAACATGTCCGGCCGCAACTACATCACCAGCGGCCAGATCTTCAGCGATGTGCTCGCCCGAGAGCGGCGGGGGAGCTATCTGGGCCGCGATGTTCAGATGATCCCGCACGTGACCGGCGAGGTGAAACGCAAGATCCGCCAGCTCGCAGTCACCGGCGGCGACAACGGCCCGGCCGATGTCGTCTTTGTCGAGGTCGGCGGCACCGCGGGCGACTACGAGAACGGCTTCTACATCGAGGCCCTCCGGGAGCTGGCGTTCGAAGAGGGCCCCGGGTCGGCCTGCTTCGTCGCGCTGACCTATGTCATCGAGCCCAAGGCGCTCGGCGAGCAGAAGTCCAAGGCCGCCCAGCTCGGCATCAAGCGGCTGATGGAGGCCGGCATCCAGCCGCAGATCATTGCGTGCCGCGCCGGTAACCCGGTCGAGGACTCGGCACGGCAGAAGATCGCGATGTTCTCGAATGTGCCGCTGCACCGCGTCTTCAGCATGCACGACCGCCCGAGCATCTACACGATCCCCGACGAGCTGCGGGCCGAGGGCCTGGACCGCGAGATCCTGTCGATCCTCGACCTGCACGACAAGGTCGACGCCCCGGCCGAGGACTCGGCCCGCGACCGTTGGCGCTCGTTTATCGTCGGGCTGACCTCGACGAAGCGCAAGCCGCTGGAGGTCGGCGTGCTGGGCAAGTACACCGAGCTGCGGGACGCTTATGCCTCGATCGACAAGTCGCTCGAGCACTGCTCGGCCCACCAGCCCGCGGAGATCCGCCAGCACTGGATCGAGACGACCGACATCGCCTCGCCCGAGAGCGCGGCGGAGATCCTCGGCGGGCTCGATGCCGTGGTCGTCCCCGGCGGGTTCGGCGTCCGCGGCGTCGAGGGCAAAATCGAGGCGGTCCGCTATTGCCGCGAGCAGGGCCTGCCCTATCTGGGCATCTGCCTGGGCTTCCAGGTCGCGGTCATCGAGTTTGCCCGGCACGTCATGGGCCTGACCGACGCGACGAGCACCGAGTTCACGGCGGACCGGACCGAGGGCGGGCGGTTCCTGATCAGCGAACTACCCGAGCAGAAAGAGATCGAGGGGCTCGGCGGCTCGATGCGGCTCGGTGCCCAAGACGTCGCGCTGACGCCCGGCACACTCGCGAGCCACCTGTTCGGCGGGACCTCGATCCGCGAACGCTTCCGCCACCGCTACGAGGTGGACCCGGCCTACATCGACCGGCTGGCCAACGCGGGGCTCGTGCTCAGCGGCCGGCACCCGGAGCACCCGATCATGCAGGTGCTCGAGCTGCCGGCGACGCGGGAGCCGGGCGACGACCGGCCCACGCACCCGTTCTTCCTGGCCGCGCAGTACCACCCGGAGCTGACCAGCCGCCCGCTGCTGCCGCAGCCGGCCTTCGTTGGCTTGGTCGCCGCGGCCCTGGCCCGCCGGCACGGACCGGACTGCGTCCGCCACGCCGAGCGGTGGCTGCACCGCCCGGCGGCCGAGCAGCCGGTCACCGAAGCCGGGCACTCCGCGTAAACCGTTTTCATCTGAGATCAACCGGCCCACTCGAACCGGATCGTTCGAGCTGTGCGGCCGCATCGAGCAGGATCAGCGCGCTCAGCCCGTCCGGCCGACCGCTCCCGACGATGCAGTTGTGCAGCAGCGTGTTGGCGTACATCGTCAGGTCGGCCCGTCCCTCGCGTTCGCCGAGGTCCGCGAAGACGTGGACCGCCCAGGGCAGGTTGGTCGCGTTGTCCGGCTGGATCTCATCGACGAGCCAGATCGCGGACCGCTCCGCCGCGTCCCGCCAGCCCGCGACGCCCCACGCCGCGTGCACCGCCGACAGCTCGGTCTCGGTCCAGACCTCGATGACATCGTCCGGGGATCGCGGCAGCATCGGCGCGGGCCCGCCTGCAGACGGGGGATCGGGGATGGGGCCGCAACCGGCGGCCGCGGCGAGCAGGGTGTCGTCCAGCGAGGGTGATTTTGGCCGGGCGTCCTGGATCCCGCTCGGCGCCGGCCGGCCGAGAATCGAGGCGGCCAGGAGGCCCGCGGTCCGACGCCGACCGGCCACGGCGGCGGTCGCCAGAACCGCAGACGGGTCCCGGGGATTGATGGTCGCCGACGCGGTCCGCCGCAGGCGTTCGATCCAGCTCATCTTGCCGGGCTTGCCCATCCGGCACGGTAGCCCTGGCAAGCTGGGGAGCGGCTCCGGGCTGGGGGCCCCGAGCTCTCGGTCGCGTTGCCCGCCGCGGGTGTCGGTCTGAACCGGCGGGCGGCAGGGCCCGATGTCGATCGCCGGAAGGAGCCGGGGACCGATGTTGACGCGCGTCGTCCAAGAACGCAGGACGTTTTCGGCCGATCTCGACATGTGCGAGCTCGGCGAGCGGTCGCGCCCGAGCCCGGCGTGGACGGTGCGCGGCGTCAGCATCAGCCGGTCGCATATCCGAGTCAGCTCGCGCCGGATGTGCTACGTCGGCGCGCAGGTTGGCGTCGCGGTCCATCTGGTCGACGATCGCCCCTGCGTGCTGCACGGCGTGGTCGAGTTCTGCGAATACGACGCCGACGGCCGGTACGCGATCGAGATCGCGCTGGTCGCCGCCCGCGACGACCGGGTCAAGCTCGCGCTCCGCGAGTGGTTCCAGACGCGCAAGCAGGCTTGACCTCGGGGCTCGCCGCGTCCATGCTCGTGCGATGGATGTCGCGCCAACCGTAGACGATCTTCGTGAGGCGATCGGCGTGGATCCGACGGTGCTGGTGCCGACGATGGGGGCCCTGCACGGCGGGCACGGCGAGCTGCTGGCGGCCGCCCGCCGCCTGGCAGACGAGCACGACGCGGTGCTAGCCGCGTCGATCTTCGTCAACCCGGACCAGTTCAACGACCCGGGCGACCTGGCTGCCTATCCCCGGCCGCTCGCGGGCGATCTGGAGCTAATGCTGGCCGCCGGTGTCGAGGTGGTATTTGTCCCGTCCGTCGACGAGGTCTATCCGCCGGATGAACCCGGTGCAGCGCCGCAGCCCGAGGTGCCCGCGGTCGGTCGGCTGCCGGGGCTAGAGGACCGCTTTCGCCCGGGGCATTTCCCGGGCGTGTGCCGAGTCGTCAGCCGGCTGCTGGATCTGTTCGCGCCGATCGCGGCTGTGTTCGGCGAGAAGGACTGGCAGCAGTACCGGGTGGTGTCGGCGATGGCTCTGGCCCAAGGGCGAGACACGCGGATCGTGCCCTGCCCGACGGCCCGAGAGCCGGGCGGGCTGGCGATGTCGAGCAGGAACACGCACCTGTCCGACTCGGCTCGGCAGCGAGCGGCCGCGGTGCGGCGGGGGATCGAGGCGGCGCAGCGCGAATCCGGTCCCGAGGCGGCCGAGCGGGCCCTGCGGTCCGAGATGACCGGGGCGGGCATCGAGATCGAGTACGCGACGGTCCGTGACGCCCAGACGCTGCTTACGCCCGAGCCGGGCGAGGACGCCCGGCCGCTGCGGATCTTGGCCGCGGGCCGGCTGGAGGGCGTCCGGCTGCTCGACAATGCCCCCTGGTCCGCGTAGGTTCTTCCGAACGATCCACCCGGAGGCAGCCCCGTGACACTCAAGCAGACGCCGCTGAGCAAGTTCCACGCCGAGCACGGCGGCACAATGGTCGACTTCGCCGGCTGGTCGATGCCGATGAGCTACGCGGGGATCATCGACGAGCACAACCAGGTCCGCCGATCGGGCGGGATCTTCGATGTCTCGCACATGGGCCGGCTCCGGCTCCAGGGCCGCCACGCCCGCCGACTGCTCGAAAAGGCGTGCAGCCGAACGATCTCGACCATGCAGCCCGGCCAGTGCCGGTATGCGTTGGTGCTCAACGAGCAGGGCGGCGTGAAGGACGACGTGATCGTCTACCGCATGGACGACGACGAGTTCCTCATGGTCGTCAACGCCTCGAACCGCGAGAAGATCGTCGAGCACCTGCGTGGGCTGATCGACACGCACAGCTATTCGCTGAAGCTCGACGACCAGACCGAGTCGACCGCGATGGTCGCGATCCAGGGCCCGAAGGTCATGGATCTGATCTCGGGCGTCTCCAAAGAGATCCCGGGCCTGAAGCGGTACCGCTTCGCGATCAAAAATCTGCTTGTGCTCAAGCTGATCGTCAGCCGCACGGGCTACACGGGCGAGGACGGGGTGGAAGTCATCCTGCCCGCCGGCGCGACCGGGATGGCGCTCAAGCTGCTGATGAAAGATGTGGACCCGACCGCGGCCGACGCGCTGCTCAAGCCCGCCGGGCTCGGTGCGCGCGACTCGCTGCGGCTGGAGGCCGGCATGCCGCTGTACGGCCACGAGCTGGGCGAGGAGATCAACGCCCTCGGCTGCGGCGTGGACTTCGCGATCAGCCTCGACAAGGCCTCCGACGACGACGGCGAGGCGTTCATCGGCCAGCGGGCCCTGATCGCGACCCGCGACGCCGGCGGCCCGGAGCAACGGATTGTCGGGCTCAAGATCGACAGCGGCCGCACCGCCCGCCAGGGCATGGCGGTGGTCAGCGGCGGCTCTCCCGTCGGCACCGTCACCAGCGGCTGCAAGAGCCCGACCCTGGCCTGCTCGATCGCGATGGCGCTCGTTGCTTCGGCGTCTGCCGAGCCCGGCACCAAACTGACCGTCGACACGGGCAAGACCACGCTCGACGCCGAGGTCGTTCCGCTGCCGTTTTACAAAGCGCCGAAGCCGACGACCACGGTCGCCGCGGGCTAGAGCTCCAAGCTAGAGCTCCGGGCTACAGGTTGACCTCGACCCAGCCGGTGTCGCAATGCCGGACGATGGTGCCGGTCACGGCGTAGAGCACCTGCTCGGCGATGTTGACCATGTGGTCGGCCATGTGCTCGCACTGGCAGGCCATCTCGCTGAGCACGAAGCCGGTCTCGG
>JBCDEF010000190.1:0-5348 GCA_039179915.1 Planctomycetota bacterium | reverse complement strand
GAGCACCTTGGGCACGCGGAACAAGCCGTCCTCGAACCCCGGGGCGAGGGCCGCAACCGCCTCGATAGGCAGCGTCGCGCCCGGCTCGTCCTCGCGGAGCCGGTTGGGCTCTTCGATCGGCCGGGCCATAGGCTCGACGCCCTCCAGATCCGCTTCGAGCAGGCATGCCGCGCGGTCGAGCACGCCGCCGAGCTCGGCCTTGAGCCGCGCGACGGCCGCGTCGTCCAACGCGAGCCGCGCCAGGCGGCCCAGCGTCCGGACCTCGGCCTCGCTCAGCGGCTGGCTCTCGGGCAGTTGGCTCCCGGGCGGCGGGTTTTGCGGCGGTTCGGGCGGCACGCTTGAGTCTAGAGCCGCCGATCGGATAGGCTCTACCCATGCGCTGCGGCACAGGACCATCCGGCTCGGGCCACGACCGCTTCGGCGGCGGGACGCAGGGCGTGCTCGTCTCGTGGGCCTTCTTCGGCGGGCTGCTGCTGCTCGCGGGCGCGCTGAGCACCCTCGACGCCGAAACCCTCGGCACCGCGGGGCTGGGCATTGCCAATGCCGCCGCCGGTTTGTGGCTGCACCGCCGGGTCCGGCCGAAGCGGGTCCGGCCGAAACGGGACTGACTCGGGCCGAAACGAACAAGACGGGCCGAGCAGGACGCGGCGAAGCAGAACGCGCGGTCCGGCATCGGACGCATCAAGCACCCGATTCAGGTCGGGGGCAGCTCGCCGCCGGCGCCCTGGCCCGAACCGATCGCCTTCTTGATCGCCCGATCGCCCAGCCACGCCAGCAGCACCAGCACGCCGACCGCCAGGCCGATGCCCACCGGCAGCAGCCAGCCCGGGCGGGCCTCGCGGAGCGCGCCGCTGGTCAGCTCGCCCGCCTCGGGGGCGGCGGCGAACTGCGCCGCCACCTGCGAGCCGATCCAGACGACCACCGCCGTCCGCGGCAGCATGCCGATCGCTGTGCCGATCAGAAAAACCGCCCTCGGCACACGCACCGAAGCCATCAGCAGGTTCGTCAGCGCGAACGGCGAGTTCGGCGGCACACGCACCAGCGTGACGATCCCCAGCGTCTTGAAGAACCCGGTCCGCGAGACAAACGCGTCGCGGACCGCCGCCCACTTGGGGTGCCGATCGATCGCCGCGTTGGCATCGTCGCCGGCCATGCGCCTGGCCACGGCGTAGCCGACGATCGACCCGCCGAGAAAACCGGCCAACGCCGCGGGCACGCCGCCGACCAGCCCGAACGCGTAGCCGCCGAGCGCCGCCTGGGCATACGTCGGCAGGATCGCCAGCCCGCTGGTCAGCGCAAAGATCGCGACGTAGACCCCTACGCCGATCCAGCCGAGCTGGTTGAGCCAGCCCGAGACCGGGCCGAGCAGCGCCAGAAGCAGAAACCCGCCGAGCGCCGGCAAGAAGGCCGCGATGATCGCCGCGGGCCCGGCGCGGCCGAAGTCGCGGAACCGGACCTCGCTTTCGGAGGGGCTTTCCGGCGGGTCTTCCGGTGCGCTGTCCGGTTGGCCGGCGGGCTGCTTGTCTTCGGGCTCGCTCATCAGACCAGCGTATGCCGTCGGCTACCATCGGCCCGTGCCGTGTTTTCCAGCAAGCACCCCCCGGGCGAGAGCCCGCGCAGGAGCATTGACCGATGATCCCCAAGCCCCCGCCGCGTGAAGGCCAGCTCGGTTTTCTCTATTGCCCGCCGTACCGGGTCCAGGGCGTCTCGATCGCGGGCGAAGCGACGACCATCCAGATCCCCGAGCTCGACGTCTGCTTCGACATGGGCGCCCCGCTCCGCTGCGCGCTGGCCAGCAAGTATGTTGCGCTAACCCACGGCCACATGGACCACGTCGGCGGGCTCGCGTACTACGCCAGCCAGCGCGTCTTCCAGGGCATGGGGCCCGGCACGATCGTCTGCGACAAGCGCATCGAGGACGATGTCCGCGGCATGATGGCCGGCTTCAACGCCCTCGAACGCCAGCAGACCGACTACAACCTTCTCGCGCTCGATGAAGAGGGCGAGGTCGAGATCAAGAACTCGATCGTCCTCCGCGGCTTCCGCACCGAGCACACCGCGCCCAGCTTCGGCTGGACCATCGTCGAGAAACGCAGCAAGCTCAAGCCCGAATTCACCGACTTCCCGCAGGAAAAACTCCGCGAGATCAAGGACCGCGGCGAAGAGATCACCCGCATCATCGAGATCCCGCTGGTCGCGTTCACGGGCGACACGCTGCCGGGGCCCTGGCTGCTCCGCGACGACGTGCGCAAGGCCCAGGTCGTCATCGGCGAGTGCACCTTCTTCGAGCCCGAGCACAAAGACCGGGCCAAGATCGGCCAGCACATGCACATCGACGACATCGCCGAATGGCTCGGCGTGCTCGAGAGCGAGTCGATCATCCTGACGCACATCTCCCGCCGCACCCACGTGACCTATGTCCGCAAGCGCCTGCACGAGCTGGTGCCCAAGGAAAAACTCGCGCACGTGCTCGTGCTGATGGACCACAAGCACAACCGCGAGCGGTACGAGCGCCAGGAGCGGCAGGCGCAGCGCGCCGAAGCGGAACGCGGCCGGCCGCAGCGGCGCTGAACAGCCGCGAAAAAAAATCGCACCGACAGACGACAGCGCGCACGACACATCGCCGTTGACTCAACGCGGCTCTCCCGATACGCTCCGCTCTGCCCGCCGGTGGAATCGCGGGCCGAGAAGAGAACCCCGGGCCTCGGCGTGTGGTGTGCCGACCGGGACGAGAGCGAATCGAAATCCTGCACGGCAACGCTGCGAGTTTCTGCGCGTCGCCGTGTTCGCCGCCCGGCTGTTCGCGGGCTCCCGCGTGTCGAAAAGCCCGTCGCCTTCCGCGTGATCGGGACACAACACGCAAAGAAAATCTGAGGTTTGCAGCCGATGGCAGAACCGCGGGAGACGGTCTGGGATGATGTTCTTGCGCACCTCCGAAACGAGACGCCCGATCTGTGCCGCAACTGGTTCGAGTCGCTCGAGGTCCGCGGCCTGGACTCGATGCTCGCCACCGTCGTTGCGCAGACCGACGCGCACCGCGACTACCTCGAATCCCGCTGCGCCGACGCGTTCGACCACGCCCTCCGCCGCACCACCGGCACGCTGATCACCGCGCGGTTCGTCTGCCAATCGGGCCAGCAGAACTGCCAGCAGAAAGTCCAACAGAGCGGACAGCATCCCGCCCCCTCGCACAACACGCCCCATTTCGATCGCCCGCTCGACGCGGTCGCGCGCGACGCGATCAACCCGCCCGAGCCGTTTCAGGCACCCGCCGGCTCGCGCGGCCGCCGCTCCGACGGCGCCGGCCCCATCAAGCACCCCTCCCGCGAAGAATTGGGCAACGGCTACCGCCACGGCACCCTGCCGCTCTCGCCCGATTACGCCTTCAAGCACTTCGTCATCGGCCCGGGCAACCGCATCGCCCACGCCGCGGCGCTGGCCGTCGCCGACAACCCGGGCCGCGCGTACAACCCGCTGTTTATCCACGGCGACGTCGGGCTTGGCAAGACCCACCTGCTCCAGGCCGTCTGCCTCCAGCTCGTCGAGCACCGGCCGGGATACCGCATTTTTTACACGAGCTGCGAGCACTTCACCCAGCGCTTCATCGCCGCCGTCCAAGCCGGCAAGATGAAAGAGTTCCACAGCCAGTTCCGCGATGTCGATGCGCTCGTGCTCGACGACATCCACTTCCTGACCCGCCGCGAGCGCACGCAGGAAGAGTTCTTTCATACCTTCAACGCGCTCTACCAGGCCGACAAGCAGCTGATCCTCAGCTCCGACGCGCCGCCCGACGAGATCCCCGACCTCGAGGCCCGGCTCGTCAGCCGCTTCAAGTGGGGCCTGGTCACCAGCGTCAGCCCGCCGACATACGAGACCCGGCTGGAGATCATCAAAGAGAAAGCCAAGCTCCGCGGGCTGCGGCTCGACGACAAGGCCGCCGAGCTCATCGCCAGCCGCGAGCAGGACAACATCCGTGAGCTCGAGGGCGACCTGACCAAGCTCCAGCTCCACGCCGCGATCGCCGGCAACGACGACGTCGAGCTCGAGCTCGTCCGCACCGCGCTGGGCGATGTCGAGTCGCGTCAAGAACAGCGGATCAGCCTCGAACAGATCATGGATACCGTCTGCGACTACTTCGGCATCAGCCGGGCGGACATCCGCAGCCGCAAGCGGGCCCGCTCGATCGCCCTGCCCCGGCAGCACGCGATGTTCCTGGCCAAGAAGCTCACCGACCACGCCCTGGTCGAGATCGGCCGGTTCTTCGGCGGGCGGGACCACACGACCGCGCTCTACGGCATCCGAAAGATCCATGCCGCCGTCGCCGGCGACCCCGAGGCCAAGGCCACCGTCCAGCGACTTGCCGCCCGGCTCGGCCGGACGCTCCCGCCCGAGCCGGCTCAGGCTGAGGCTTCCCAGCCCCTCAAGGCCACACCAGAGGCCACACCAGAGGCCCGGCCAGAAGCCGGACGCGACGCGGGCATCGAACCCCACATCGACGCCGACTCGGCCGCGGATCCTCTCGCCCAGAAGCCCAGCGCCGCCGACCCGGCCGACCGCTAAGTCCCCCTCAGGGCTGGCTTCTCCCAACCCACAGCCGCCGCACAGAACCGCGCCGTCGGTGCGCCGAACGGCCCCGATCGCAACGGAGACGCGGATCATGAAGGGATCTCTGCGCAAGCGCCAGGCGCCTGTGGAAAACCTGTGCTCAAGCGCGCGGCCGCGCGCGGCTGCGCCCCCGCTGCCGACACCCTTCATGCAACCGACAGACCCTCTGCCGACAGACCCCCTCCCTTGGCCGACAGCGGCCGACAGCCAGACCACACACCATCCACAACCGGGGCAAGAGCGGAAACAACTGCAAAAAAACGATTTACAGCGACGGGACGCGAACTTTCCACGAAACGACAGGACTCACTATTACGATGATTGAATCTCTCTTCTTCTCATAAGAAAGAGATGACCACCCGAGCCGGGGGCCGGCGATCCGTATCGCACGGGTGTATGCAACGGAATGTGGATAACTCGTGCAAAAACGGTCCTAGCGACTCGTGCGAGCCTGACAGACCGGGCACCAGACGGTCGTCCGCTGGGCGACCGCGTCGCCCACGAGCGGCCGGCCGCACTCGACGCAGGGCAGGCCGGCCCGCCCATAGACCCGGTGCTCGGCCGACGCCGTCCCGGGCTCGCCCGCGGCATCCCGGTAGTCCCGGATCGTCGAGCCCCGCAGCTCGACCGCCCGAGCCAGGACCGCCCGAATCGCTCTTTCTCGCGCGGATCCGGCCGACCGTTGCCTGCCGGGATCTCGACGCGGCGGCCTGGGACCGGCTGGCAGGGTGCGTTCGGGCGGT
>JBCDEF010000189.1:0-5387 GCA_039179915.1 Planctomycetota bacterium | reverse complement strand
TCAACAGCGAACAGGCCAAGCACGCCTGAGCTACACGACGCGCGACGCTTCCGCCCGACGAACGAGCGTCAGCACGCGGAGCGCCTCCGAGACCGACCAGGCCTGCGCCGGGCAGCCGCCCGGTCGCTGCTGGTCCGTGTCGCCGTCGTAGACCTCAAACATCTGCCCCGGCGCCGGCGCGTCAGTACCGAGCATGGCGTCGATCATCGGCGCGACGACGCCGCGGGCAGCCCGGCACGACTCGGCACTGAACGCTCCCGCCCGCAGCACGGCCTCGGCCATCGGCCCCAGAAGCCACGGCCAGGCCGTGCCCGTGTGGTACGCCGCGTCCCGCTCCATCATCGGCCCCGCGTACCGGCCGCGGTAGTTCGCGTCCGCCGGGTCGAGCGTACGCATGCCGTGCGGCGTCCAGAGACGATCCAGGCAGACCCGCACCGCCGACGCCCGCTGCGCCGAATCCGCCGGTCCGTGCTCCAGACTGCACGCAAACAGCTGGTTCGGCCGGATCTCCTCGACGGCTTCCCAGCCGCCTCCATCGATCGGCCGGAGGCAGTCCATGAAGCAACCGAGCCGGTCGGACCAGAACCGGTCCCGCGTGCTTGCCGCGGTCCGCTCCGCCCGTTCCCGCAGCCCGTCTGCGACCGCGCGGTCCCAGCCCTCCACAACGGCCGCCAGCGACCGCAGCCCGTGGCACCAGAGCGCCTGCAGCTCGATCGGCTTGCCATGCCGGGGCGTGAAGACCACGCCATCGCGGGCCGCGTCCATCCAGGTCAGCTGCGTCGACTCGTCGCCGGCAAACACCAGCCCGTCGCCCGCGTCCACGCCGATCCCCCCCAGCGCGCCGTGCATGTAGCCCTCGACCACGTCCAAGCACGCGGGCACCAGCACATCGCGCATCAGCGCATCGACCTCCGGCCCCGACGGCGCCGCCGCGTGAAACGCGCAGCACGCGTGCAGGAACCACAGGCTCGCGTCGGCCGTGTTGTACTCCGGCTCGCCGCCGTCGTCCGCGAAGCGGTTGGGCACCAGCCCGTCCCGCTGCGCGCCGGCAAACGTCTCCAGAACCCGCGCCGCCTCGTCGAACCGGCCCGTGGCCAGCAGCAGCCCCGGCAGCGCGATCATGCTGTCGCGCCCCCAATCGCCGAACCACGGGTAGCCCGCGATGATCGTCACCAGCGACGACTCGGCCCGCGCCAGCTCAGGCGTCGCCGCACGCCGCACCACAAACTGGTCCGCCGCCACCGCGAGCGCGGCCACCCGTCCGTCATCGGCCGACTCCCCGCTGTCGCCCACCGATGCCTCGATCGCGCCCCGCAGCCGGCCCGACCGCCCGTCGTCGTCCACGCGCCCCGCCGACGACCCAGGCTCACCCAAAACCACACGCAGCCCCGCCGGCTCGTGCAGCCCAAGGTGCACCGAGCCCGGCGAGAACAGCTGCTCGACGCACTCGAACCCACGGTCCGCCTCGTGCTCGTACCGAAGCCCGTGCCACCAGTGCGGGCCGACCTTCAACGAGCCGCCGGTCCCCTCGGTCAGTTCGAGCGAGGTCTCCAGGTCGTGCCTCGCGACCCACAGGCTGCGATCGTCGGCCGCGTGCGTCACGCGAACTGCCCCGTCCTCATCCGCGTTCAGCCCGTGGAAATCACGCAGCCCCAGCAGCGGGCGGACCTCGATCCACGCCCGCACACCCGAAGCCTCGTACCGCACCGACGCCGCCGATGCCAATTCGTGCAGCATCAGCCGCTTGATCAGCCGCCCCCCGTTGCCAAGGTCATACGTCCAGCGGGCTTCGTTGGCGCCGCCGGGCATCAGCTCGAACCGCACCAGCCGCTCGCTGCCGCCCTCGAGCCGGGTCCCATCGGCAAAAGCCGACGATGTCAGGTCGACCGGCCGGCACCGCGGGTCGTCGGGGTGCACCCAGACCACTTCGTTGAGCGAGTGCAGCGCGAGCACACGCCGCAGCGGGGGCTGCCGGCTGGCGATCAGCAGCCCGTGGTACCGCCGCGTCGGCACGCCGCCGACCGTGCCCATCGCGAACCCGCCCAGCCCATCGGTCAGCAGCCACTCCTGCTCCGCGAGCCGGGCGCGATCCTCGGCCGACCCCGGCTCGATCACCACACCCGTACCCGCCAGCAGCCGCGACGCGTCGACATCCCGCAATTCGCTGATCATGCCCGTCCCCATCCCCGTGCCTGCGATGCGGTGCCCTCGCCGGGCTTGACACACCCCGCCACGCCCGCGAGACTATCTCATGGGAACACGTATCGCTCGTCACGACGCCGAACCCGGGCACGATTCTGTTGTTCAGGCGGTCGATCAGACCGTATCGCGGACCGGCTCACCCGGTGCCTCGGCGGCCCCCGACTGGAAGCGGGATCCCTTCACCAAGATCCAGGCCGACGGCATCACCTTCGACGACGTGCTGCTCGTCCCACGCCGCAGCGGCGTCGTCCCCAGCGAAACCGACGTCTCCGCACGCCTGACCGCCAACATCCGCCTTGGCATCCCGCTCATCTCGGCCCCGATGGACACCGTCACCGAGTCCGCACTGGCGATCGCCCTCGCTCAGGAGGGCGGCATCGGCATCATCCACAAGAACCTGCCCCCCGAGGTCCAGGCCCGCGAGGTCACCAAGGTCAAACGATCGGCCAACGGCGTCATCACCGACCCGATCACCCTCGGCCCAACTGACACCGTCGGCCGAGCTCGCGAGCTGATGCGACGCCACCACGTCTCGGGCTTCCCGGTGACCGATTCGGGCTCGGTCAGCGTCCGCCACAGCGGCAAGGGCAAAGTCGTCGGCATCCTCACCCGGCGCGATCTGAAATTCGTCGGCGACGAGTCCACACCCGTCCGCGAGGTCATGACCAGCGCCAACCTGGTCACCGCCAGCCCCGAGACCACGCTCGCCGAGGCCGAGGACATCCTCAACAAGGGCAAGGTCGAGAAGCTCTTGCTTGTCGACCAGGACCGGACACTCGCCGGCGTGATCACGATGCGCGACATCGAACGCCTCAGCCAGTTCCCCCGCGCCAACACCGACAGCCGCGGCCGGCTGCGATGCGGCGCCGCCGTCGGCGTCCGCCAGTTCGACCGCATCGAGGCGCTCCTCGCCGCCGGCGTCGATGTCATCACGATCGACACCGCCCACGGCCACAGCGAAAACGTCCTCGAAACCGTCCGCGAAGCCAAGCGGCTCGCCGACATCGAGATTATCGCCGGCAACGTCGCCACCGCAGAGGGCGCCCGCGACCTCGTCGAAGCCGGCGCCGACGCGATCAAGGTCGGCATCGGCCCGGGCTCGATCTGCACCACACGCGTCGTCACCGGCGTCGGCGTACCCCAGGTCTCGGCGATCATGAACGCGATCGCCGGCGTCGCCGCGACCGGCCGGGATGTGCCCGTCATCGCCGATGGCGGCATCCGTGCCTCGGGCGATATCTCCAAGGCCCTGGCCGCGGGCGCCGACACCGTTATGCTCGGCTCGCTCTTCGCCGGCCTCGACGAATCCCCCGGCGAGCTCGTGATCAGCCACGGCCGACGCTACAAGAGCTACCGCGGCATGGGCTCCGAGGGCGCCATGAACGCCGGCTCCGCCGACCGCTACGCCCAGGCCGACAAGCTCGACGACGCCGGCAAGGCCGCCCCAAAGTTCGTTCCCGAAGGCGTCGAGGGCCTCGTGCCGTATCGAGGCTCGCTCGCCGAGTTTGTCTACCAGCTCGTCGGCGGCGTCCGCTCGACCCTGGGCTACCTCGGCTGCTCGACCATCGCCCAGCTCCACGAGCACTCGCAGTTCACCCGGGTCAGCGGCGCGACCATCGTCGAGAACCACCCCCACGACATCCGCATCACCAAAGAGTCGCCCAACTACATGTCCGACCAGCTCGGCTGAATTGGGCTGCCCGGCTACCGGTTCGCCGTGGCCCGCGCCGAAGGCGGAACCCAAGGCCCGTACCGCGCCGGCTCGAACCGGTGCGGGCCCGGCGTCACGCCCGGCTCACGCTCGCCCGCTTTCGTGAACGGCCGCACCGGCTCCAGCCCATCGACCGCCAGCCCGACCACGTGCGTCGGCCGGTAGGCATCATTCGCGTTGTCGCTGATCAGCAGCAGCCCCTGACGGCCGTCGTCCAGCTCGTGCCAGAACGTGCCCGCGGCGAACCGCGCGTCGGGCAGCCCGAGCGATGCCGAGTCACCCAGCTTCCGCTTCGCCACCGGGCGGTACGCCGAGTCGCCATCTGACAGCGACGAAACACCGCGAACATCCGTCGCGTTCTCCAGCGAGACGATGTACAGCTCTGTGTCCGCACGCGGCGAACGACGCTGCCCCGGCACCATGATCGATTCGATCGCCAGCAGTTCTTTCTCATTGATCGCAACCAGCTCGACCAGCGACCGCTCGGCACCCTCAGGCGCATCGGCGGGCGGCTCATCGAGCACATACACGTACTCGTGCATCGTCGACGCAGACCAGTAGTCCAGATGCACAAGCCGGACCGGTCCCGAACCAGCGCCCCGCATAACTACCGGGCCGTCCTGGAACAGCGGCTGCGCGGTCGCCGCGATCAGCGAGTGGTCCGGCATCAGCGCGAGCGACTCGTACGCCCGGTCGTCCCGCGGGCCCTGCGACCCTGGCAGCGCGGTCATGTACGGCGAAAGCTGATAGCCGTCCATGTGCGTCGCACCGGTGCACATCTCGTACACGCCCGCGGGCTCGCCCGTCCCCGGCACGCCCTCGCTCGCCCAGACCAGATACGGCTCATCGCCGATCGGGTCCGCCGGGATGATCCGCACCGCGCCGGGCCGGTGCAGCCCGGGCGCGAACACCGACCCATCCGGGTTGTTGAGCGCCTGAGCCCGCAGCGGCGCGAAGTGCACCAGCTCGTCGGAGTCCATCACCGCTGTAACGGCCATGAACCGGACCGGGTGCCGCGTGCCCGTGTCGTTGCTCACAACGATGCCCAGGCCGGACTGCGGGTCGAAATCGATGCCGGAGATGCCGCTAAAGGCCATCCCGCCGATCCGAGCCAGCCCCGGCACTTCGAACGCGCCGAGCTTCTCGATCGACTGCCCCGAGGCCCCAACCGCACCGACGAGCACAAGCCCGGCAACCATCCCACGAAACACGCCCATCAGGCTTCCCTTTCTCTCAGCCATCGTCCAGCGACGACCGCGCAAACTCGATCTGCACCGGCCGGAGCACCCCGCCGTCGGCCTCGATCGCAAGCGCCGAGACCACCGTGGCAACCCCCGGCGTGAAATTCGAATCGCTCACCAGCAGCAGCGTTCGCGTGCCGTCGGCCAGCGATGGTCCGAAGCAAAGCCCCTCGATGTTCGCGACATCGGGGAGCAGCTCGCCGAGATCCGCCACGAGCCGTTTTTCGGCCGGG
>JBCDEF010000188.1:0-5418 GCA_039179915.1 Planctomycetota bacterium | reverse complement strand
CTGACACGCACGGCATGGGTACGGTTTCAGCCATGAGCGAATCAAACCCCGTCATCACCCGCTTCGCACCCTCGCCGACCGGCCACCTGCACATCGGCGGCGCCCGGACCGCGCTCTTCTGCGCCGCGTTCGCCCGGCGCCGCGCCGGCCGGTTCGTGCTTCGCATCGAAGACACCGACCAGAAGCGGTCCAGCGAAGCCGCCGCCGCCGGCATCCTCGACGACCTCGCCTGGCTCGGCCTCGCCTGGGACGACGGACCATCTGCCCACGGCTTCGGCGGCGACGACCGCGGCGTCGGACCCTTCTATCAATCCAAACGCCGCGCCCATTACGACCGCTTCTTCGACCAGCTCATCGCCGCGGACCTGGCCTACCCCGCATTCGATACCGCCGACGAATTGGCTGCGATGCGCAAGTCAGCCGAGGCCGAGAAAAAAACCTTCATCTATCGCCGCTCGCCAGACTACGACCGTGAGTCAGCGATCAAACGCGCTGAAAGCGAACCGCACGTGCTGCGTTTCCGAACGCCCGACGAAGATGTCACCGTCGTCGATGCCGTCCTCGGCGACGTCGTCTTCCCGGCCGACCAGCTCGACGATTTTGTCATCCGCAAACAAGACGGCTTCCCGACGTACCACTTCGCCGTGGTCGTCGACGACGAGCTCATGGGCGTGACCCACGTCATCCGGGGCCAGGAGCACCTCAACAACGCGCCCCGGCATGTCGCGCTGATGAAAGCTCTCGGCTTCAATGTACCGGTCTTTGCCCACATCCCGCTGATCTTCAATCCCGACGGCTCGAAGATGTCCAAACGCGACAAGGACAAGGCCGTCCGCGCCGCGGTCAAGCAGAACGTGGGCGTCCGGGAAGCACTCGCCAACGCCGGCGCCGACGACGATCGTGCCCGCTTCGCCAGGTGGCTCAAGGACAAGACCGTGCAGCTGCCGCAGGACACGCTCCTGCCGATCGCCGACCAGCTCGGAGTCGCGCTGCCCGAGATCGACGTCGAAGACTTCCGCAAAGCCGGCTACCTGCCCGAGGTCGTCGTCAACTACCTCGCCCTGCTCGGCTGGAACCCGGGCGAGAAGACCGACGACGGCAAGGACCTCGAACGCTTCGATCGGGACTATCTTGACAGCCACTTCTCGTTCGACCGCGTCGGCAAGACCGCGAGCAAGTTCGACCGCGACAAGCTCCGCGCGTTCAACTTCGACACCATCCAGGCGATGGACCCGGCCGAATTTGTGCTCGAATGGCGCGGCTGGGCCGAGCGGTACGACCCGACGCTGCTCGCAGCGCTCGACGAGCCGACGATGCTGACGCTCGCCCCGGCCGTGCAGCAGCGGGCCGCGGTGCTCGGCGAGTCCCGCCTGCCGCTGGCATTTCTCTTTGCAGACGACGCCGCGATCGAGTACGACGACAAAGCCGTCGCCAAGCACCTGCGCAAGGGCGAGCCCAGCGGCGCCGAGGTCTTGCCACGCATCCGCGACGAGTTCGAAAGCATGGCCGACTTCTCGGCCGACGCGATCGAGATCGGCATCAAGTCGTGGTGCGAGGCCAACAGCCTCGGCATGGGCAAGGCCGCCCAGCCCATCCGCGTCGCCATCACCGGTTCGGCCGTCAGCCCGCCGCTGGGTGTCAGCCTGGCCGCGCTGGGCAAAGACCGCACGCTCTGGAGAATCGACCGCCTCCTCGCACATCTGGCGTGACACGATCTGGTGAAGAATAAATAATGGAACAATCATTCTAGATCCCGGAATTCCGCGCGCCTTGGCTTCGTTCACCCAGGCACCACCCCGAAGGAGAACGACCCATGCCCGCCCACGATCACCTGCTCTCGCCCGTCCGCTTCGGCGACATTGAAGCCCCCAACCGCGTCTTCATGGCCCCGCTCACCCGCAGCCGCAGCGCGCAGCCCGGCGACATCCCGCAGGACATGAACGTCGAGTACTACGTGCAGCGGGCCTCGGCCGGCCTGATCATCAGCGAAGCCACCCAGATCAGCCCGCAGGGCAAGGGCTATGCGTTCACCCCCGGCATCCACAGCGACGACCAAGTCGCCGGCTGGCGGCGCATCACCGACGCCGTCCACGCCGCCGGCGGACGGATCGTCCTCCAGCTCTGGCACGTCGGCCGCATCAGCCACACCGCGCTCCAGCCGGGCGGCCAGCAGCCCGTCGCCCCCTCGGCCATCCGGGCCCAGACCAAGACCTACATCGACAAAGACTCCGGCATGGTGGATGTCTCCGAACCCCGCGCGCTCGACACAGAAGAAATCCCCGGCGTCGTCGAGCAGTTCCGCATCGCTGCCGAAAACGCCAAAAAGGCCGGCTTCGACGGCGTCGAGATCCACGGAGCCAACGGCTACCTGCTCGACCAGTTCACTCGCGACGGCACCAACACCCGCGACGATCAATACGGCGGCCCGGTCGAGAACCGACTGCGCTTCCCGCTCGAGGTCGCCCGGGCTGTCGTCGACGTCTGGGGCGCCGGCTGCGTCGGCTACCGCATCAGCCCGCTCGGCCAGTTCAACGATCTCACCGACTCAACGCCCGAGCAAACCTTCGGCCAGCTCGCCGAGGGCCTCGGCAAGCTCGGCCTCGCGTACCTTCACGCCGTCGAGTCCTTCGGCGATCAGCCCCGCGACGCCGAGAACGACCGGGTTCATGCCGCCATCGCCCAGCGGTTCAAGGCCGCAGGCGGATCGGTCTACATCGGCAACGGCGGCCTCGATGCCGATCAAGCCGAGCAGCGCCTCGCCGACGGCAAGGCGGACGCCATCGCCTTCGGCAAGCTTTTCATCTCCAACCCCGACCTGCCCGAACGCATCGCCCAGAACGGCCCGTACACCGAGTGGAACCAGGAAACGTTCTACGGCGGCACGCGCAAGGGCTATACCGACTACCCGTCGCTCGAAGAAGCGACCGCGTAGCACACCCGCATCCCCCGTAGCATGCACGGATGCGGCCTGTCCTGCGCACCACCGATGTCGAGCCGCCCGAGCAGACCGAGAGGTCGGTCGTCGATACGCTCATCGGCCCCGCTGACGAGGCCGTAGAAACCTCGTTTGAGCGATGCCGCGTCGGAGCGCCGGCGGGTATCCGCCGTCTCCGCGATGTCTCGCTCCACGCGTGCGACCTGTCCAACTCGGTCTGCACCGATCTGTCCGCCACGAGAGTCGAGCTTCGCGACTGCCGGCTGACCGGCCTCGATGTCTCGGGCGGCACCCTCCGCGATGTGCGTTGCATCGACTGCCAGATCCGCCTCGGCCGGGCCTTCGGCACCAAACTCGAGCGCTGCTGGTTCGAAAACTGCGACCTCCGCGAGGCCGACTTCGACGAGGCGGCGCTCAAGGGCGTTATCTTCCGCGGCTGCGACCTGCGCGAAGCCAGGTTCGTCTCGAGCCGGCTCGGTCAGACGGACCTCCGCGGCTCGCGGGTCGAGGGCATCGCGGTGAATCCGGATCTGCTCCGCGGGGCCGTGATCGCGTCCGAGCAGGCCGATGTCTTCGCGGCGGCCATGGGCCTGCGTGTGCTGCCCGCATCGGACGATTGACGGAGTTCACGCTCCGTATCATCCCGCCTCATGACCAAGACCCACCCAGACGCGCCCGCCGATTCAACACCTTCAGCCGAGCGGCGGCACTTCATCCAGCATCTGATCGACCAGCACATCGCCGACGGCCGGTGGGGGCCGGCCGGCGAGAAGTCCGTCGTCGTCACCCGCTTCCCGCCCGAGCCCAACGGCTTCCTGCACCTCGGCCACGCCAAAGCAATCTGGCTCAGCTTCTCGCTCGCCGAGGAGTTCGGCGGCTCGTGCAACCTGCGCTTCGACGACACAAACCCGGCCAAAGAGGAACAGGCCTACGTCGATTCGATCATCAACGACATCCGCTGGCTCGGCTACCGCTGGAACGGCTGGAGCGACACCAATCCGACTGCCGGCGTGCTGTTCGCCAGCGACTACTTCCAGCAGCTGCACGACTGGGCCGTCGAGCTGATCGACAAGGGCCTTGCCTACGTCGACACCCAGGACCCCGAGACCATCCGCGCCCAGCGCGGCAGAGTCACCAATCCCGGCATGAACTCGCCGCATCGCGATCGCCCGCCGGCCGAATCCCGCGAGCTGTTTGAGAAGATGGTCGCCGGCGGCTTCCCCGACGGCGGCGCGGTCCTCCGTGCCAAGATCGACATGGCATCGCCCAACATGAACCTGCGCGATCCGGTCATGTACCGCGTCGTCAACACGCCGCACCACCGGACCGGCTCAACGTGGCACGTCTACCCGATGTACGACTGGGCCCACGGGCTCGAGGATTCAATCGAAGGCGTGACCAACTCGATCTGCACCCTCGAGTTCGAGAACCACCGCCCGCTGTACGACTGGTTTATCGATGCCATCAACAGGGATCGCGCCGAGCCCATCCATCACCCGCAGCAGACCGAGTTCGCCCGGCTGAACCCCAGCTACATTATCACCAGCAAGCGCAAGCTCAAGCAGCTTGTCGACGAGCGCCTCGTCACCGGCTGGGACGACCCGCGCATGCCCACCATCAGCGGCTTGCGCAGGCGCGGGTTCACGCCCGAATCGCTCAAGAGCTTCGCCGCCGCCACCGGCGTGACCAAGTTCAACGGCGTGCACGACATCGGCCTGCTCGAGAACGCCGTGCGCGACCATCTCAACAAGTCCGCCCCGCGCCGCATGGCCGTGCTCGACCCGGTCAAGGTCGTCATCACCAACTGGGACGAGGGCACCACCGACCACCTCGCCGCAGTCAACAACCCCGAGGACGCAGCCGCGGGCACCCGGAAAGTGCCGTTCACCCGCGAGATCTACATCGAGCGCGACGACTTCATGGAAGACCCGCCCAAGAAGTTCTTCCGACTCGGCCCGGGCCGCGAAGTCCGGCTGCGCTACGGCTACTGGATCACATGCACCGATTTCGTCAAAGACGCCGCCGGCAACGTCACCGAGATCCACGCGACGTATGACCCCCAGACCCGCGGCGGCGACTCGCCACCACCCGACGCCGACGGCAAGACCCGCAAGGTCAAGGGCACCCTGCACTGGGTCAGCGCCGAGCACGCGATCGACGCCGAGGTCCGCCTGATCGACCGGCTCTTCACCGCCGAGCGCCCCGACAAGGAACCCAAAGACGCCCCCGAGGGCTGGAGCTTCCTTGAAAACCTCAACCCCGAGTCGATGACCGTCATCACCAACGCCAAGCTCGAGCCGGCGCTCGCCGAGTCCGACGGCGAACCAACCTGGCCCGACGGCATCCGCCGATTCCAGTTCGAGCGGCTCGGCTACTTCTGCGAAGACGCCGAGTCGACGCCCGGCAAACCCGTCTTCAACCGGACCGTCACGCTCCGCGATTCGTGGGCGAAGCAGAACAAATAGCGGTTTCCGGTCTTGATG
>JBCDEF010000187.1:0-5418 GCA_039179915.1 Planctomycetota bacterium | reverse complement strand
TCAAGTGGGCCATGGTGCTGCTGCTGGCCTGGGTCGGTGCGAGCGGGGCCGCTCGGCTCGGCCGGTTCTGGACCGGGTTCCTGCCGGCGACGGCCGCGGTCGGGCTCGTCGCCGCGGTGATCATGAAAGAAGACCTGGGCACCGCGATCCTCGTCGGCGGCGTGGGCATGATCGTGCTGGTTGGCGCTGGCGCACGGCTTGTGCACCTGGCGATCATCGCCCCGATCGGCCTGGGCGTCGTGGCGGCCGGCCTGCTGGCCGCGCCCTACCGCGTTGCGCGGGTCACCGCGTTCCTGGATCCCTTCCAAGATGCCCAGGGCACCGGCTACCACATGATCCAATCCATGGGCGCCGTCGCCGGCGGCGAGGTCGTCGGCCGCGGGCTGGGCCACGGGCTCCAGAAGTTCGGCTACCTCCCCGAAGACACCACCGACTTCATCTTCGCGATCGTCTGCGAGGAGCTGGGCCTGCCGGGGGCCGCGGTCGTGCTGTTCCTCTACGCGGTGCTGATCGGCCTGCTGCTGGGTGTGGCCCGCGGCTCGGGGCACCCGGTCCACCGGCTCATTGCGCTCGGCGTGCTGGCAACGATCGGGCTGCAGGCCTCGATCAATCTGCTCGTAGTCACGGGCCTCGCACCGACCAAGGGCATCGCCTTGCCGCTGATCTCCAAGGGCGGCACGGGCTGGATCCTGACCTGCCTCTCGCTCGGGCTGATCGCCGCGATCGACCGCGCCGCCGAGACAGCCGAAGCCCAGCAGCCCGAGCCCGAGCGTTCGCCCGCGGGCCGGTCGGCGCCGGGCCTGCCGGCGTGACCGGACCCGCGCTCGGCGTCGTCCTGGCCGGCGGCGGCACGGGCGGGCATATCCACCCGAACCTGGCCGTCGCCGAACGGCTCGAGGCGATCGCGCCCGGTCGCTGCCGATTCGTCTTCGTCGTGAGCGACCGGGCGATCGATCAACGCGTGCTCGAACCCGAACGGCTTGCTGGCGAGCCCGTCGAGCGGGTCGTTTCGCCCGCCGCGCCTGTGATCCTGCGTCCCCGGAAGCTCGCGCGGTTCGTCTGGTCATGGGGCGGGGGTGTGCGGGCCGGCCGGGCGGCGGTCAAGCGGCTCGCCGCGTGCGACCGAGTTGCGATGCTCGCAACGGGCGGCTTCGTTTCGGCGCCGGCGATCGTCGGCGCCCGGGCCGAGCGCGTCGAGCGCTGG
Organism: Planctomycetota bacterium; assembly: GCA_039179915.1. Classification (GTDB taxonomy): domain Bacteria; phylum Planctomycetota; class Phycisphaerae; order Phycisphaerales; family UBA1924; genus JANQQZ01. The sequence goes on along the minus strand of JBCDEF010000187.1, from coordinate 4,214 downwards.
GTCGTCAACCTCGATGCCGTCCCCGGCAAGGCGAACCGCCTGGCCGCGCGCGCCGCCACGCGGGTGTACCAGGTCGGCCAGGCCGATGACACACCGGCCGCCAGGGCGCTGGCGCCGATCATCCGCGACCGGTTCCGCTCCCCGCCGCCCGCGGCCGAGGCCCGCCAGGCCTTCGGCCTCGCGCCCGATCGGCCCACGCTGCTGATCACCGGGGGCAGCCAGGGCGCCGGCTCGGTCAACGGCTTTGTCGCCGCCGCGGCTCGCCGGATCGTCCATGAGTCCGGCGATGCCGTCGCCGGCTGGCAGGTGATCCATCAATGCGGCCAGGGTGACGGCGCCGAAGCCGCGGCGGCCGCCGCCTGGTCGTCGCTGGGCCTGCCCGCGACCGTCATGTCCTACGTCGACCGGATGGACCTGGCCTGGGCCGCCGCAGATGCCGCCGTCTGCCGCGGCGGCGCGGGCACCATCGCCGACCTCTGGGCCTCGCAGACCCCCGCGATCGTGCTGCCCTACCCATATCACCGTGACGGCCATCAGCGGCTCAACGCCGGCGGGCTGGCCGATGCCGGCTGCGTCACGATCGCCGAGGACACCATCGACCCGGATCGGAACGCCGAGGCGCACACGGGCTCGCTCCGCGCCCTGCTCGATCCCCAGAGCCGGGGTCGGATGGCGGCCGGCTACGCCCGGCTCGGGCCGGCCGACGGCGCCGACCGGCTCGCCCGGGACCTGCTCGCGCTCGGCTGAGCGAACCAGTATGCCGCGCTGAGCTCCCCCAGGGTCACATCTCGCGGCGATCTGGCCGCATTCGGGGCCGATCCGTCACGATCGCGGCCGTTCGGGCATCGGCAGTTCTTGCGCGTGCGGTAGAATCGCCCTCGTGGAAGGCTATTCGCACCAATCTGCCGGTGATCAGGGGCACGCTGCTGCCAATGGTGTCTCACCGGCTGTCCGGTGCGTGCTCTGGTCGCGTGCGGATCCGCCGCAGCCGTTGATGGATGCCATGCGTCGCCGGGGTGTACTGCCGATCATCGCCCACGATCCGTACACAGCGATGGCGGGCCTCGTCGCGGGCGGCTCGCTTGCCGCGGGCGGCCCCGCCGCGGTCCCGCCGGGGTCGAACGCGATCCTGCTGCTCATCGAGCCCTCGCATCTGCGTGGCAAGCGGGCGCTGCTGATGTCCTGCCGCCGATATGCCTCGGGCCTCCGCGTCTGGGTTTACCAGCACAAGGCGAGCGTGCAGCTCCGGCCGCTGGACCTCCGCCAGCTCGTCCCAGGGCCGGACATGGACGGCCCCACCCAGCCGCCGCCCCCGCCGAACGCGATGCCCGTCGCCCCGCCGCCGCCGACACCGGCCTCCTCGTCCGTCCGCTCCAGCCCTGGCCTGCGGCTCACACACGAGGCCCAAGCGACCGACTCGCTCATGGGCACCCCGATCCATGACGAAGCCGAGCTTCAGGCCGCCGCCGACGCTCCCGATAACCCGGGTGCGGGCGAGTCCGGCCCGCCCGGGCTGCTGACCGACGAAGAGCTGGCCATGCTGCTGGCCGACGACGACGACGACCGCTGAGACGGGAACCCCGATGACCGATGGCACCACATTCCAGACCGGCAGCGGGCTGGCCACCGCCGCCCTCGAGGCACGGGTCGTCCTGCTGGGGCGCACCGAGCTCGATGCCCGGCTCCGTCTTGACCCGAGCGTCGAGCTCCTGCGGGTCCGTTCCGGGTTCGATGTGCTCGGCGAGCTGGCCAACCCGGTGTTGCCCGTGCCGCCGCGTACGGTCGTGATCGTCGGCCGCGGAACGGACATCGATTCGACCCAAGGCGGACCCGACGCCTTTGTCGCGGCGGTCAGGACCGTCACTCCCGATGCCTCGGTCTTGGTTTGTGCGGACCTGCTCCCGAACCCCCGCGATCCGGGGGCGTACGACGGGGTAGTGAACCCCGATCCGAGCCCAGAGAGCCTCCGCCGGCTTGTGCACGGTGATGAACCCGTGCCGGAGCCCGGCACGGCGGTTTCCGGTTCTGAACGTCAGACATTCGGCGGTTTGGATGGTTTGGACAGTCTGGGCGAGCTGGATCCGGTCGATCCCGTGGTTGAGCCGGAACCCGCCGCCGAGCCGCACGGAGCGGACGATGACCAACCTCGTCGGCACGCCGCGCCGGCGAGCGAGGGCTCGGCCGTCGAGCTTGATGCGGATGAGCTTGCAGCGCTCCGGGTACCGCTGCCGACCGACGATTCGGCGTCAGAGCCGGCCGAAGCCGCTCCGCCCGCCGCGCCCACCCATGCGGCCCCGACCACCCTGGAGCCCAAGCCCATGCCGACCGGTTCGGACCGCGACCTGCCGGTCGTGGATGGCGCGGGGACGGACCATGCCGCGGGCGACGATGTGCTCGTGGCCGCGTTGCTCGGCGGGCGGGACCTGGTCGAGCCGGCGATGGGCCTGATCCGGGCGCGATCGGGACGTCCGGACGCCGAGTTCGTTGCCGCCGGCGATGGCCGCGCCGCGCCCCCGGCGGGGCATGATGTCGCCTGGGGCGACGCGCTGTTCGGCTGGCTGGTCGCCGACGAGCATGCCGGGCTGGCCGACGCGGCCCGGTGGCTCGCGGGCTGGCTCGCGCTGGCCGACCAGCAGCGCCGGCTGCGGCTCGAGTCGATGACCGACGCGGTCAGCGGCGCGTGGAACCGCCGCTACTTCGACCGCTTCCTCGAGGCGGCCATCCCCCACGCCCGGGCCAAGCGCCACAAGCTGACGGTGCTGGTCTTCGACATCGACAACTTCAAGAGCTTCAACGATCGCTTCGGCCACGAGGCGGGCGACGTGATCCTGTCCGAGACGGTCGCGCTGATGCGGTCGATGACGCGTCCGAGCGACCGGATCTGCCGCATCGGCGGCGACGAGTTCGCGGTCGTGTTTTACGAGCCCGAGGGCCCGCGCGACAAGCACTCGGACCACCCGGAGGACTTCGAGGTTGTCGCCGAGCGTTTCCAGCGCGCGGTGCTCGAGCAGCGGTTCCCACGGCTGGGCATCGAGCTTCCGGGCGAGCTGACAATCTCGGGCGGGCTGGCCACGTTCCCGTGGGACGGCCAGTCGGCCGAGGAGCTGCTGCGCTGCGCCGACCTGCGGGCGCTCGAGTCCAAGCGCTCCGGGAAGAACACGATCACCTTCGGCGGGGCTGGGCCGGGCGAGACTGGGCCGGGCGGTACTGGGCCGGGCGGTACTGGGCCGGGCGAGGCGCCCGATCAGCCCGGCGGCTGAGGCGTACGCTGCCGCATGTCACCAGCCGCCCAGCGCCGCTACGACCTGCTCGCTGTCGATATCGACGGCACGCTGCTGGATCCGCAGGGCAACGTCCCCCAGGCGAACATCGACGCGATCGCCCGCGCTCGCGACGCCGGCATGGCCGTCCTGCTCTGCACGGGCCGGAGCTGGGCCGAGAGCCGCTTCGCGATCGAAGCGACCGGCGTGACACACCCGATGGTCTCCGCCGGCGGCTCGATGGTCTCCGATACCGCCACTGGCGGCACGCTGCACCGGTTCGCCATGCAGCAGGACATCGTCGGCCGCACGGTTGACCTCCTGACCGACCGCGGGCTGGCGGCACTGGTGCTCAAAGACCGCTCGGTCAGCGAGCACGACTACCTGGTCGTCACGCGCAACGGCGCAACGATCGACCCCGTTTCCACCTGGTGGTTCGAGACGCTCGGCTTGAGCTACACCGTCGCCGATTCGATCGACGACGACGAGCACCCGGAGTGGACCGTCCGCGTCGGGGCGTGCGCACCCTCGACAAACACCATCCCGATCCGCGACGAGCTGTTCGGGCTCTTCGGTGAGGGCGTGGTTTTTCACTCGTTCCCGGCTGTGGTCGCGCCCGAGCACGTCAAGCACGACGGCGCGGGCGGGCTGTACCACGTTGTCGAGGCGTTCGACCCGAGCGCGCACAAATGGTCGGGCATCGAGGGGGTCTGCGGCGAGCTGGGTATCGACCCGACGCGGACCGTCTGTGTCGGCGACGAGATCAACGACCTGACGATGATCGAGCGGGCGGGCCTGGGCATCGCGATGGGCAACGCGACCGACGAGGTTAAACGCCTGGCCGGCCGGCAGACGCTGTCCAACGCCGAGTCCGGCCTCGCGCACGCGATCGACCGCGTGCTCGCGGGGCGGTGGTAGCCTGCCGTGCAGACGCTGGCCGAGATCCGGGCGATG
>JBCDEF010000186.1:0-5442 GCA_039179915.1 Planctomycetota bacterium | reverse complement strand
CGGTGTCGGTGCGGGACTTTTCCAAGTTCGAGCGACGGAGCAACACGACCGGCCCCCGCGGCCCCGCGGGTGGGGCGGCGACGAAGTCGGCATTGAACTTCTCAGGCGTCTGGCGTTTTCGCGACCTGCTGCCGTTCTATCGGGACGAATCCGAGATCGTGACCATCGGCGAGGGGCAGACGAACCTGCAGCGTGCCGACCGGCTGGGCCGCGCGCTCGGGTTCGAGTGCGACGACGCGGACGAGCGCGGCCGGTTCTATTTGCAGTACGAGGGGTACAACCCGTCGGGCTCGTTTAAGGATAACGGGATGGCCGCGGCGTTCACGCACGCGCGGATGGTCGGGGCGACGCGGGTGGCCTGCGCCTCGACCGGCAATACGTCGGCGAGCCTGGCGCTCTATGCGAGCCTGACCGGGCTGGACTCGTTTGTCTTCATCGGCGACGGCAAGATCGCGTTCGGTAAGCTGAGCCAGGCGCTCGACTACGGCGCGACGACGCTGCAGGTCGCCGGCGACTTCGACGCGTGCATGCAGCGGGTGAAACAGATCGCCGAGGAGAAGCCCGAGCTTGGCGTCTACCTGGTAAACAGCGTGAACCCGTTCCGGCTCGAGGGGCAGAAGACGGTGATGTACCGGGTCTTGGAGGGTCTCGACTGGCGCGTGCCGGACTGGATCGTCGTGCCGGGGGGGAACCTGGGCAATTCGAGCGCGTTCGGCAAGGCGTTCATGGAGCTACGCGAGCTGGGACTGATCGACAGAATCCCGCGGCTGGCGGTGATCAACGCCAAGGGCGCGCGGACACTCGATCGGCTCTACAACGAGCAGGGCGTGCGGTGGGACATGGGCGATGGGCCGGGCCGGTTCGACCACGCCAAGGTGTCGGCGGAGTACGCGCGGATGGACACCGCGGGCGAGCGGGCGGACACGGTCGCCAGCGCGATCGAGATCAACCGGCCGGTGAACCTGAGCAAGTGCCTGCGGGCGTTGCACGTGATGGACGGCGTGGTGCACAGCGTCGACGACCGGTGCATCCTCGAGCACAAGGCGCTGGTGGGCCGGCACGGGTTCGGCTGCGAGCCGGCGAGCGGCGCGAGCGTGGCGGGCGCGCGGCGACTCAGAGAAATGGGCGTGATCCGCCGCGACGAGACGGTCGTCTGCATCCTGACCGGCCACCAGCTCAAGGACCCGGACGCGACCGTCGGCTACCACACGGGCAAGCAGACGGGCACAGACTCGGAATCACTCGCGATCGGCGACGATGTGAGCATCCCGACCGGCATGGTCGCGAACCGGCCGGTGCGTGTGCCAAACGATCTCGACGCGATCATCGCGGCGATGGGGGTGCGGGCCGAGCCGGTTGGCTAGGGCTTGCCCGAGAGCTCGATCAGGCACGCGAGGTGCCGGAGGCCGTCGCGGACGGGTCGCAGGTGCGGGGTGCGGTGGTCCGGTGCTTCGCGGGCGGTGACATGTGCCTCGGCGAGGCGGAGGCCGGCCCGGTGTGCGCGGACGATCATCTCGCTGGCGAACTCCATGCCGTCGCAGCGGAGGTCGAGCGAACGCAGTGCGTCGGTCTTGGCGGCGCGGAAGCCGCAGTGGAAGTCGGTGATCGGTGCGCCGGTCAGCAGCCGGCCGGCGGAGGAGAGGGCGGGCGCACCGACGCGCGACTTGATCCAGCCCGAAGCGCCGCGTGGACTGTCGTAGATACGCCGGCCGATGACGATGTCCGCGCCGGCATCGATCTGTTCGAGCAGGCATCCGGTTTCGCCGAGATCGTGCTGGCCGTCGGCGTCGGCGATAACTGTCATGGTGTTGCGGGCGGCGCGGATACCGGCCCGGATGGCCGAGCCGTAGCCGCGGACGGGCTCGTCGATCACGCGTGCGCCCGCGGCGGTCGCGGCGATACCGGATGCGTCGGTGCTCCCGTTGTCGACGACGATGACCTCGGCATCGAATGCGTGCGCATCGGCGAACGCGAGCGCGTCATGCACCACGCTCGGGACGGTCTTCGCTTCGTTGAAGCACGGGATGACGAACGAGAGCGATCGCACGCGGCAAGCATACGGAGAATGCGAACGCCGCACCGGTGCACCAGAGCAACCAGGCCGAGACCGAGTACCGCGAGAAGGGCTGGAGCAGTATCGCGTGGCCGATGACGATCGGGAACGAGCCGGCGAGCAGCGCGGCGTGCTGCCAGCGGCGCCGCCAGGCGAGCCAGCCGATCGCGACGAGCGTGAGCGCGGCGGCGGGAACGTGCGGCCACTGGAAGCGGCCGAGCGGCCAGTTTCGAGAGAGCCAGGCGAGCGGGCCCACGCCCGGCGTGTCTATGTACGTCTCGAGAACAGGCAGATCGTGGCCGGTCGAGAAGTTCGGCGCGGCAGTGCCGGTTTCTGGTGTGCCCAGCCGCCGCATCTGCCAGAGCGTCTCGTCGTGGCGATAGGGCGAGCTTCGGAGCATGGCGTTGCTCTGCCAGAGCGCGGCGTGCCCGGTTGTGCGCAGGTAGCCCATCGGGTCGGCGGCGATGCTATCGCGGGACCATGCCGCGGCGAGTTCACCGCGGTTGATGCGGTCGGTCCGTCCGATGTCGCGGAAGAGTGTGAGCAGCGCGTCTTCCGATCGCTCGCTGTCGACGAGCCGCCGGGCGCGCTGTTGGAGGTCATCGGGGAGCGAGTCGATCGCGTCGGATTCGGGTTCGAGCAGGCCTGATCGTGCGAGCCCGCCCCAGAGCGCGAGGCCTTCGGTCCGGGCGAGGCCCGGCACGCCGCGGTTTGCGTTGAAAGCGAGCCAGGGTGCGAGTGTGATCGTGACGGCGAGTCCGAGCACGGCGAGGCGGGCGAGGCGGGGTTTCCAGTTCGGCGCGGCCGAGAGCATAACGACAAGCGCGATGCCGGGGGCCCAGGCCATCGACGCGGGGCGCATGAGGATCGCGGCTCCGAGCAGAGCGCCGGCGAGGGCCGCAGGTGGCCCGCGTGGGTTTGGGCCCGACACGCAGGCCGCGGCGGCGAGCAGCAGTACCGCGGTCGGCGCGTCGGCCAACGCGTAGTGGCTGAGCACGAGCAGCCAGGGCTCCAGTGCGACCGCGAGCCCTGCGAGCAGGGCTGTCTTGGGCCCGCCGAGATCGCGGCCGATCTTCCATGCGCAGACCGCGGCCGTGATTCCGAGCAGGTGCTGCGCAAGAAGCAGACCCATGGGCGATGATCCGAAGAGCAGCGTGGCAACGCCGACGAACACCGGGTAGCCCGGCGTGCGGGTGTCCGGCAGGTCCGGCCATCGTCCGCCTGCGAGCTGCGAGCCCCAATGCAGGTAGTACGCGCCGTCGTTGGTCACGATCAGCGGGAGTGTGAGCCACGCGAGGAGCTTCACGGCCGAACCGACAGCGAGCACGATCAGGAGCGCACGCCTGCTGGTCATGACCGGTGCCGATCGCCGTTTGCCGCGTGATACCTGTCCGGATCGGTGCTCCAATTCAGGCGTTCAAACAGGGCAGCGATGACCGGGTCGGCGAGGTACATCCCGCAGGCTTCGGCGGGCACGGCGCGACGATGAGCGCTCAGCACGCGGTGCGGGTTGCGGCCGGGCATGGTCTCGGCGGACGATTCGTGGTAGTTCCGGCCGCGGTAGGCGACCGCGGCTTCGATCTGCTCTTCGGTGAAATCGATGTCCCAAGTGCGCCAGAGCCTGCGGAAGAACCGGCGGGGCCCGATGAGGAACTCGTCGAACGTCAGCCGGTGCGGGCGGGGCTGGGTGAGCCAGCGAGCCGCAAACTGTTTGAAGCGTTCGAGGTCGTGCGGTCGCTGGATCGTCGCCTGCCAGCCGCGGGTGTGCAGGCTGTTGAGCCGTTCGAGCGGGTTGCGGATCATGAACGCGGCGGTATCGCTCGGCCGGTGGCTCTTGAGGTCTGCCGGGTCGACCATATCGTGGGGCATCTTGATGATCACGCCGGGGCTGCCGCTGGCGATCCGGGCGAGGAGCGTATCGAGCCGGCGGCTGGTCTCCTCGGACAGGATCTCGGACGCGGCACGGTGGGCGCGGTGCAGGCGGGGCTGGTCGTCGGGGTAATTGTAGGGCGGGCCGGTCCGATCCCAGGGGCCGAAGGGTTCGTCGGCGACCTGCCAGCCGAGCGCATGGGCCGAGGCGTAGACCGCCGCGCTCGATCCACTCCGCGTCATCGAGAACAGCCACGCGGTTCGCGGCGGAGTGTTCATGAGCCGGCGCCCCGGGCGAGCGATCGGCGGACGCGCCGCGCGACGCGCTGGCGGAATGTTGGCAGGTAGTCGGCTCGGCTCAGCGACCAGCCGCAGGTCTGGAAGAGGTTTTGCATGAACGGATCGTTGAGGTAGAGATCGACGGCCTCGCGCGGCGCGGTCCGCGAGGTGTCTGACAGGCCCGCCGAGGCCGAGCGGTGCGGCTCGATCTGCCCGGAGGCGCCGTGGTAGGACGAACGCTGGTACGCGACGGCCCGGGCGATGGTGGCGTCGTCCGCGGGCCACTCCCAGGCGCTGAAGAGCGCGGCGAAGTAGGCGGCCGGGTCCCGGCGGAGGTCTTCGAAGATCAGCCGCTGCTGTTCGGGTGTGTCGAGCCATCGCTCGGCGTACTCGCGGAAGAACTCAAGGTCGTGGTTGGGCCGCACGATGCTGGTCCAGCCTCGGGCGTGGATGCTGGCCAGCCGCTTGAGCGGGTTGCGGATCAGCCAGGCGGCGGCATGATCAGGGAAGCGGTCCGTCAGTTCGTCGGGCGTAAAGCGGAGGTGCGGGTGCTTGCTGACGACCCGGTCGGTCCCGGCGCGGTGGGCGAGCTCGTCGAGCAGGGCCGCGAGGTCGCGTGCGATCTCGCCGGTGAGCCGGGCGCGGGAGACTTTGAACGATCGCGCGAGCGCGGCCTGGGCCGTGGGATAGCTGTACGGCGGCACGGTGCGGTCCCAGGGTCCCAGGACCTCATCAGCGACGGCTGCCCCGGCGGCGTGTGCCGCGGCATAAGCGGTGATCGATGAGCCCGACCTGGCGAGGCTGAACAGCCACGCAACGCCGATCGGTTTGCCGCCATGCGTTGTCATCGTGCGCCGATCAGTTCGGCGAGGCGTCGCAGGCGGCCCCGGTCGTATCCGCGGCGGGTCGTGGGCCACCGCTGCTCGGCCATGAACGCCCGGATGTGCTCGTCGTTGAGATAGACATCCAGGACCTCGGAGGGCGCGGCCCACCGCGTTTCACTGAGAGGGCGGTCGGGCGACCCGCCGCCGGTCTGACCCGACGAGCTGTGGTAGGTCGAGCCAACATATGCGGCCGCCCGCTGCGCTTCGTCTTGCGTGCAGCCGAACCCCATGCCGCGGAGCATCTTCGCGAAGAACTCGGTTGGCTGGGCGCGGAGCTCGTCGTAGCGGAACCGCTGGTCGGCGCGGCGCCACCGCTCGACGAACGTGCGGTAGACCTCCAGCTCGAACGGGTCGTTG
>JBCDEF010000185.1:0-5555 GCA_039179915.1 Planctomycetota bacterium | reverse complement strand
GCCGGCTCACGTTGTCCACCCGCTGAGAGAACACCGACGCGGGAGTCGGCGGCCAACAGGCCAGTTCACCAGCCGCGAGGCACCCCGGATCATCCCCAGACGGAGCTCCCCGTAAAAATGGCATCGACGGGGGAGCTTCAAGCCGGCCCCCCAAAGCGGGCCGGTTTCGTCTGTTGCTTTGATAGGTTTCGATATCCGATCACGCGTTGGCAGGTCTTGGTCTGGCGCGGTAGTACACCGCCGCGGCATGCCAGACAATGTGGCGGGACATCACGCCCAGCATCTCGATGGGCGACCTGTCCTGGCCGTGAGGAATGGTCATCGCGGCGAAGGTCTCGGCATTGGCCCGGGCCCATGCGACGAATCGGTGCACATCGGCTTTGAGAGCAGCCTGTACCTCCTCTGCTGACGCATCTTGTGTCGGGCTTGGGGGCCATTCGGCGGCGCGGCTGTCGCCGATCACGAGGGTCGCGTGATAGCGGAACACACTGCATGCATGCCAGAGGTGCCAGGCGGCCGAGGCTTCTGTTCGCGCGGCTCCCAGGCCGCCCGGCGGGATGTCACGCAGCGATTGTTCCATCGAATCCCACGGATCGCCAACCGTCTGCAGCAAGAGCTCAAGGGCGGCGTCAAGGTGCACTCCGGGGTGAGACCGCTCTGCGAAGGTCGTCATCGCATCAGTGTACCGTCGCGCGCACGCGCGGCTCACCGGAATGTTGTGCTCGGATGTTGGCGCTTACGGAAGAGCACCGGGCCGGTCCTGTATGAGTGCTTGCGATTCGGAAGCCGGCCGATCGGCTAAAGCCGAGGCGTGCGCGGCCGGGTCACGTGACGTCGGGGATGCCCGGATGATCGAGCGGCCGGGGACCGGGCGCGTTCCAGTGGAAGCGCCGGCTCGCGGCGTCGATTTCGACATCGTTGATGCTCGCTTCTCGGCGGCGCATCAGGCCCGTCTCATCGAACTCCCAGAGCTCGTTGCCGTATGCGCGGAACCACCGCCCCTCCGCGTTGTGGTATTCGTACTGGAAGCGGACCGCGATCCTGTTGTCCCTGAAGTCCCAGAGCGCCTTGGCGAGCCTGTACTCGAGCTCCTGCTCCCACTTGCCGCGGAGAAACGCCCTGATCTGGTCTCGCCCGGTGATGAACCGGTCTCGGTTCCGCCATTCGGAGTTGGGTGAGTACGCGAGCGAGACACGATCCGGGTCGCGGGAGTTCCAGGCGTCCTCGGCCGCGCGGACCTTCGCGGTCGCAGACTCCAGATCGAACGGCGGGCGGATGTCGGTCGGTGATGGCATGCTGATCTCCGCTGCCGGGCAGGAACTCAACCGAGGTCACGGGTGCAGTACGGACAGGAACCGTCGCATTTCCGCGATGATGAACGGCGACTCTTCTTCCAGCGCAAAGTGGCCCGTGTCGAGCAGGTGCAGATCCGCCTGCGGGACGTCCCGGAGGTAGGCCATCGCACCCTCCGGGGGGAAGAACGCGTCGTTCTTGCCCCACACGATCAGCATGGGCGGCTGGTGCTCCCGCAGATAGGCCTGCCATTCCGGGTAGGCCGTGACGTTGTTCTGGTAGTCGTAGAACAGATCGAGCTGGACGTGGGTCTGCCCCGGGCGCGAGATCTTAAGGTAGTCCAGGTTCCAGTTGTCGGGCGAAACACCTTCCGGGTTGCGGGTGCCGTGTGTGTACTGCCACCGCATGCCTTCGAGTGTGAAGACGTTGGCGGCGATCTGCGACTCGATCTCGGGGCTCTTGTTGTCCCAGTAGTCGAAGATCGGGCCCCAGCCCGCTTCGCCGAGCCCTTCCTCGTAGGCGTTGCCGTTCATCGCGATGATGCCATCGACCCGTTCCGGGTGAGCGAGGGCGATGCGGAAGCCGATCGGGGCCCCATAGTCCTGGATCATCAGCGTGTAGGTGCCGAGGTTAAGAGCCTCGAGAAACTCGCCCATCACAACGCCGAGGTTGTCGAACGTGTACTCGAACTCGTCGGGGGCGGGAAACGAGCTGTTGCCAAAGCCCGGGTAGTCGGGGGCGACGAGGTAATACTCGTCGCCGAGCCCGCGGAGCACCTCGCGGTACATGTGCGAGGATGCCGGGAAGCCGTGGAGCAGCACAACAGCCGGCCGTGACGGATCGCCAGCTTCGCGGTAGAAGATGGTCTGCCCGGCGATCTCGACGGTCTTATGGCGAACGGCCGGGGGTTGCCCCGGTTCAACCAGGACCGGACCCGCTTGCGGGCCGGCCGTTCCGATCGACGTGCACCCAGAAACAAGCGAGAGTGTTAGGAGGGCAATCGAGACAATCGAGTTGCGAGTCACCATGGACTTCCTCTCGACAATGTGCATGCACCCATTCCCAACGATCGTAGATCCGCCGAGATGCGTGCGTCGCGGTACTCAGGCCGATCGTCACGGCGATCATCTCCATCGCGGTGCAGCACTCTCGCGAGTGGCTCGATCCGCTCCGTGATGATCGATGCGGGTTATAGCGAACGGTGAACGCCCGGCGAGCCGAAAACCCGGTATCGTCTGATATGGACAGCGAGAACAACGCCTCGATCGATTCATCCGGCAAGCGTCGGCCTGGGGGTCTTTTTGGCCGATTCCTGTCGGCGATCGAGTGGCTGGGCAACCTGCTGCCGCATCCGGTAACGCTGTTCGCGCTGCTGGCGGTGGGGGTTGTGATCGGCAGCGCGGTCTGTGCCGCGCTCGGGGTGAGCGCCGTTGACCCGCGGCCGGGCCGCGAGGGCGAGGTGCTCGGGGTCACCAGCCTGCTCTCTGGCGATGGCGTGCGGTGGTTGATGCAGAACATCGTCTCGAATTTCGCCGGCTTTACGCCGCTGGGAACGGTGCTGGTCGCGCTGCTGGGCGTGGGCGTCGCGGAGAAATCTGGGCTGCTGACGGCCGTGGTCCGCGGCATGGTGCTCGGGGCGCCGCCGAAGCTGGTGACGCTGGTTGTCGTCTTCGCGGGTGTGATCAGCAACACGGCCAGCGAGATGGGCTACGTCGTGCTCATCCCGCTGGCGATGGCGATCTATTACGCGCTGGGCCGGCACCCGTTCGCCGGCATGGCCGCCGCGTTCGCGGGTGTTTCGGGCGGCTACAGCGCGAACCTGTTGATCGGCACCGTCGACCCGCTGCTGGCGGGCATCACGGAAGAGGCCGCCCGGCTGATCGATCCGAGCTACGAGGTGCACCCGGCTGTCAACTGGTACTTCATGATCGCCAGCACGTTCCTGGTCACGGGGGTGTGCTGGGCGGTGACGACCTTCATCGTCGAGCCGCGCCTCGGCAGGTACGACGCGGCCGAGGCCGAGGACTCGATCCGCGGCTCAGACGGCGATGCGTCGGCGATGGCCCCGGTCAGCCGGCGGGAATGGACCGGCATCGTCTGGGCGGGCGTGAGCGCGCTGATCGTCAGCCTGGGCATCGTCGTTCTGGCCGGGCCGTTCGGCGATGGGGGCCGGGCGGCGTTCGGCTGGATCCCGGGCTGGGGCGTGCTCCGGAACCCGGACCCGGCGGCGACGGGTGCCGAGGCCTTCCGCCCGCTGCTGCGCAGCGTTGTTCCGATGATCCTGGTCTTTTTTGTGATCCCCGGGTTCGTCTACGGCCGGGTCGTCGGCACGATGAAGACCGACAGCGACGTGATCAACGCGATGGCCGATGCGATGCGGAGCATGGGGCTCTACATCGTGCTGGTCTTCTTCGCGGCGCAGTTCGTCGCGTTTTTTGGCTATTCCGGTCTCGGGCAGATCCTGGCGGTGCGCGGGGCGGACCTACTGATCGCGATGAACCTGGACAACCCGGCGGTGTTCATCCCGTTCATCCTGATGTGCTGCTTCGTGAACCTGATGCTCGGCTCGGCGAGCGCACAGTGGGCCGTAACCGCGCCGATCTTTGTGCCGATGCTCATGACGATCGGCTACAGCCCCGAGGTCATCCAGGCGGCCTACCGCATCGGCGACAGCACGACGAACATCATCACGCCGATGATGAGCTACTTCGGTCTCATCCTGGCCGTGGCAACGCGGTACAAGCGTGATCTTGGCATCGGCACGATGGTCGCGACGATGCTGCCCTACTCGATCGCGCTGCTGCTCGGGTGGACGGTTCTGTTCTATCTCTGGGTGTTCGTGCTCGGACTGCCGGTCGGTCCGGATGCGCCGACGACCTATGCGCCGCCCGCGTGAGCATCACTCGTTTTGGGTGCTGCCCGCGCCGCGTGCCGCGGCGTTCAGAAACGCCTTGTGCCGACCGATGTTCAGATCGGCCAGCACGGCGTCCTCGATGACCCCCTCGGTCGAGATAAGAAACGTCGCTCGGCGAACCCCGATGCCGAACGGGCCGTTGACGCCGTACGCCTTGGCCGTCGTCTTATCGCGGTCGCACAGCAGCGTGAACGGCAGACTGAACTTCTCGGCGAACTTCTTGTGCGACTCTGGCGGCTGCGGGCTGATCCCGACGATCCGCACGCCCGCGGCAACGAGCTCGCCGTGCAGATCGCGGACCATGCAGGCCTGGGCCGTGCACCCGGGCGTAAAGTCCGCGGGGTAAAAATAGAGTACGGCAGGGCCGCGCTCGAGCAGCGCGGAGAGCGAAACCGATCCGCCGTCGCCGGCGGGCAGATCAAACGGTGGGGCGGTATCGCCGGACTTGAGCATGCGGGAGTGTTCGCACGCGACGCGGCCCCGGCTTCGCGGTACGCTCAGTCGATGAGCAGTTCTGTCGCCGACCGCCTTGCGCCCTTCGGCACCACAATCTTCGCTGAGATGACCAGGCTCGCGGCCGAGCACCGCGCGATCAATCTCTCGCAGGGCTTCCCCGACTTTGACGGCCCGGAGTTCGTCCGCCACGCGGCCCAGCGGGCCATCGATGCCGGCCACAACCAGTACGCCCGCCCCGGCGGCGAGCCGGTGCTGGTCGAAGCGTTGGCCGATGATTTTTCCGCGAGAACCGGCGTGTCCTGCGATCCGATGCGCGAAGTCACGGTGACCGGCGGCTGCACCGGCGCGATCGCCGCCAGCATGCTGGGCCTGATCAACCCTGGCGATGAAGTGGTCCTGTTCGAGCCGTACTACGACTGCTACCGCGCCTGCGTGGCGCTCGCCGGCGGCACGCCGCGCTTCGTTGCCATGCGTCCCCGCGACGGCCGGTTTACCTTCGACGAGCACGAGCTCCGCGCCGCCTTCGGCCCCCGGACCCGGGCCGTCTTGCTCAACACCCCGCACAACCCGACCGGCACCGTGCTTGATCGTGGCGAGCTGTCGGCCGTCGCTGCGCTCGCCCGGGAGCACGACGCGTTTGTGGTTGCCGACGAGGTGTACGAACATCTTGTCTTCGAGGGCGAGCACGTCTCGATCGCGTCGCTGCCGGGTATGGCCGAGCGCACGCTGACGCTCTCAAGCCTGGGCAAGACGTTCTCGCTGACCGGCTGGAAGATCGGGTGGGCGATCGGCCCCGAGCACCTGACCGCCGGCGTGCGGTCGGCGCAGCAGTTCCTGGCCTTCTCGGTCTCGACGCCGATGCAGCACGCCGCGGCCGAGGCGATCCGCCGAG
>JBCDEF010000184.1:0-5559 GCA_039179915.1 Planctomycetota bacterium | reverse complement strand
TCTCGAGCCGGCCGCCGCCGGCCAGGTCGGCGAGCGAGTACCGCTCGCCGCCGGTTTGGGTCTCGCCCAGATCGGTCGTGGCGGCGCTTGGCAGCACGACCGACGCGCCCGCGGCCTCCAGCGTTTCCGTGCCTCGGAGCATGGGCCGGCCCGCGAACGACGACTGCTGCGCGAGCCGATCGACCGACCGGAGCACCGAATCCAGCTCCATCTGATTCGCCTCACGCTCGGCCTCGGAGAGCCCAGCGGTGTTGGCGTTGGCCACGGCGAGCGTCTCGGCCTCGGTGATCAGATCGCCGATCACGCCGAGGGACGCATCGGCGACATCGGCCGCCCGCGTGGTGCGTTCGAACGCCCGTGACTCGGCTTCAAGCTCGGCGAGCATCGCCCGCAGTGTCTCTGATGAAACAAGTCCGGCCGGGTTGTCGCTCGCGCGGTTGATCGCCCCGCCGGTGGCGAGCTTTTCGAGCACGCCGGTCTTGGCTCGTGCCGCCTCGGCGAACGAACGCAGCGCGGGCTGGCCCGCCGAGAGTGGATTGACGGTGTTCATGGGACGCCTCCGTGCCGGAGCCCGCGGCGGTGATCGTCGCGGGCTGCCAACATCGATAGTGCAAAACACCTGGCCCGCGTGCCGTAGCACGCACGAAGTTGCGGACAATCACGGAACGATAACGGGCCACACCGGCGGCACAGGGCTCACAACCGGCTCAGGATCGGCTCAGGAACGGCTCAGGAACGGCTCAGGATCGGTATCGGACGGCCCGGATCAGGCGTCGGCGACAAGAAAGAACCGGCCGATCCGGACCGAGAACAGCTCGTTCCCGCTCCCATCGTTCAGCTCGTAACTGCCTTCCATGGTGCCCCATGGCGTCTCGAGCTGGCACCAGCTCGCGTAGTCGTAGCTCTCGCCCGCGGCGATCAGCGGCTGCTGACCGACCACGCCGTCGCCCTCGACCAACTCGGTGTCGCCGTCGGCATCGATGATGGTCCAGGCCCGGCGCATCACGCGGATCGGCGCACCAGAATGATTGGTGATCTTGATCCGGTACGAGAAGATGTACCGGCACAGCGACGGGGCCGAATGGCTCGCCTGATAGGCCGGCTCGACTTCAACAAGCACGCCTCGGGTCTCGGCGGCCGAGCCGCGGCTGGCATGATCCGGATGGATGACGGGGGACGATGGCATACAGAAGTGTATGGCGCCAAACCTCCCGCACCTTCAAGCCGCACCTTCAAGAAACGATCAATGCTCGACTTCGACGCCCCGCCAGAACGCGGCGCGGTCGCGGATCTGCGAGACGCCGTCCTTCGGCTCCGGGTAGTACCAGACCGCGTACTCGGCCCGCTCATCGCCGACCACGACATCGTAATACTTCGCCTCGCCCTTGTAGGGGCAGGTGCTGGTGACGTCCGAAGGCTCGATAGCGTCCCGGTTCAGGCTGGACATGGGAAAGTAGAGATTCCCCTCCAGTTCGACGACATCGTCCGACTCCGCGATCACTGTGCCGTGAAAAACCGCTCGTGCCATGGCTGTGCTCCTGGTTGGAAAGTCGTGAACCGTCAGCCGCCGGCCGGGGTATCCGGCGCGGCGAGGGCGCCGGCGACAAACGCGTCTCGCTCGCCCTCGGCCATGCCCGACCACATCGACTTGCACCCGCCGCAGCAGAAGCCCACCGTGTGCCCCTTGTGCGAGACGCCGCCGAGCGACGCCTCGATCGGGACCTGCCCGATCGGGCAGGTGTCGTTGATGAAGACCACCTGCTCAACCCCGGCGGCCGGCGGCAGCGACGCGTCCGCCTCGACACCCAGCAACGCCGCGGCCTCTCTGTCGGTGACCTCCGGGTCAGACGAACAGCCGGCGAAGCCTGCAACAGCGGCAGCGGCAAGACACGAGACGAGGGCAGCGGTGCGCATGGCGGATCCTCCGGTTCGGTGACACCCGGCACCGGCGCAGGCGCGCCGGTGCCGGCTTCCATACGTTACTCCAAACCCCGGCTGTCGTCCGACGAACCGGCCCACTCCTCGATGAAGGCGTCGGCTTCGAGTAGCTCGTGGATGAGCTGGCGGAAGAACAGGCTTGAGATGCCCCGCCGAAGCCCGGTATTCACCTCGCAGCGGATGCGGCTGATCGTCGGCGTCTCCGCACGCACCTCGACGATGACCCGGCCCCGAGCCTGGAGCCGGTAGCGGATGATCACGTGCGATTCGCGGACATGGCGGCGGGAGTACTCCTCCAGCCCGAGCACCCCGGCCGATCGGTCGACCGCGGCCACAACATCGTCGTACCGGGCCAGCTCGAAGGCGTGCACATCGATGCCGTCGATAAAGGCCACACCCTGCTCCGCGGCCTGGACCCCAAAGCCGAGCACCGCGGGCTCGACGCCCGTGCAGCCCCCGGCCACCATGCCCGCCAGCCCGGTGATGCCCACGGCAACGCGATCACGAAAGAAACATCGACCCATGGGACGACGGTACCCAACCTAGAGTGCCCTCGCAACGGAGGGATAGATATGCGGAACCACACAATTCTTGCCGCCGCATCCGCCGCGGTGCTGATGCTCTCGGCCCCGCTCGGCTGCGCGGGCTCGGGCATCTGGGCGCGCGAGACGCTGCTGGGCCAGGCCAAACGCGATCAGCTCGTCAGCTCCGTCGAGTCGGCCCGATCCGAGCAGGAAAAGGCCAAGGAGACCTTTGCTACCGCGCTCGACGAGCTGCTGGCGATCTCGGAAGGCGACCCGGCGCGGGGCGGGCTCGAGCGGCAGTTCCGCAAGGTCGAGTCGGCCTACACCAAAAGCGTCAGCCGCGCCGACGCCGTGCGGACCCGGATTGCCGGGATCGAACGCGTCGCCTCGGCACTCTTCGAGGAATGGTCCGACGAGCTTGACCAGTACGAGAGCGAGAGCTTCCGCGAGAGCAGCCAGCAGCAGCTCGATGCCACCCGGCAGCAGTACGGCAAGCTCATCGGCGCGATGCGTGGCGCCGCCGACACCATGGACCCGGTCCTGAGCGCGCTCAAGGACCAGACGCTCTTCCTCAAGCACAACCTCAACGCGCAGGCGATCGCCTCGCTCCAGTCCGACCTCGATTCGATCCAGGTCGATGTGCGTGACCTGATCGCCGAGATGGAAGCGGCCATCGCCGAGGCGGACACCTTCATCGAGGCCCTGGGCGGGGGGTAAACGCGTGCTCGGTACCGGTTCTCAGCCGTCGAGCTTCTCGAAGCGGGTCGTCAGGGCCCGCTTGAGCTTGCCGGCCGCGTCCGACACGGCGTCGTAGTAGTCGCCGGCGTGGGTCTCGACCGCGATCGGATCCAGGCCCTTGGGCCGGGCCTCGATCAGGCAGCGCTTGTCGGCCGTCCCAGGCTTGTGCGCGTTTTCGTCGCCGAGGTGAACCTCGAGCCGGGTCAAACGGTCGGCCAGGTGCCCGATGGTTGACGCCAGCGATTCACGGATACGGCCGTCGAGCATCTCGGATGATCGGCCGTCGCGGTAGTTGATCTCGATGTGCATGCTGCGCTCCACAAACTGATCATGCAGGATAGTTCAAGCATGAACAGTGCGGCATCCCAGCCTCACCGCGGCTCAGCCGGGCTCATCGACCGTAATGACGCCCTGCTCGAGCTCGGTCAGGTGGGCGGCCTGGATCTCATAACCGCTGCGGGTGGCGTCGGCTGCCATCGTCTTGAGAAGATCGTGGATATAGGCATCGGCGTCGAAGCTTGAGCTGCTGCGTCGGCCGCCCATCGTGTAGTGCTCCTCGAACACCCGCTCGTGGTGCACATCGCACAGACCCTCGTAATAGTCGCCGGCCTCGGCGTAGTCAGGGATCGTTGCGAGCAGCATCGAAACCTGCTCGCGGTACTCGTCGGCCGAGTCGGACTTGTTCGAATACTTCAGGCCGACCATGACCCCCGCGATCACGAGCGCCACAACGATCCCACCGAGCTTGCCCATTCCGATATCCTCACACGCGACCACACGAAGCGGGCAAAAACCGAGCTGCCCATGGTCTCACACCGTACAGGGAAAAATTGCCTGCTGCAAGGTGGTTGTGTCGGCTCCGAATGCATGACGGCGGCTTGTTTGTAGTTTCTAGACGAACCAGACGAAGCATCCCCGGTTCGGTCA
This sequence comes from Planctomycetota bacterium, assembly GCA_039179915.1. Taxonomy (GTDB): domain Bacteria; phylum Planctomycetota; class Phycisphaerae; order Phycisphaerales; family UBA1924; genus JANQQZ01. The sequence goes on along the minus strand of JBCDEF010000184.1, from coordinate 1,432 downwards.
GACCACCCGATCTTCCTTCCCGATCCCCAGCACCGGGCGGACATCCACCTGCACCAGCTCGTCGCCCTGCAGCTTCTTGGCGTCATCCGCGTCGACGTAATCCGAGTGGCAGGCGGCCTTGCCCTCGTCGTCGGCGTCGACGGTTTTGGCGACCTTGCTGGCCAGCTTGTGGATCTCTTCGGGCTTAAGGTAGCCGCGCTGTTCGAGGATCTTCTGCTGCTCTTCGGTCAGCGCATCGCTCTTGACGGGCTTGCCGCGCTCGAAGCCCTCGGCGTTGCCCGAGGCGAACTCCTGGATCTCCTTGGAGATGCGGACGCTGCACCAGTCGTGGCCGCACATGGCGCAGAAGTCGGTATCGACGTCCAGGTCCTCGTCGTGGTACGCGCGGGCGGTGTCGGTATCGAACGCGAGCTCGAAGTGCTTCTCCCAGTTGAGCGCGGCCCTCGCTTTTGTCAGCTCGTCGTCCCAGTCGCGCGTGCCGGGGATGCCGAGCGCGACGTCGGCGGCGTGGGCGGCGATCTTGTAGGCGATGCAGCCTTCTTTGACGTCGCCCTTCTTGGGCAGGCCCAGGTGCTCCTTGGGCGTGACATAGCAGAGCATGCTCGCGCCGTGGTAGGCGGCGTTGGTCGCGCCGATGCAGCTGGTGATGTGGTCGTAGCCCGGGAAGACGTCGGTGACCAGCGGCCCGAGCACATAAAAGGGAGCCCCGTGGCAGAGACGCCGCTGGAGCTTCATGTTGAACTCCACCTGATCGAGCGGCACGTGGCCCGGTCCCTCGACCATGACCTGCACGCCGTGCCGCCAGGCGCGCTCGGTCAGCTCGCCGATGGTTTCCAGCTCGGCGAGCTGGGCGTCATCGGAGGCGTCGGCCAGGCCGCCGGGGCGCATGCCGTCGCCGATCGAGAAGGTGATGTCGTGCTTGCGCATGAGCTGGCAGATGTCGTCCCACATGTCGTACATCAGGTTGTCGCGGTTATGCGTCAGCATCCACTTGGCCAGCAGCGAGCCGCCGCGTGAGACGATGCCGATCGTGCGGTTCTTGACGTACTTCAGGTCCTTCTTGCGGACGCCCGCGTGGATGGTGAAGTAGTCGACGCCCTGCTTCGCCTGGTGCTCGAGGGTTTCCAGGACGGTCTGTTCGTCGAGGTCTTCGAGCCGCTTGCCGATGATCATGGAGTAGATGGGAACGGTGCCGATGGGCACGGTCGAGTTGCGGAGGATCGCGTCGCGGCAGGCGTCGAGGTCGCCTCCGGTCGAGAGGTCCATGACCGTGTCGCCGCCCCATTGCTCGGCCCACTTGAGCTTCTCGACCTCTTCCTCGGTGCCCGATGAGACCGGGGACGCACCCATGTTGGCGTTGATCTTGGTCTTCGTCGCCCGGCCGATCGCCATCGGGTCGAGCTTGTATTGCAGGTGCGTCTTGTTGGCGGGG
>JBCDEF010000183.1:0-5565 GCA_039179915.1 Planctomycetota bacterium | reverse complement strand
GCGCCGAGGAGCACTGCCAGCCCGGCAATGATCCATGGCGTGCGCGAGGCTCTCGCTCTCGGCCGTTGGACGATCGGCGGTTGGTCCGCGGCCGCCGGAGCCCCGTTGTGCGCGGTCGCCATCCCGTTGGACGGTGTATCTCTCTGGTGTGGTGACGAGTGTTGCGGCTGGGCGTTTCCCTCGGGCTGCGGCGTTTCGGCGTCGCCAAAAGCAGCAGCGGCGATCGCGGTCGCGTCGGCATCGCCGGGCAGCAGGTGGATGGGCGCGAGGCCGAGGTGCTGCCGCTCGCCGGCAACGAGAAACGAGACGCCGCAGGCGCCGCAGCGTTCTTGCCCCGGGTCGGCCGGCGCTTTGCACGCGTGGCACGCGCCGAAGAGGTGCGCGATGCCCGGCGTGTTGTGCGCGAAGCTCCAGAACTGCCGCGTTGTCGGGCCGCGGAGGACCGTCTCCGGCCGGACGCGGCCGTGGGCGATCATCCGCCGGAGCGTGGCGTACGAGCAGCCGGGGTGGAAGGGCCGAACCTGATCTCGGATGAACCAGGGGCCCATAGCGTTCTGGGTCCGCTGCCGGCTGAGCAGATCGAACTGGCCGCCGCAGTGCGAACAAGACTTGACGCCGGTGCTCAGCGAGCCGCAGTATGGGCAGAGCACCATCACCGAATCGCCGCGCGGCGAGGGGGCGACCGGCTGGTCAGGACGTTGGCGTCTGCTGGTGGCGTCGATCGCTTCGCCCTCCGGCCGAGGCAGGCTACCGTCGGCCATGCTGCGATCCCACAGATCAACCGACCGGCCCCTCGCCCGCGGGTTCTGTGCGGCCTCGCTGTTGCTCAGTGTATGCGGTTGCGCGGCCGACTCGTCGTGGAATCCGACATCCGGGCTGGAACAGCTCCCAGAACGGGGCGCGCCAAATGAGGCACGGGCCGCGGCGTTGGCCTCCGGCGTCCGCGTGAGCCGCGAATCGCTGTTTTCCGCGATGGCGGAGTTATCCGGACCCCAGGCGCTGCGCGAGTTTGTCCTGGATCGCGAGATCGAGCGGCTGCTTGATGACCGTGGCGTTTCGATCGGTCGGGTCCAGATCGAGGCGGAGCGTGTCAGGCTCGTCGAGTCGATCGGCGGCGACCTGGAGGGCCGCGACACGCTGGCCGAGGACGTGCTCTCCAGCCGCGGGCTCGGCCCGGTGCGGCGCGAATCGCTGCTGCGGCGCAACGCCGCGCTGCGCGCGCTGGTCGCGGATCGCGTGGAGGTCGGTGAGGACGCTGTCGCGCTGGCCCACGCGATCGAGCACGGCGAGACCCGCACGGTCCGCGTGCTGATCGCTCGGACGGTCCGCGACGCGGTCGCGTCGCGCGAGCGGATCGCCGGCCGGGCGCAGCAGACCGGGCTGACCGCGGCGTTTGCCGAGGAAGCCTTTGCGCGGTCGATCGATCAATCGTCGTCGCTCGGCGGGCTGCTGGGCGAGGTCAGCCTGCTCGACCCGGGGATCACCGCGTCGCTCCGGTCGGCGATCCGCGACGCGGAGGTCGGCGTAATTGGTCCGGTGATCGCGCTGGACCGCGCGTTCGCGCTCGTTCTGGTTGAGCGGGTCGTGCCGGCAGACGGCACGCCGCTGGAAGCTGTCCGCGGCAGGCTCGAGGCGCGTGTCAGGGCCCGGGCGGAGCGGCTAGAGATGAACCGGCTCGCCGAGACGCTGATCGGCCAGGCCGAGATCACCCCGCTGGACGACTCACTGCGGTGGGCCTGGGACCGCAGCGGCGCCGGGGGCTGACGCACCCGGTGCGAGGTGCGTTCGGAAGAACTCGATCACGACGCGTTGGCCGTCGGCCGGCGGGTCGAAGACCGAGACATGATCGGCGCGCTCGATGATGCGTGTCTCGACGCGGACGCCGGCCGCGGCGGCGCGTTTCGCGATCCGCTCGCTGTGCACCGCACGGACGATGCGGTCTTCGACGCCGTGCAGCAGCAAGAGCGGGCGATCCCCGAACGAGCGGACGGCAGAAGCCGCCGATCGCCCCCCGCGGATCAAGACGAGACCCAGGACCGACCCATGATCCGACGCAACGCCCGGGAACGACGTGAACGGCGCGACGGCCGCGACCGGCGTGGTCGGCGGCGACTCGGCGGCGAGGTTGATCGCCATGACGGCGCCCATGCTGTGCCCAAGGATCCCCAGCCGCTGCGGATCAACGCCCCTGTCTTCGAACATGTACTGCAGCGAAGCCCTCGCATCGGCCAGCAGCGATTCGCGAGACACCAGGGCACGCGGGCTGGACCGACCGAAGCCGCGGTAGTCGACCATCAGGACGCCGAAGCCCGCGGCGGGCAGCCTGTCGACAAACGCAAGGTGGTCGGGCAGGTTGCCGGCGTTGCCGTGCAGAAACAGCACGGTGCCTCTCGTGTCGCCCTCGGGCGGGAGCCACCAGCCGTGCAGCGATCCGCCGCCGCGTGCAGGGATCTCGACATCTTCGATGCCGTCGGGAGTGGTGAAGGCCGCGGTCGAGGGCGCGAAGAAGACAAGCGATTCGACCAGTCCGGTCCAGCGTGCCGCGAGCACGATCGTGAGCAGCAGCGCGAGAGCCAGATCACGAGGCGCGTGCCCACAGGCGGCTTCCGGAAGCCCGATCGCGGGATGCGCCGGCGCGAGCCATCCCGGCGGCTACCTGGCATACTCGACGGCCCGCGTCTCGCGAAGGACGGTCACGCGGATCTCGCCGGGGAAGGTCATCTCGCGGCTGACGCGGTCGGCGATCTGGCTGGCGATCTGGACCGCGCGATCGTCGGAGACCTGCTTGGCGTCGACCATCACACGGACCTCGCGGCCGGCCTGGACCGCGTAGGCCTCGCGGACGCCCTTGTGCTCGCGGGCGATGTCCTGCAGCTCGTTGAGCCGCTTGATGTAGTGCTCCATCGACTCGCGGCGGGCGCCGGGCCGGGCGCTGCTGATCGCGTCGGCCGCCATGACGATCGGCGTGTAGAAGTTGGTCGAGGGGATATCGCCATGGTGCCCGCCGATGACGTTGAGCACCGGGTCTTTCTCGCCGTGCTGCTTGGCGTAGGCCATACCGATCGCCGGGTGGGTGCCCTCCTGCTCCTGGTCCATGGCCTTGCCGATATCGTGCAAGAAGCCGCAGCGGCGGGCGAGCGTGCCGTCGAGCCCGAGCTGGTCGGCGATCAGCTGGCTGAGAAACGCGACCTCGATCGAGTGCCGCAGCACGTTCTGGCCGTGGCTCGAGCGGTAGTGGAGCTTGCCCATCGCGTTGACGAGCTTGGGGTGCAGGCCGCGGATATGCGCCTCGGTGGCCGCGTCTTTGCCGGCTTGGACGACGCGTTCATCGATCTCACCGCGGACCTTCTCGACGACCTCCTCGATCCGTGTCGGGTGCATGCGGCCGTCTTTGATCAGCCGCTGGAGCGCTTCGACAGCCGTCGCCTGGCGGATCTTGTCGAAGCAGGAGACGACGATCACGCCCGGTGTGTCGTCGACGATGATGTCGACGCCGGTGGCAGCCTCGATCGCTCGGATGTTGCGGCCTTCGCGGCCGATGATGCGGCCCTTCATCTCGTCGGACGGGATGGGCACCGCGCGGACCGTGGACTCGCTGGTGACCTCGGTCGAGTACCGCTGCACGGCGCTGGTCAGGATCTCGGTGGCCTGCTCGCGGACCTCGCGGTCGGTCTGCTCCTTGACACGCCGCACGACCGCGGCGGCCTCGTCCTGGCAGTCCGCCTCGATCTGTTCGAGGACTTGCTGCTTGGCGTGCTCGGCGGTCATGCCCGAGAGGCTCAGCAACCGCTCGCGCTGCTCGGACAGCACCGTCTCGAGCTCGTCCTTCGCCGCCGCGGCCAAGGCTTCACGCTGCTCGGCTTCTTCGAGCTTCGCCGCGAGCCGTTCGCGTTCGCGCTCGAGCCCGCCCTCGGCCTTCTCGAGCTGGGTATCGCGTTTGTCGAGCCGCCGCTCGCTCTCGCGGAGCTCCTGGCGGGATCGGTCGAGCTCGGCTTCGGCCGACTTCCGCTTGGCGGCGATCTCACGCGCGGCCTCGAGCTCGTTCTCGCGTGCATCGTGCTCGGCCTTGAGCCGCGTGGTTTCGAGGAGCTGCTCGGCCTCGGCTCGGGCCTTGGCGACCGTTGAGCTGGTGATCAACCGGTAAAGCAGCGCACCGAGCCCGCCGCCGACGAGCAGGGCGACGATGACCGAGATCGTCAGCCCGAGCGAACCGCCGGGCGACGCGTCGGCCGCGGTGGAGAGTGCCGCTAGGAACGCGGCCGAGCCGCCGGGTGCGGTCGCCGCCATGAGCCCGAGTTGTGCTGTCGTCTCAATCGCCACGCGTTGCTCCGCTGCTGCCCTGATGAGGGATCCATCGCGCGGTGATCAACAGCAAGGCGTCGCGGGCCGGAGAGACCGGGGACCACGGCGGAGAGACCAAGATGCGTGGCACCCGTTGTCGGCCGGACGCCGAGGCCATCGGAAGACGCGACGGGCAAAGCCGCCGCGGGATGCTTGCCTTCTGTTTGCACTCCGCACGCCTGCGGGCCCCCCGCGACGCCGGATCTCAATGAGTGGAGCATAGCAGCAACCCGAACATCTTGCGCGCTGTGCACATCTTGGCAGAACCCTGTTCGGGTCTGTTTGGCGGCTACGCGACGCGGCGCGACGGCCCGGCCTGGAGCGAGGCCACGTAGCGACAGACCTGCTCGCCGATAAACCGTTCGTACGCGCGGTTGTTCGAGAAATCGAACGAGAACCCCGCGTGAACATGCTGACTGGAATCAACCCGGCAGTGCGCGAGCCTGGCCGTGATCGGCAGCGGCAGAGCGATCGTGGGTGTGAGGTCGACTCGGAGCAAGAAGGCGCCGACCCGGTCGAGCATCGCTGCTCCTTCGGGAGGAACGCGGAGGCACGCGCCGCCGCCGCCGAGATTGACCAGCGAAGCCTCGGCAGTGGGCCCGGTGAGCGGCATCGCCAGGTCGCCCGGGTCCACCGGGCCGGGGTGGCCGACGGACGCCGCTTCGACCAGCGCCGCCTGTGTAGCGACCTCCAGCGGCAGGCCCGCAGACGGATCGGGCAGGTACGCGAGACGGGTCGACGGCAGGTCGAGCGCGGCCGTCGAGATCCTGAAGAACGATCGCCGTTGGCATCGTTCGACGGATGTCGGCGCCCGGAGCCGGAGCGACTCGATCTGCCGGCCGCCGGCGTTGTACGAAGTCTCGTCGATCACGGACGTCAGGAACATCCACCGGTTCTGTCCGATCGCGATCGCGCCGACGAGCTCGGTGCCGGTCCGGATCGGGACGCGTTGGCGTAGCGCGACGGGGCGTTCGACGATCAGATCGCCGCCGTCGATCTCGAACAGACGGACGCGCCAGACGAGGCTCTTGCCGCCCTCGGCACTGACACTGATCTCGATCGGTCCGTTGCGGTCTCGCAGCTCGTGCAGCGATTCTCGCCATCGTTCAGTTCGTGAGCGTCGTGCGGGCACGGTGACCTCGTGGCAGGCGGCTTCGGGATCCGTCGGGGATGTCGGCCGGTCAGCGTTTCGGCTTGACCCTCAACGCGAGTCGCCGGCGTTCT
>JBCDEF010000182.1:0-5567 GCA_039179915.1 Planctomycetota bacterium | reverse complement strand
CGATGGATGGTCGATCGACAACATCGAGGCGGGCCGTTTCCGCGGCGGCTGGTTCGTCCGCCTGCCCATCCCGCCCGGGGCGATCGATCCGGGAGGGCGAACACTGACACTGGGCCTTGAGCGGCGTCGCCCGAGCGGCGAGCGGGCGGCGTGGCCCCGGTCCATGCTGCCGTGGCAGGAAGCGCTGGGCCGCGGCTCGATCGACCTGACCGCCTGGGATCGCTAGCGCCCCGGCGCGGCCGACCGCATCGACCAGTCCGCCGAGAACCTCGGCGAGAGGGCGGCAAGCATCATCGCGTGCAGCGAGCGGAGCTCGATCATCGGCGGCAGCGTCTCGCTGCCCGGGCCGAACGCGGTCACCTCGACGTAGTCCGAGGTGTGGTTCGGGCTGACGAACGCGACGCCGGTGTGGTTCGCGGCCAGCGAGCCGAGCACCGGGCCCACGCCCCACGCCGAAAAGAACGGATCCACCGGTTCTCGCTGGGTGACCGCTCGCCGCAGGATGCCGATCTCTCGATCGGTCAGCTCAAAACCAAGCCCGGCCTGGGCCGCCTCGAGCATCGCCTCGGGCGTGCCGCCCCGGCGTCCTGCCTCGGCGATCATGGCATCAAAGCTCTTGGTCGCGAGCGCGACGCGTTCGAACGATTCGATGCCCTTCTCGCCGTAGTAGGTCAGGCCCGGGTTCGCGTTGGCGTGGTCTGTTGTGACGATCACCAGGGTGTCGTCGCGATCGGCGGTCCACTCGGCGACCGCGCCGACGACATCGTCGAATTCCATCTGATCGGCGATCATGGCCGCCGCGTCGTTGTTGTGCGCGCCGTGGTCGACGCGGCCGGCCTCGATCTGGAGCACGAAGCCGTCGGGCCTGTCTTCGAGCGACGAAAGCGCGTGCTTGGCGAGCGCCTCGAGCGACGCGTCACCGGGCGAGCGGTCGATCCGGAACGGGAGATGGTCCTCGGCGAACACGCCGAGCGTTCGGCGGGGCGCGACGGTAGACAGCCGGGAGGCGTCGCGGACAACCCCGACTCCATCGTGCCGCGATGTCATCGAGGCCGGGAAGTGCTTCGCGCCGCCGCCGAGCATCAGGTCGACGGACCGGTCCAGCATCTGGGCGGCGATGTCGTCTTCGAGGTCGCGGTGGGGCACGGTGGCGACCATTGTTGCCGGCGTCGCGTGGGTCAGGCGCGTCGTGGTGACCAGCCCGGTCGCCTTGCCGAGCGAGGCGGCGGTGGAAAAGAGCGGCTCGGGTGTGCGGCCGTCCGGGGTGATGTTCACCGCCCTGTTGTTGACGCGTTCGCCTATTCCAAGCGAGGAGCCCGCTGCGGCCGAGTCGGTCACCCATGCGTTGGCCGACCGCGTATCGCACATCGCCCGGCGGACCCCCGGGCGTGTCCAGAGCCGCTGCCAGTGGCCGGGGCCGCGCCCCTCGACCTGGCGCATCATGTTCGCGAGCGTGAACGTGCCCACGCTCATCCCGTCGCTGATCAGGAGGATGACGTTCCTCGCCCGCCCGCTCGTGGGCCGGCGGGTTGGGGCCTCGGGCTGCGCACCCGCGGACATGCCCACCGCCGAAGCGCCCAGCAGGCCCGCCGCGGCGAGGCCCAACGCGGAGCGGCGATCGATGCCGCCGGTTGTGTTTGTGCTGTCCACCGCTCGCTCCTCGCTGCTGACACGCGCCGTTGCTACGCCACGCGGTGCCGCCATCCGTACCAGAGCCACTCGATCACAGCCAAGCCCAGCGCGAGCAGAACAAACCAGTTCCACACCTCGCGCCGACCCTCCGCCGGTGATAGGGCCGAGACTTCTCTCCGACCGAGCCGAAACGTGTCACGGACCGCGACCCCGCTCTCGTTCGGGTCGAACAGATTCACGGCCACCGTGACGTCCGAGCCTACGACGGAATACAGCCCAACTCGCTGCGGGATTGCGAAAACTGCGCGAAGCCTTTCGTCACCGAGACCATCCAACAGGCGGCCCGCAAGCGGCGTAGGACCTTCGAGACGGGGTGCATCGCCGACTGCGGATGGGACAAGGACCTCGAGCGGTTCACGCGTGGTGAAGCTCTTGAGCGACGCCGCGTCCCGAGGTGCGAGCAAGAAGTCGACGGCCTGCGCCACGAAGAGTGTGAAGCTCGGCGAGAGCGGCCAGGTGGATTCCGCCGGCGCGAACGCGACGCCGATCCGCCGGACACCCCCGTCTTCGATCAGCCCGATGATCGGCCCGCGCCGACCGCGGGCGAGGGTCTCGAGTACACCGGCTGTGTCGCTCACAAGCCGCGAAAGCCCGGCGATCTGCACGGTTTCAAGCGAGAGCCCGCGCATCGCGGCATGGCCCTGCTGCCAGCTCACAAAAACGTCGGCGGCGTCCTCGGTCGGCGGTTCCAGTCCCACCCGATCGGACGGGGGTACGGCGAAACTGAGCGTCGGCCGCTCAACCTCTGCGCCGCTGCCGACGCGATCGAGCACGACCAGGTCGGTGTCGCCCAGCCCTCGCGGGTCCGCCTGGCGACGCGTCAGCCCTTGCGGACCGGTGACGGTCAGCTCGGTGTCGGGAAGGGCCGCGAGCACGTCGCGAACGACCCAGTGCACCGGGTCGTCTTCGGACGGATCGGCCGCTCCGCCCGCGGGCGAGACCAGCAGGACCTGTCGCGGCGCCCGGTCCGGAATCACGAGTTGCGCCGAGTCGTCGGTGGGCAGCACGTCGCTCGCGGCCAGCTCGATGGTCACGGTCGATGCGTCGCCCGGGCGGAGGTCGATCGTGGCGGTGGCGGTCGACGGTTCCTCGTCGCTCGCGGCCAGTGTGACCGTTCGCCGATCGACGACCCGGCCGTCCAGCCGGGTCGTCAGCGCAACATCTCTGGCATCACCCGCTGAGAGCTGGACACGCACGAACAGCGGCAGGGCACCAGGATCGTTGTAGTCGCGGCCGAATGAGGCCGCAACAATCCCGAGGTTTTCGGGCCGGTTCCCGGGTTCAGGACCGATCCGGAGCACCTGCGGCAGGACGCCGCTGATCGAGAGCTCGTTGGCGGGCACATCGCCGTCGGTGACCATCACGAGCCCCGACGCCGCAGGCTGGCCGTCGGGCTCGCTCTCGTCGTTGCCCATCGCGAGCAGGCCGGCGGCGAGCTCGGCAACGCCCTCGACCCGGAGCGGTTGGTCCGTGGGTTCGATGCGATCGATCGCTCGCAGCACGGCGCTGCGCGGGGCGGTCGCCGGTGTGAGCATCGTCGTTTGGGCCGCAACGGTCGCGATCTGTACCGCGGTCGATCGCGGGAGGTCTCGGATGAGCTCGGAAGCCTCCCGCTTGGCCTGGTCCAGCCGGGTCCCGCCGCCGATGCCGTCGCGGGCGGACATCGACGCGGAGACATCGATCAGCACGAGCACGCGCCCGCCTTCGATCCCGGCCGAGGGCACCGCGGGGCGTCCGATCGCGATTGCCAGCGCCGCGAGCATCAGGAGCTGAAGGAAGAACAGCAGCGGGGTGCGCAGCCGGCGGAACGGCTCGTTCGCGGTCAGGTCATCGACCGCCTGCTCCCAGAGCATCGTCGAGCTGACGCGCAGCCGGCGCCGGCGGAGCTTGAGAACATAGAGCAGCAGCAGGCCCGCGAGCCCCAGGCCGCCGGCGATCGCCGCCGCGGCGGGCGCGAGCAGCGTCACGGCCGGAACCCGTCGCCGATGATGAACATCTCACGCGAAACGGTCCGCGTTGCTCTGGGCTTCAGCCCGCGGGCGGTGCGGAACATCGACTTGGTCTCGGCGACGACCGCGGGATACTCGGCGCCCTCAAGGATCTTCATCGCCAGCTTGCCGCCCTCCCGCAGCGTCTGGGTCGCGATGGCCAGCACCTCGCGGCACAGCCTCGCCGAGACCAGGTCGTCGCCGTGCCCGGATGTGCTCGGCGCCATGTCGGAGAGCAGGACATCGAAGCGCTCGCCGTCATCGAGCAGTTCTTTGAGTTCGAGCGTGGTCACATCGCCGACGATGGTCCGCGCGTTGCGAAGCCCGTGAACGCGGGTCGCCTGGAGATCGACACCGACCAGCGTGCCCCGCTCGCCGACGATCCGGTCGGCCACCTGCAGCCACGAGCCGGGGGCGCAGCCGAGGTCGAGCACCCGATCGCCGGGCTTGATGAGCTTCGAGCGTTCCTGGATCTCGAGCAGTTTGTAGGCCGAACGCGCAACGTAGCCGTCGCGCTTCGCCCGCTGAAAAAACTCGTCGTGCAGCACGCGTCGGCCCATCGGGGTGATCGTAGAGCCGCAGGCCGGCGATCGGGGGTCAGAGCGTCCGGTTCGGATCGGTTTCGGCTTCCGGCTCAGCGGGCTGCTCGGCCGGGCTGACCGGGATCTGCAGTTCCCACCACCGGTCCCGAACGGGCGTCGCCGGGCCGTTGTACCCGAGCATCCGGACCGAGCCCGTCGCGGTCCACTGTGTGTTTTCGGCGATGACCGCTTCGAGCTCTGCACGCGCCGTGCCGAGGTCCTCGAAGCCCCGGCCGCCGCGGACACCGAGCGCAACGACCGTCAGCGGCTCGGTATCAACGACCCGAACCTCGCCGTCGCGGCCGGTCGGGCCGTCGGCTTCGGTGTGGTACAGGAACGCCATGGTCCACTCTGTCGAGCCGTTGCCGTTCGGCTCGGGCGCGTCCTCGAACCGCATCTCGACGGGGGCCGTCATCGCGATGCTGTTGCGCTGGATGTGGCCGAACAGCGGCATGAAGCCGGACCGGCTCGCCCGCCGCGGATCGCTCGAGCCTGAAAACTCGGCCTGCCGCACCGTGCCGTAGTGCTTGACCTCGACCGCGCCGGGCGGCGTCGGCCGGGGGTACCCGATCGGCAGCTTGGTGTCGGTCGCGACGCGGCCCGCGGAATACAGCGGCCCATCACTGCCCGGCCGCTCGGTGATGTCGCCCTCGCTCGGGCCGCGGAGCCGAATGATCTGGCCGGCGACCGGGGCGCCGGTCGCGATGGCAGCGGCCTCGGGATGAGTCAGAACTCGGTCCTGAATTCGGTCCTGAGAGTGTGGCTGGGCTGCGATCGAGCCAGCGGCAAGCAGCAGTGCGGTGATCATCCAGGAACTCCCTCACGCGGTCGGAAGCCGATCCGTGCTCAGAAGACTTCGGTGCCCGTTCACCGCTGGATGCCCGGTCTAGTGCGGCACTTCCTTGACGGCGTTGCGGTTCCAACTCGGCACCCGCACGGTGATCGCCTGCTCACCCTCGATCACGCACTGGCAGCTCAGCCGGCTGTTCCGCTGGAGACCCGGGGCCTCTTCGACCCGGTCATCCTCGGCCTCGGTGGCCTCGGAAAGGCCTTCCATGCCCTCCTCGATATACACATGGCAGGTCGAACACGCACAGACCGCCCCGCACGCGTGCTCGATATTGATACCGTTCTCGACCGCGACCTCGAGCAGGTGCTCGCCCTTGGCGGCCATGAACGTGTGCTGCGTGGCCGAGGGGTCATCGCCCGTGAAATGGTCTTCGTCGATGAGCGATTCGGGGTCCTCGACGATGTAGGTGACTTTGACGGTTTTGGGGCCGTGGTCGTGGTCCGAGTGGCGTAGGTG
>JBCDEF010000181.1:0-5576 GCA_039179915.1 Planctomycetota bacterium | reverse complement strand
CGATGGGTCAAGCGTGACGGTCCGCGGCTGCGCGGCGGCCTGGGCGGCGGAGAGAAGCGCGAGGGCAGCGATGTGTGTGGCAACGGCGCGCAGCATCATGCGGCGATCCTACACAAAACCCGCCAGCGCGTCCGGTCGAAGCCGGAGCGCGCTGGCGGTTAGTGGGCGGAGGTTGTCTGCCGCGTGATTACCCGCGACGGCGGCGGGAGGCGAAGGCGGCGGCCCCGAGGAGCGCGGGCAGGGTGGCCGGCACAGGGATCGGAGTGTATTCGTAGGTAAGTTCTATTCGGTTTGTTGTGGATGTGAGCGAGAAGATATTGCCCAAAACGGCGTCGGTGCCGTCCCAATCGGGGTCGAGCGTGAAGCCGTAGTTGATCGTGTTTTGAACGATATCGCCCTCGAAAAAGACCGCTGTGGCCTCGACAAGGAAGACATCGGTGACCGTCGGTCGGAAGCCGATCGGGTCGGCGGCGAGCTGATCCACCGGATCGAGGTGGTCGCCGATTTCCCACTGAATGAATTGGAACCCGTTGTTGAAATCATCGGCAGAGGCGAAGGGGTCGCCGTTGGACGTGGCGATGTCGAAGCGGATCTGTGAAGCGAAGCCCAGACCGGGCCCCGGGGCGGAGATATCGAAAAACTCGTCCCAGCCTACGTTGACCTCGGTGGTGCTTCCGGTGATGCGGCCGACGCTTTGCGGATCATCGAGCGTGCCGACTTCGACGGGGCTCGGGCCGCCGTCGAAGAGCGTGTTGAGATTGCCGAGCGCGTCGCCCAGGCTGAGCTGGAAAGAGACGCTGTCGTTCGACCTGACGATGAAACCGTCGAAGATCTCGTCTTCGGGCGTCGCTGCCGCGGTTGCGGCGGCGAGTCCTGCTGATACCGTGAGTGCGAGCTTCATCGGGCAATCTCTCCAACTCACCAGCGTGGCCGGCCCCAACCTGTGAGGAGGGCCGACCGGTACGCACGGCGGCGAGCATGTCGCCGTTGCGGTGGTTTCGGGCCGGGTCTCTCAACTCCCGGCCGCTCCGCGAGGGCGTTCGTTTCTGTTCTCCGCATGGAATGTGCGCCGAATCGGCGCGTTCGCCAGTATTTGGGAGAAAAACATTCTTGAGCCGTGGACCGACCTCTCGGACGGTGCGCGCTGTAGCGTGTCCGATGAGCAGCGGGACAGCGGGTGGGACGATCAACAGGGCTGGAAGGGCTGTGGTCAGCGGCTTGGGCGTGGTCAGCCCGATCGGGCTGGGCTGCTCCGCGTTCGCGGCGGGGCTGCGGCGGGGCGAGTCCGGGGTCGGGCCGCTGGGGTTCGATCATGAGCTCATGCGGTCGTCGGTGGCGGCGCGGTGCGACGGGTTTGATCCGTGTTCGGTGCTGCCTGCGGCGGAGGCGGCTCGTCTGCCGCGGCTGGTGCCGATGGCTTTGGCGGCGTGCCGGGAAGCGCTCGGGCGGGTCGGTCCGGTCGAGGGGGAGGGGGCTCGCCGGTTCGGCCTTGTGCTGGGGACCGGTGCCGGCGGGATCGATTTCACGCTTGATCAGGCGCACACGGCCTACGCGGATCGGCAGCGGCCGTCGCTGTGGACGATCACGAACGCGACGCACGGGAATCTCGCGGGGGAGCTGTCGATCGCGCTCGGGCTCAAGGGGCCGAGCTGGTGTGTGAGCACGGGGTGCGGGAGCTCGAGCGACGCGATCGGGCAGGGGTTGATGCTGCTGCGTTCGGGGATGTGCGACCGGGTGCTGGTGTGTGGTGCGGACGCGCACATCCGGTGGGAGACGCTGGTCGGGATGGAGCTGCTGCGGGTGATATCCACTCGTGACTGGCGCGGTGATGCGGTGGGATCGGCGACGGCGAGCCGACCGTTCGATGCGACGCGGGACGGGTTTGTGTTGGGCGAGGGGGCGTGGGCGATGGTGCTGTCGCGGCCGGGGCTTGACGATGACGCGGGGCTGGGCGAGGTGCTTGGGTACTCGGCGACGTGCGACGCGTTCCATCGGGTTCGTCCTGAGCCGGACATGGCCGAGAGCGCGCGGGCGATGCGCGGGGCGATCGAGGACGCGGGCGTGTCCCCGGAGTCGGTCCGGGTGATCCAGTACCACGGGACGGCGACGGCGGTGAACGACGTTGCGGAAACGAAGGCGGTGCGTCTGGCGTTCGGCGAGCACGCGGAGCGGCTGATGGGCAGCAGTGTGAAGAGCCAGATCGGGCACCCGCAGGGGGCGAGCGGGGCGGCGGGGGTCGCGGCGGTGATCGCATCGCTGGGCGGGCTGGATGGCGGCGAGCCGTTTGTCCCCCCCACGATCAATCTCCGCGAAGCGGGCGACGGCTGCGATCTGGACTACACGCCGCTGGACGCGCGGCCGATCGATCGGGGCGAGGCGGGCACGGTCGCGCTGGTGAATTGCCTGGCGTTCGGGGCGAAGAATTCGGCGCTTGTGATCCGGGTGTAGAAAAACTGTTCGTGGGGCGAAAGCCCGCGGATCGGCGTACGACTGGTGTGCGTGGAGGACACGCATGGCACGATCGGTGACTGATTCGATGAACGACGCGGCGGCGCTGCGGGTGTTCGCCGAGCACGGCGACCCGCGGGCGTTTGAGCTGCTGGCTCGGCGGTACGGGGCGATGGTGCTGGCGACGTGTCGTCGTGTGCTCGTCAACGAGAGCGACGCGGAGGACGCGGCGCAGGAGACGTTCTTCAAGCTGACGCAAGATGCGGGAGCTGTGCGATCGAACGTGGCGGCGTGGCTGCACGGGTGTGCGCACGGGACGAGTGTGGACGCGGTGCGCCGGGGCGCAGCGCGGCGGCGGGCGGAGCGGTCTGCGGCCGCGATCAACCCCGGCGATCCGGCAGCGATGACATGGCGCGAGATGGAGGGACTGATCGACGCGGCGCTCGCGGAGCTTGATGAAGCCGACCGCGAACTGATTGTGGCGAGATTCCTGGCTGGCAAGACGCAGCGGGCGCTGGCGTCGGCGGCGGGCGTGAGCGAGGGGACGATGAGCCGACGCGTTGACCGATCGCTCGATCGCCTGCGGTGTGTGCTCTCGGCGAAGGGGTGCACCATCGCAGCCCCGTTGGGCGTGGCGCTCTTGGCCGGGGCAGCAGGATCGGCCGATGCGGGTGTACCGGCTGCTGTGCTCGCGGGTCTTGGCAAGGCGGGGCTGGGCCGGCTTGTTCGCTCGGGAGCGGGCGGGCCCGGGGTGCTTGCGAGCGCAGCGATCGTGGTGTCGTGCGTTGTGGTGATTGGCGCGATCGGCTTGGCCGTCGTCGGCGGTGTGCCTTCGGGGCGCGATGTGCGCAGTGTGCCGGCGGTCGGCGTGGCGGCTGCCGAGCCGGGGCCCGAGCGGCTGACCAAAGAGATCGGTCCGTTTGTGATGGTGTCGGCGACCGAGGAATCGTTCGGTGATCGTGGGATCCGGATCGGGGCGCGGCGGTTGACAATGAACTATGGGGTCACGGAGGACGGCGAACGCCGGCGCGCGATCCTTGAGATTTTGCGTCGCGAGCCGATCGACGGCGGCGTGCTGCTGACGACTCGGGTGGAGCGGATCACGCCGATCGACGACGCGTGGAGCCGGTACGGCATTGGGCGGGTGATCCCGATCGAGGCGACGTTTGACGGCGTGGGCCGTCTGGTGCTGACACCCCGGGAGAGCCCGAACGGGGAGACGGTGCAGCTCGGCCGGAACGAGCCGCGGTATTTCGCGGTGCGGCCGCCGAGGGGCTGGGAAGAATTCGGGCAGATCCCCGACGATGCGGGCGAGGATGGTTTGCTGGGCCCATGGACCGAGGCGGAGCGGATCCAGGTTCGGATGGACGGCCGGGAGATCCGGTTCGGCGGCGAGAGTTGGACGTTTGCGAACTATCGGATCGTGGAGTGGGATCAGCGGGAGGGGTACTCGCGTGTGCTCTCGGTCAATGCGGGCGGGCGCAACCCGCGGCTGATCGGGACGCGGTTCCGGCTGCTGCTGCGAGAAGAGCCCGAGAGCGCGGGCGGTGGGTATTCGATCGCGTATTACCCGCCCGCGGAGGGCGAGGATCGGTGGCCGAGCTCGTTCGAGTATGAGCAAAACAACCCGGTTCGTGTGGTGCGGATCGGGGGTGGTTTGTGAGGCGGCGCGGCGGGGGTTTTACAGTCGTAGAACTGCTGATTGTGATCGCGGTGGTCGGGGTTGTTGCGTCGATGCTGGTGCCGGTAATCGTGAGGTCTCGCGATGCGGCGCGGGTGACGATCTGCCTGTCGAACGCTCGGCAGATGGCGACTGGGATCGCGGCGGAGACGGCGACCAACGGCGGGCGGCTGCCCGAGAACAGGTCGCTGGTGACCGGAACGACGTACGTGACCTGGCGTCATCGGCTCGCCGAGGCTGGGCTCGTCGGCGGATCGGGCAAGGACAGCGTGTGGGTGTGTCCGACGCACTCGCGCGGTGCGGGCAACGGGCCGAGGGGCGAGGCTGGGTACGAGTCGAACGGGCTGCGCTGCGTCGGGGACCGCGCTTCGAGCTACGCGGTCAACGGGCACGTGCTCTGGCGGGGCCGGCCGCGGGACGATGCGGCGATCCGGCCGGACACGGCGATCCAGCGGCCGTCGCACACGATCCTGATCGCGGAGACGAACCGGGCGTTCTCTCAGCTGCGGGCGAGCGATCCGATCGTGGCGAACTACTACGGGGACGGCGCCGGCGCGTTTGGCTATTGGCACGGCGGCGACGGGATCTACGCGTTTCAGGACGGGCACGCCGAGCGGCTTGGGTTTCTGGAGACCGGCAGCCCGGACTGCCGGTGGCACAACGGGCGAGATCTGACGGCGGACCCGTTTGTGCCGCAGCGGCCGGGGGAGATCCGCTCGCACGATCATCCGGACTGGGAGTTTCTGGTGCCGGAGGTGTACCTGGACTAGCTGGGTGCGGGCGGCGAGATAGAAGCCAAACGAGAAGACGCCCCGGGCGTGTGCAGCGCCCGGGGCGTCAATGTGCCTGCGGCTGGTCGTGACGACCTTCGGGGCTGGGTCTCTCTCCTCCCCGACACCCGTGCCGCAGGCGGTGGATCAGGCGGAGCGGGGAGCCGGGGCCGCGGTGTGCTGCGCGAGCGGGAGGCTTCGGGTTTCCGGGCCGAGCGCCATGGGGAAGGGCCGCGCGGTGACGCGGACGAACTCGTAGTCGCGGCGTTGCCTGACGGGGTTGGGCTCGGGGGTCTTCGGCTGGGCCTGGGTCTCTGCGGTATCGGGCTGCATGCTCTCGCTCCTTCGCTGTCGCGTGCCGTTAGACGGCAGCGGTTTGTTCTGCTGGTGTGTCGGACGGGCTGGTCGATGTGAGCTCGGCGATGCGGGCCTGCGGCCGGCGGAGGGTGTCGGACTCGGTCTCGTAGATGTACGCGTGGATGGTGACGTGCTCGGGGATGAGCGGGTGGTTGCGGAGCAGTTCGACCTGGCGGACGGCCGCATCATCAACGTCTTCGAAGGTTCTGAACCACGTTGCAAGATCGGCCTGGGGGAGAGTCAGGCCCGGGATGGCCGGATCGAGGTTGACGTCGTTGATGTCGATGCCTCGCTCGGCGAGCTGCGCTGTAAGCGCTTCG
>JBCDEF010000180.1:0-5580 GCA_039179915.1 Planctomycetota bacterium | reverse complement strand
GTTGACGCCCGCGGGGCCGATTGACAGAACCGACCGCGCCCCTCGGAGCCTCCGATGTCCGTTGATCCCCGTCGAACTTTCGCCCTGCTCGCCGCCGCCGGACTCGCCGCGGTCGTCGCCGCCCCCGCCGCCGTGCACGCCCACCCCGACGAAGCGGATCTGGTCGGCCGGGGCGACCCGGGCGAGGCCGCCCGCTTCGCCGCCTTCCCGTCCAACCGCGTGACCTTCCTCTCCCGGGTCACGATCAACCAGATGGACCCCGACTCGGGCGACGCGAACGACTGCTGGGGCTATGTCTCGCCGAGCGGGCGCGAGATCGCCATCATCGGGCTGGAATCGGCGACCAGCTTCGTCGACATCACCGTCCCGACCCAGCCGGTCATTCTCGCGACGTTCACCAGCCCGACCAGCCCGTGGCGCGATATCAAGGTCCTCGGCGACTTCGCCTACGGCGTCAGCGAGGGCGGCGGGCACATCCAGATCTTCGACCTGCGCAACGTCGACAACGGCGTCGTGATCAACAACGGCTTTACCAGCTTCGGCGGCGGGCCCAGCAGCAGCCACAACATCGTCGTCAACGAAGATTCCGGCTACCTCTACCGCGTCGGCGGCGGCAACGACCGCGGGCTGCGGGCCTACTCCGTCGGTGCCAACGGCCTGCCCGGCTCGGCCACCAGCCCGGTCCAGTCGCTGAGCCAGAGCAACCTCTATGTCCACGACGCGCAGGTCGTCACCTACACCGAGGGTCCCTACGCCGGCCGCGAGATCGCGTTCCTCTGCTCCGGCTTCGGCAACGGCGGCTCGGACACGGCGCTCCGCATCTTCGATGTGACCAACAAGAGCAGCATCGTCCAGCTGGGCACCGTCCGCTATCCCGGCCGGGCCTACAGCCACCAGGGCTGGCTCAGCGAGGACCGCAAGTACTTTTACATGAACGACGAACTGGATGAGGGCGCTACGACGTCGACCACCCGGCTGCACATCGTCAATGTCGAGGACCTCGAGAACCCCCAGTACGTCGACGGCTGGACCAACGGCAACACCGCCCGCGACCACAACCTCTACGTCAAGGGCGACTACATCTACGCCGCCAATTACCGCAGCGGCCTGCGGATCCACGACATCTCCGACCCCGAGAACCCGGTCGAGGTCGCCTGGATCGATACCTACCCGGCCGACGACAGCAGCACGAGCGCAAACTCCGGCTTCGACGGCGCCTGGTCCAGCTACCCGTTCTTCCCGTCGGGCAACGTGATCATCTCCGACATCCAGCAGGGCCTGGTCGTCGTGCGGCCCGAGGTCGACACGCTCGAGCTCGATGTCTTCCAGCCGCTGGGCCAGAGCGTCAGCCCGGCCGGCGGCGTGCAGGTTCTGGTCCAGATCACCGAGAACGACGAGACCGAGCTCGACCCCGCGTCGCCCCGGCTCTTCCTCCGCTCGGCGAGCACCGGCGAGGTCCAGTCGATCACGGGTACGATCCAGGGCGGCGGCGTGGTCAGCTTCGACACACCCGTGCTGGAGTGCCTCGAGACCATCGACTGGTGGATCGAGGCCGGCAGCACCGACGGCCGATCGTTCGGCGCCCCGGCCCTCGGCGGGTTCGAGACCTTTACCGCCGTCGTCGCCGATGCGATCATCCCCGTCTTCGCCGACAACGCCGAGAGCGATCCCGGCTGGACGGTCAGCGGCAACGCGAGCGACGGCCAGTGGAGCCGCGGCACTCCGGTCAACGCCGATCGCGCCGACCCGCCCGCCGACGCCGACGGCTCGGGCCGAGCCTGGCTGACCGACAACGTCGCGGGCAACTCCGATGTCGACAGCGGCCAGACCGTCCTGACCAGCCCGACCATCGACGCCTCCGCCGGCGGTGTGCTCTCCTACAGCTACTGGCTCAACGACACGATCGGCGGCGAGATCGGCGCCGAGGACTTTTTCCGCGTCGATATCTCGACCAACAACGGCGCGTCCTGGGACGCGGTCCAGACCGTGACAACACCCCTGAACACCTGGCGCGAGAACACCGTCGAGATCGGCGGCTCGATCCCCGCCACGGATCAGCTCCGCGTCCGCTACATCGCCAGCGAGACGACGCCGGGCGATATCCTCGAGGCCGGCGTCGACGCTGTTGCTTTCACCGCGTTCGAATGCGAGGACCCCGGCTGCACGAACCCTGCCGACGTCAACGGCGACAACGTGATCGACGGCGGGGACTTCTTCGCCTGGGTGAACGCCTTCAGCAACAACGAGCCGGGCTGCGACCAGAACGGCGATGGCAGCTGCGACGGCGGCGACTTCTTCGGCTGGGTCGCCAACTTCAGCGACGGCTGCTGAGCCCCGGCCCGGTCTCGGTCCCGGCCGCCGCGCCCGACGGCCGATCTGCGGCAACCGGTCCGCGGCGGCACCGCCCGCCGCTTACGATCACACCATGGCAGGCG
The DNA here is from genome assembly GCA_039179915.1 of Planctomycetota bacterium. GTDB lineage: Bacteria > Planctomycetota > Phycisphaerae > Phycisphaerales > UBA1924 > JANQQZ01. The sequence goes on along the minus strand of JBCDEF010000180.1, from coordinate 3,145 downwards.
GCAGCAACACCGGCCGAAAGGGCCGATCGCAGCAGGGCGAGGACCGCGTCCGCCGATCTCTCGCCTACCCCGCGCCGGTTGATCGGCTGATCGAGTCGCTCGCCGCTCTGCCGGGCATCGGCAAGCGCTCGGCCGAGCGGATGGCCTTTCACATCCTCAAGCAGCCGACCGAGTTCGCCGACACGCTGGGCCGCGCGGTCGTCGATGTGAAACGCGCCATCGGCCACTGCCGAATCTGCGCGAACCTGACCGAGACCGACCCCTGCCCGATCTGCCAAGACCCGCAGCGCGACCGGTCGACCGTGCTCGTCGTCGAGCAGCCCAAGGACCTGATCGCCCTCGAGCAGTCGGCGATGTTCCGCGGCCTCTACCACGTCTTGCTCGGCGTTGTCAGCCCGCTCGACGGCGTCGGGCCCGAGGGACTGACCGTCGGCGAGCTGCTCCGGCGGATCGATGAGCCCGCCGCCAACGCCGGCGACGAGCGCGTCCGAGAAGTCATCCTGGGCCTGAACCCGACCGTCGAAGGCGACGGCACCACGCTGTTTCTCATGGACCAGCTCGCCGGCCGAGACGTGACAGTCAGCCGCCTCGCCCGCGGCCTGCCCGCCGGCTGGTCGATGCAGCTGGCCAGCCGGGCCGTGCTGGCCGATGCTATCGAGGGACGCGTCCGCGTCGAGTGAGCCTGTCTGGAGCGAGCTGCCGGCCTGATGTCGATGCACTTCAACCAATCCCAGTCGATGCGCGCCGGCATGAAGCTCGGCCAGTCGATGAAGCTCGCGCCGAGCGTCATCCAATCGATGGAGATCCTCCAGATGTCGCTCGCCGACCTGGAGGCACGCATCGAGCAGGAGCTCGAGAGCAACATCACCCTCGAGCTCGCCGAGCCGGGCGGGGACGAGCCGGGCGCCTCCGAGAACGAGCCGCAGCACGCCGACGACCGCCACGACGCCGATGCGGATTCCGACAGCTTCGAGCGGCTCGACGAGTTCACGAGCGACGTGCCCGATGTCGTCGAGAACGAGTTCGACTCGTCCGCCCGCGTCCGCAGCGACGACTTCGAGCCCGGCCGGCCCAGCCAGCGCCTCGCCGGCGAGCCCGATGCCAAATCCGACGCCATGGCCCAGGCCCCAGCGCGGCAGGGAACCCTGCAGGACCAGCTCTTCGATCAGTGGCGCTTCGCCGACATCGACGAAACGACCGCACGCGCCGGCGAGGCGATCATCGGCTCGCTCGACGAGGACGGCTACCTCCGCGTGCCCCTGTCCGAGATCGCCGACAAGGCTCCCGCCAACGCCGGCCTGACCGAGCCCGCGCTGACCGACGCGCTGCAGGCGGTCCAGCTGCTTCTCGATCCGCCCGGCACCGCCGCCCGCGATGTCCGCGAGTGCCTGCTGCTCCAGCTCGACGCCATGGAAGACGCGGGCGAGCCGGTCGACGCCAGCGCCCGCGCGCTGATCGAGAACCACCTCGACGACCTCTCCCAGAACCGGTTGCCCAGGATCGCCGAGGCGACCGGCCTCTCGATGGACGCGATCAAGCAGGCCATCGAGTTCATGCGCCGGCTGAGCCTCGCCCCGGCCAGCGCGCTCACGCCCACCCGGGCCGAGTTCGTCATCCCCGACGCGATCGTCGAGTACGACGAGGACCACGACCGGTATATCGCCTACCTCGCCGATCGCCGCCACAGCCAGCTCCAGATCAACCGCGAGTATGCGCTGATGGCCAAGGACAAGCAGCTCGAGAAGAAGGACCGCGACTTTATCAAGACCAATGTTGCCAATGCGCAGTGGCTGATCGACGCCGTCGAGCAGCGGTCCAACACGCTGCTGCGTGTGCTGCGCGCGGTTGTTGATGCACAGCGGGACTACTTCGACTTCGGCCCGGAACAGCTCCGCCCGCTGCCGATGACGCAGGTCGCCGAGCGGCTGGGGGTGCACGTCGCCACGGTCAGCCGCGCGGTCGCCGACAAGCACGTGCAGACCCCCCGGGGCATCGTGCCCCTCCGCGGCTTCTTCACCGGAGGGCTCAGCACAGACTCGGGCGACGATATGAGCTACGACGCGGTCAAGGCCGCGCTGAAAGAGGTCGTGGGCGCCGAGGACAAGGCCAAGCCGCTCTCCGACGACGCGCTGGCCAAGGAACTCAAAGCCAAGGGCATCGACATCGCCCGGCGGACGGTCGCCAAGTACCGCGGCCAGCTCGACATCCCTAGCGCACGGCTCCGAAAGGCGCACTAGACAAGCCCGGCCGCGCAGTATGAACCCGATCTCACGTGTTCTTCATCGATGCGCAGCGCGTGTATGCCATGCTTCGAAAACGAGAGCAGTACACAGCACGGCAAAAGGAAACAACGGCATGATCCGAGAAGGCACACGCGTCGAGTGGGACTGGGGCAGCGGCACCGCCGAGGGAACCGTCCAGGAAAAATCGAGCGAGCGCATCGAGCGCACGATCAACGGCTCCGAAAAGGCCCGCAACGGCAGCGACGATGATCCCGCCCTCGTCATCGAGCAGGACGACGGCCAGACCGTGCTCAAGCTCCAGAGCGAGGTCCGCAGAGCGGACGAGTCATGAGCAGCGATCGCGACCACGAGACGACCTACGACGAGTTCTACGACGCGGTGAACATGCAGCCCGCCGAGCTCGAAGACTGGCTCGCGACCGACGAGTCCACCTCCGTCGGCGACACCGACTCGGGCGAATCGACCGGCCACCGCTCGGGGCGACGCATCGTCGAGATCAAGCGGACGAACAAAGACGATCTGACCGATGCCGACTACGACCACATGCGAAAAGTCATCGGCTATATCAACCGCCACACCGCGCAGCGACCGGAAGGCGATATCGAACACACCGACTGGCGCTACTCGCTCATGAACTGGGGCTGCGACCCGATGAAATCCGACGGCTGATCATCGGCGAGGCGCTCCCGCGCCGGTCACCGGAGTTCGCCGCGGCCTTCGCCCTCGTGCATGCTTTGCAGCCCCCGGTACCCGTGGGCCTTGATCGCCGCAATTACTTCATCCCCGCCAGCTTCCGCACGGTGAAGTCGAAGTTCCGCACCATCGCGCTGTGGATCGCGTAGACGATCGCCGCATACACGCCCGCCGCCACGATCGCGCCAATCCCGAGCGCGACCCGCCCG
>JBCDEF010000179.1:0-5603 GCA_039179915.1 Planctomycetota bacterium | reverse complement strand
GCGTGAGCAGCGCCATGAACTGGGCCTGCAGGTCGGTCGGGAAGCCCGGGTGCGGCTGGGTCGTGATGTGGCACGGCTGCAGGACCCGGCCGGCGGCGACGCGGACCGTGGCCCGCTCGGCCGACCCGGACACATGCTCAACCTCGACGCCGATGGCTTCGAGCCGGTCGGTCGCGGCCATAAGGGCGTCCAGCGGTGTGTTCTCGAGCGTGAGTTCGCCGGCTGTAATCGCGGCGGCGACCATGAGCGTGCCGGCCTCGACTCGGTCGGGCATGACGCGGTAATCGCACCCGCCGAGCTGCTCGACGCCCTCGACCGTAATCCTCGGCGAGCCGGCGCCGGTGACCTTCGCTCCCATCGCATTGAGCAGGTTGGCCAGATCGACGACCTCGGGCTCGCAGGCGGCGGACTCGATGACGGTGGTTCCCTCGGCGAGGGCGGCGGCGGACATGACGTTGGCGGTGCCGAGGACGGTCGAGCCGAACGAGCCGCCGAGGAAGACTCTGGCGCCGACGAGCCGCCCGCCGGGGACTCGGCCGATGACATCGCCGCCGTCGAGCTCGAACTGGGCTCCGAGGGCCTCGAGCCCGCGGAGGTGCAGGTCGATCGGGCGCTGACCGATGGCGCAGCCGCCGGGCAGGGCGATGCGGGCCTTGCCGCGGGCGGCCAGCAGCGGTCCGAGCGCGCAGATCGAGGCCCGCATGGTCTTGACGATCTCGTAGGTCGCGTGGCTCTCGGTGGTGTCGGTGGTGTGCAGGCTGACGGTGTTCTCGCCGACCATCTCGGCCGTGCAGCCGAGGGTGTCGAGCAGCCGCTTCATGTTGCGGATGTCAGAGAGATTGGGCACGTCGCCGAGCGTGACCGCCTCGGTGGTGAGCAGAGCGGTTGCCATGAGCGGCAGGGCGGCGTTTTTCGAGCCGCCGACGGCCAGCGAACCGGAGAGCCTGCGACCACCAACAACTTCGAATGCGTCCATCGTGCCTCCGTGCGGCGTCTTCTGGTGCGGGAAGACGCACCGATACCCGGACTCCGCCGGGCGGCTTCGCAGCAGTATCGTCGATCGTTGGCTGGTTTGATCAGCGAAGCGAGCCGGGGGGCCAGAGGCGGTGACCAGCGGGGGCTCAGCGGTGGCGGTAGCCGCGGCCGGTGCCCCGCCCGCCGAATCGTCCGCTGCGGTGCCGCTCGGGAAAGAAGAAGGTGGGGCGGTCGGCGTCGCGATCGAGGTGGATGCGCCTGGACCGCAGCAGGCTCGACGGGGGCTGTCCCGGATAGAGCGCGGCGGCGGAGCCGACGACCGGCGGGTTGCCGAAGCTCGCATCGCGGCGGGCGTACTCCGGTGCCGCGGGGTCGATCAGGGCGAATTCGGAGGCGAGCACGAGCTGCCAGCCCTCGCCGGCGTTGCCGAAGGCGATCGGGCGTTCGCGTTCGATCACGCGGGCCCCGCAGCCGCCGAGAAGCAGGCCGATCGCGACAAGCCAGGCCGCGGGCCCCACCGCACCGCCAGCGCGTCGGGTCCGTCGGATGGGCCGGGCGCGTCCGTGCGCCTGTTGGGTGAGGGAGGGATGCACGGTTAGCAGGGTGCAAGCTTTGGGCCGATGCGGGCTGTTGGCTTGTTGGGCTTCTTGGGGCGGTCTTCTCGGACGCGGCGGTGCACGTGTTGCATCTGGCGTGCGCGGCGCGATGCGTGCAGGCAACACGGACGCTGAGCGGCGGCTTGAGCTCTGCACCGGCGGCGCGGTGCGGCAAACGGTGGCGTCGGGCGAGCCGGGTGGCCGATCGATCTAGGAGGTGTGGTCGCTATAATCCCGCTACGCCGTGGCAGCGGCCAAACGACATCCTATCAAGGAGCCGATGCATGTCGGTACCGGACCGCGTTCGCCCCTCGATCGGGATCGTGACGCCGAGCTATAACCAGGCGAGTTACATCGAGGCGATGCTCGCGAGCGTCGCGGAGCAATCGGTGACCCCGGTGGAGCACCTGATCCTCGATGGCGGGTCGAGCGACGGCTCGCGCGAGCGGATCGAGGCCTATGCGGAGGGTCGCGACCACGTGTCGGCCGTCTTCGAGCCCGACGACGGGCAGGTCGACGCGATCAACGCGGGGCTGGCGCGCTGCACCGCGGATGTGCTGACCTGGCTCAACACCGACGACATCTATACCGACCCGGACGTGCTTCGGGCCGTGCAGGACGAGTTCGCCCGGCGGCCCGAGCTGGACGTCGTCTACGCCCGCGGGCGGTTCATCGACGCCGACGGCGAGTTCCTGCGCAATGTCTACGTCAACCCCGACCCGGACGCGCTCGAAGGCGACCTCGCGCACTCGATCGGCATCCTCCAGCCGGCGGCATTTTTCCGCAGACGCGTCTTCGAGCGGTTCGGCCCGCTCGACACGAGTATCCAGTACTCCTTCGATTACGAGTATTGGGCTCGGATCGCCTGCGGCGGGGCGCGGTTCGGCTTCCTCGACCGGTATCTGGTTGACGCCACGCTGCACGACGAGAGCAAGACCGGCGGCCAGCGCGGGCGGCAGTATCTCGAGCTCGCGATCGCGGCCCGCAAGCACTACGGGTTCACGGCACGGCGCTGGCTGCACCGCTGGGCGGAGTTCAAGGTCGCGGGCGTCGACGGCATCCTCAAGGGCTCGGGCGACGTCGGGTCGGATGAGGCCGACGCGGTCGACCGGGCGCTGGGCGAGCTGCAGCGCGAATGGAACGGCTCACGCGATGCTCAGCGGCGGCTGCTGTCCCGGCGTGGCGCCCGGTCCGGCGCAGCGGCGAGCGCGGCCGGGCAGGCAGTCGACGAGACGGTCGAGGACCTCCGCGGCCGGGGTCTGATCGACACGGACCGGCTGATCGTGACCTCGTTCAACGCGGCGTACTTCCGGCAGGGGCTGAACCTGATCGCCTCGCTGCAACGGCTGCGCGAGGACGCGTTCTCGTTCATCGTGGTCTTCGATCTCGGGCTGACGGACCAGCAGCGCGAGGAGCTCGCTCGCTATGAGCGGGTGATCGTGGCCGACTACCCCGAGGATGTCCGCGGCGCGTTCGACGGCTATCTGTCGCCCAAGAACTACAGCTACAAGTGCTCGGCGATCCGGGCCGCGGGCGAGTTCGCTTCTGACGGCGATCGGGTCCTGTGGATCGATGCCGGCGTCGCGGTGCTGTCGGAGATCGACGAGATTTTCGCGCTGATCGAGCGAGACGGCGCGTTCTTTGTCGACCACGATGACAAGCCCGGCTGGCCGCTTCGGAACTCGACGTTCACGCACCCCGAGGCGGCGCGGCGGATGGGGGCAACGGCCGACGAGCTGCTCGCGCCGCACCTGTGCTCCTGCCTGCTGGGCTATGTCAAGGCAGGGTCGCAGCAGGCGCTGATCGACGAGGCGTACAAGTACTCGCTCGACGAGAAGGTCGTCGCCTGGCCCAAGCACCTGCCCAAGAGTGAGCAGCGGACGGTGCAGCAGGTGCCGCCCAAGCTCCGCAAGGCGTACGAGCGCGCGGTCGAGGACGCGTCGGCCCGGGCCCGGCTCGGGGCCGAGGGCGTGCTCGAGTCGACGGCCTACCTGGGCCACCGCCAGGACCAGACGATCTACTCGATCCTGTGCGCGCGCCACGGTGTGCCGCAGCACTCGGCGACGCGGTTCTGCCGGTCGAATGATGCGTCGTCGCACGCGTCGTTGGCGAACTGGAAGTCGGGCGGCGAGGCCGAGGGCCTGCGCCGGTTCCGCCATCACGCGATGCCGCCGGGCGTGCTGACGTACCACCACCGCGGCATCTACGACAAGCTCGACGGCCTGCGCGAGTCGGGACGGGCCGAGACGCTGGTGATCCTGGGCAACGGCCCCTCGCTGCGCGAGGTCGACCTGGCCGGGCTCGGCGGGGCCGACACCCTCGGGATGAACGCGGCCTACCGCCACTGGGACCGCATCGGTTGGTATCCGACGCACTACTGCTGCATGGACACGGTCGTGATCATGTCGCACGCTGACGAGATCGCCCGGATGGTGCGTGACCGGCGTGCTCTGGGCATGCGTCGGTTCTTCCTGCGGACCTGCATCCTCGAGACGCAGCCGCAGCTCCGCGACGAGCCGTCGGTCACATTCCTCGAGGACGTGCAAGAGGCCAGCGAGCTGCTCTCGCCGCAGGGCATCACGACCGGCAGCTTCTCGGCGCTGTTTGGCGCGTTCATGGGCTACCGCCGCATGGTGCTGCTGGGCATCGATTGCGACTACGTCGAGAAGATCGACCAGGCCAAGGCCGCGGGCGGGATCAAGCTGGCGATCACCGAGACGCCCAAGGCCAACCCGAACTACTTCTTCGACGATTACCAGCAGAAGGGCGACCTGTACAACATCCCCAATGCGAGCCCGGGCTTCCACCCGCGTGCGTGGAGCCAGGCCGAGCGCGTGCTGACCGAGGCGGGGGTGCGGGTATTCAACGGCAACCCGGCCTCGAAGCTGCGGGTCTTCCCGTTCGCGATGCTTGACGAGGTCTCGGGCCGGGACTCCGCCCCGCAAACCGCTCCGCGCAGCGGGCACGCCGAGCCGGTCGGCGGCGAGTTCGGCCGGTCCGCGAAGGCCCGGATCGACGAGCTGGCCTACATCGCCAAGGCGATCGGCACCGCCCACGCGGACGACCTGATGGTCGACGTCGGCACGCACCACGGCGGGTCGCTCAAGCCCTTCCTGGACCGCGGCTGGCGGGTGCTCGGCTTCGAGCCGGACCCGGACAACCGGGCGCAGCTCCACGAAAACGTGGGCACGCCCGACCGGCTGATCGTCGACGAGCGGGCGCTCAGCGACGCGCCGGCCGAGGCGGTCTCGTTCTACTCGACTGGAGAGAGCAGCGGGGCGAGCAGCCTCGCCGCTTTCACCGCGGGTCACGAGGAGGCGGCGACGGTCGAGGTGACAACCCTCGACCGGGCGCTGGCCGAGCACGGTGTGCAGCGGGTTCGTCTGCTGAAGATCGACGCCGAGGGCTTCGACCTGCGTGTGCTCGAGGGCTGCCCCTGGGACCGGGTGATGCCCGACGCGGTCATGGTCGAGTTCGAGGACAGCAAGACCCTGCCGATCGGCTACTCGACGGCCGACATGGCCGACTATCTCGTGGGCCGCGGCTACACGGTCTTCTGCTCGGAGTGGCACCCGATCGTTCGGTACGGGATCGCGCACGACTGGCGGCGGATGTTCCGCTGGGGCTCTGAAGCGCACAACGCCGAGCGTCCGAGCGGTGCATCGTGGGGCAACCTGATCGCGTTCCGCTACGACGCCGATGCGGACGCTTTCGAGCGGCTGGTGCATGAGTCGGTGGTCCGCGGCGAGCTGACGCGAGCGGCGGTGCCGCGCGAGTTCACGGTGCCCGATGCGCTGCCGGGCGCGGCGCCCACGACGCGGCCGCAGACCGCGGCGGCGGCGACCGCGTCGTACCCGCGCCGGCCGAGGACCTTTGCGCAGCGGATCCGTGAGATCGAGCGGGCGAGCCGGGCGGCGGCTTCGGCGCCGGTGCTCCAGATGCAGCGCGACCGGCTCGTGCGGCCCGACTTGCCCTGGGCGCCTCGCGAGGCCGGGCCGGTGACGCCCGTCCGGCACGCGGCCTGGACCGCGG
>JBCDEF010000178.1:0-5607 GCA_039179915.1 Planctomycetota bacterium | reverse complement strand
TCGACATGTGATACCAACTCGACAGCACGCTCGGCGAGCGTGGTGTCGAGTTGGTATCACATGTCGAGACTGTGGAGGCGACAAAGGCTGCGTTGGTTCTTCCGTTCATCCAGTCGCTTGGCGACGGCGTGTTCAATCCCTCCGAAGTCGTGCCCGAGTTCACCGCCGACGTAGGGATCAAGAAGGGCGAGAAGGTCGACTATGCGATCTGCCGAGAGGGCGCGCCGATCATCTTGTTCGAGTGCAAGCCGCACGGCGCGAAGCTCGATAGCTACAGCTCCCAGCTCTACCGATACTTCAGCGTTACCAAAGCCCGGATTGCCATCTTGACCGATGGCATCGTATATCGAATCTACTCAGACTTGCTGGAGCCAAACAAACTTGATCCGAAGCCCTTTCTGACAGTCAGTCTCGTTAATCTGAAACGGACATCGATCGAGCAGTTGTCCAAGATGTCGAAGAAGGAGTTCGATCTCGACGTTTTGCTCTCGGCAGCCGAAGACCTCCGCATGATGGCGCAGATCCGACAAGAGTTTATCAAACAGCTGGAATCTCCCACCGATCAGTTTCTTCGAGTTTTGATCGACCCGGTGTACTCCGGTCGGATGACCGCCCAGGTCCTAGACAGGTTTCGTGATCTCGTCAAGGCTTCGCTCCGGTCACATATCACCGAGGCCGTCGATTCGCGGCTTCGCGCTGCACTCGAAAAGAACGGTGGTGCTGTGCCGGCGTCGACCGAGCAGGTACCCGGTGCTCAGGAGCCTGAGTCTGACGCGATCGAAACAACCGAGGAGGAACTCGAAGGCTTATACGCGATTAAAGCGATAGTCCAGGATCTTGTTGAGCCTCAGCGGATTACCCCGCGCGACGTTCAGTCCTACTTCGGTGTTCTGCTCGACAACAACAATCGCCGACCAATCTGTCGTCTGTGGTTCAACGGGGGCAAAAAGTACCTCGGTGTTTTTGACGAGAACAAGAAAGAGACGCGAATTCCCGTATCTGGGCCGAATGATCTATTTCAGCACGCAGAGCAGGTGCGTCAGTTACTTCATCATGTGATGAAGTAACTAGCTGATCCGCGGATCCACCCACCGGTACAGCACGTCGACCACCAGGTTGAACAGCACCAGCATCGTCGCGAAGATGAGCACCACGCCCATGATCAGGAACAGGTCCTTGTTCAGCACGGCGTTGACGAAGTGCTGGCCGAGGCCCGGCACGTTGAAGACTTTCTCAACAACGAAGCTGCCGGTCATGGCAAAGGCGGTCGCCGGACCGAGGTAACTCAGAACCGGCAAAAAGGCGTTCTTGAGCGCATGCTTGAAGAGGACGGTGTTCTCGGCCAGCCCCTTGGCGCGGGCGGTGCGGATGTAGTCGGCGCCGAGGGCCTCGATCATGCCCATGCGGGTGAGACGGGCGATGTAGGCCGCGAACGGCAGGCTGAGCGTGAACGCGGGCAGGACCATCTGGCTCGCCCGGCCCCAGCCGCCGACGGGCAGCACCGGGAAGTAGACGGCGAAGACGATCAACAGCAATGTCCCGACGACGAAGCTCGGCAGGCTGATGCCCACGAGCGCGACGACGAGCGTCGCGAGGTCGGCGAACGAGTTGGGCTTGACCGCGCCGATCACGCCCGCGAGCAGGCCGATGCCCAGGGCGATCAGGATGGCCGCGAACCCGAGGACGACCGAGACGGGCAGCGCGCCCGCGATGATCTCGTTGACCCGCCAGTCGTCGTAGGTCAGGCTCGGTCCTAGATCGAAGACGAACCGCGTCGGCGGCGCGACGCCGACGGCTTCGGCCTGTTCGCGCTGCTCGGCGAGGTCGCCCGAGACCAGGTCGGCCGCGTAGTCCAGGCCCGTTGCGCTGGTGAGGTAGCTCGTGTAGAACGTCGGGAAGCTGTCGAGGTTGTACTGCCGCTTCATCGCCTCGACGACGGCGGCGGGGGGCTGCCGGCCGTCGGGGTTCTCGAGCGGGTTGCCCGGGATCGCCCAGGCGAGGGCGAGGGTGATCGTGTAGATCACCAGCAAGATCACAGGCAGCTGCGCGAGGCGGCGAAGGATGAGTCCCAGCATCAGTTGGCCGCCTCCGGCTGCGCGTCGCGTCGGATACGCTTGACGGTCTCGCCGCCCTCGCCGTCGCCGAGGATGTCGACGAGATAGAGGTCCTGGTTTGCCCGCGGGTGCGAGTTGAGCCCGGTCAGCCGGTCCGGGTCGAAGAGGTACAGGCTGACGTAGTGGAAGATCGGCACCTTGGGCAGATCTTCCTCGACGATGATCCGCTCGGCCTCGGAGAGAAGCGCCATCCGCTTCTCGGGGTCGAGCCCGGTCTTGGCCCGTTCGAGCAGGTCGTCGTAGACCGGGTTGGAGTATTTGCGGTCGTTGTTGCCGTTGCCGGTGCGGTTGAGGTCGAGGAAGGTCGTTGGGTCGGCGTAGTCGGCGTACCAGCCGGCGCGGCTGGTCATGTAGTTCGCGTTCTTGAGATCGTCACGGAAGACCTTGATCTCCTTCTGCGAAAGCTGGGTCTGCACGCCCAGGTACCGCTCCCAGTCTCTCGCGATCTGCTGGCCGATCAGGTCGTGCCCCGAGTCTTTGTTGAACAGCAGCTCGATCACGGGCAGGTCGTCGGGCGAGGGATATCCCGCTTCGGCGAGCAGGCGCTTGGCCTCGGCGATGTGCGCTTCGAGGCCCTCGGGGTCGTCCCAGAAATCGGACACACACTTGAGGCCATCGGGAGATGTGTAGCCCGCGATCGAGCCCTTGGGGATGATCGTGCTGGCCACGGGTTGTCCGATGCGGTTGATCTTGTCGGTGATAGTGCGTTTGTCGATGCACATCGCGAACGCCCGCCGGACCCGCGGGTCGTGGAACGGGTTGGGCCGCCCGTCCGGCAGCGTCGGCAGGCAGTTGAAGTTGTACCAATACGTCGCGAAGTTGTCGACAGCGTGCACGTTCTTGCGTGGGTCGTCGGGCAGCGCGGCGGCGATCGCGAACTGGTCGAGGCCCTCGGCCTTGAGCCGCTCGACCTCGTCGGCGTGCTCGGCATAGAACGCCCACTTGTCCTCGAGCATGCTGATCCGGTAGTCGGTCGTCAGATCGCTGACCCAATCAACCGCACCGGTCTCGAAGGCCAGCACCGCCGCATTGGGGTCCTCGACGCTCGGGATACCGATGGTCTCGACGTCGAGCGTGTCTTTGGCCCACCAGTACGGGTTGGCCCGCAGGAACAGCCCCCGCTTGAACCGCCACCGCTCGAGCATGAACGGGCCGTTGGTCACGGTCAGCGGCGGCTTGGTCCAGCCGAACTCGATCTTGATCTGCCCGGTCTCGGGCGAGAGCCGCTCGTACTGCGAGACCAGCGGCTCGTAGACCGGGCTGAACACCGCGAACGCGCACAGATCGAGCCAGTACGGCGTCGGGTTCTTGAGCTCGACCCGGAGCGTTCGGTCGTCCAGGGCTTTGAGCCCGACGTTGGCGTCGAAGAAGGCCATCGCCTCATCCCAGAGCCGCTGGACTTCGGCCTTGCGATCTGCCGGCGGGATGCTCGAGACGCGCTCGGCGTAGTCCGCGGTCTGGTCTGTGCGCCAGGCGAAGAACTCGTCGGCGCCCTTGATCGACTGGAACAGCTTGGCGTAGTCCGAGGCCGTCTCGGGCAGGAGCGCCCGCCGCCACGAGTACACAAACTGCTGCGCGGTGACGGGCTCGCCGTTTGACCACTTGGCATCATCACGCAGATGGAACGTGTAGACGGTTTGGTCGTCGGAGACCTCCCATCGCTCGGCGACGCCGGGGATCACCTCGTAGTTCTCGTGCAGCGTGTCGAGCCGGACGAGCGGCTCGTAGAGCAGCCTGGCGACACGGAGGTCCTGCATCCAGCTCATCCGTTGCGGGTCGAGCGTGCTGATGCTGCCGCGGTTGATGAACGTGAAGTCGGCGGGCGGATCGGGGTCATCGGTCGCAACCGTGAGCGTCACCGCGGCGAGCAGGATGACCACCGGGAGGAAAAGCTTGAACATGCCCGGAGTGTACGGCCTCCGGGCGGCACACTGCGGCCCGCGGCCGGTTCGTCGACCGGTTCGTCCGGCTGGCGGGTCAGCCCCCGCCGGTCGGGATGCCGTTGCGTTCCAGCGTGCTGATGATGCGGAGCGCCCCGGCGCGGAACGAGCGGTCGTCGCCGCGGCTGAAGTCGGCGGCAACCTCTGTGGCGGTCACGCCGCTATCGAGCCGGGAGACGGCGAAGAAGGCAAGCGTCTCGCCGGCGGTCATGGCCTGTGCCATCATCAACCGTCGAGATTCGGGGATCGACTCGATCGACCCGGCCTCGGTGAAGCCCTCGTAGACGTGCTGGATCACGCCGCCGGCGAGTTCCGCGGCCCCGCGGACCGCCGCCTCGTCGATCCGTAGGCTCCGGTCGCTCAGCAGCGTGCGGAGGTCGAGCACAGCGATCAGGACCGCGCCCAGCGACTGGCGGTACGCCTGGTCATCGGCGTTGCGGTCGATCCCGCGGAGGTGGGTCAGCGCCGTGCCGGAAAACTCGATCTGCGCCCGCTCCGCAAGGGCACGCATCCGGTCCGACCGCATGGTCGTGGCCGCCCCGAGGGCGCGGAGACCGGCCTCGATATTTGTCGGGTCGGTTTCGCTGCGGGCGGCTTCGGCGAGGCGCTCAAAAGCCTCGCCGGCCGCCGAGGGCTGCAGAGAGGGCGACGCCTGCTCGCCGAGCACGCGCATCGAGTCCCGCATCGCCTTGAACGCCGCGTAGCGTACACCGGGCCGCTCGTCGCGGAGCAGCGGCTCGATCGCCTGGAAGCTCGTCGGCGTGACGAGATAACCCGCGACCAGCAGCGCGTTCACCGTTCGGAACTCGTCGCCGGATTCGATGGCGGACTCGATCGCGTCCCGGAGCGCCCCCTCGGCCGCGAGCCGGTCGGACACGCTCAGCCGGCGCTGCGAGAGGTAGCGGACGGCGTCCTCGCGGGCCTCCTCGATCGCGGCGGTATCGCCGCCGGCCAGCGACTCGGCGGCCGCGGCGGCATCGAACGGCTGCGAAAGCGACGCGTTCGCCGCCAGGCAGCCGGCGACCGAAAATGCAAACAGACGCGAGATCATGGGAGAGTCCTCTCGTTCGGCGGGCCGCCGCCGGCTGGCATCGTAGCGGCCTGTGCGGTTAGTAGACCTCGAGGAACACCCGCCGGGTCGGCTTGAGCTGCTTGTGCAGCATCCGGCGGGTCCACGAAGCGCGGTCGTGCTCCACCGAAGGGTCAACCGTCAGGAACCGGGCGAGAGCCTCCGGCGGGAGATGCTCGGCGAGCCCGCGGAGGATGCCGAGCTCCATCCCAGCGATGCCGCAGATATAGACCAGTGTCCGCTCGCTGCTCAGCACAGGAAGGAGCCGATCGGCGGCCGATTGGAGCGCGTCCTGGACGTACTCGCCGCAGCCGGCCTGCCCAGCCGTTTCCCGGCTGATCGCCGTCAGGTAGTCGAACTCCGTGCGTGTCTCGGCGAGCCGGCGGAAATGCTCGTCGTACAGCAGATCGGTGCGGTACGGGACGCCCATGACCAGCGTTGCGCTCGCCGGCGGCGGGGTTCCGTCGGCAAAGAGATCCGCGAG
>JBCDEF010000177.1:0-5615 GCA_039179915.1 Planctomycetota bacterium | reverse complement strand
TGCCGAGACGCGCGATGAGCTGGTCGTGCGGCTGCTGCGGTCGTCGATCGCCGAGGGGCTGGGCAACGAGGCCGAGGCCCGCCGGCTGGTCGACGACGCGATCACGGCGTATCCCGAAGCATCGCGGCCGTACGTCGTGCGGGCCACGATGCTCCTGCAGGACCCGGCCCTGGTCGAGGACGCGGTCGAGGACCTGACCCGGGCGATCGAGCTGAACCCCGCGGACCTCAATGCGTATCGGATCCGTTCGCTGGCGTACGTGCAGCTGAACAGGATGAGCGATGCGGTCCGCGACGTGCTTGCGGCGGTCGAGGCCAACCCCGACAACGCGGAGCTTCGGATCGGTGCCGCGTCGCGGCTGATCGACCTCGGGCGGCAGGACGACGCGGCGGACGTGATCGACGCGGGGCTCGAGCGGCAGGGCAGCAGCCTGCAGCTGCTGGTCTCCGCCGGCCAGATGTTCGCCGAGCTCGGCCAGCCGCGGCGTGCGGTGCAGTACCTCGAGCCGGCGTGGGAGCAGACGGGGGACCCGGCGATCGCGGCGAGGCTCGTCGGCTCGCTGCTGGAGTTCCCGCGGCCCGATGTCCGCAGGGCGAGGCAGATCGCCGGCTCGCAACGGCTGAGTGCCGACGACTACCGCGTGCTGCTGATGCGCGCATCGGTCGAGTCGCAGGCCGAGAACACCGGCGAGCTGGAGCGGCTGCTGACCGAGGCGTACCGCCTCGTACGCGATCAGGGGCCGGAGCTGCAGGCGTGGGCCTCGCAGCTCGTGGCACTGCTCGGCTCGGGCGAGGCGGCGGTGGACTATCTCCGGCGGCTGGACCGCTCCGAGCGTCTCTCGCCCTGGACCCGGTTCAGCATGGCTCGGATCCTGGCCGAGGAGGACGACGGCCGGGCCGAATCGCTGCGCGTGCTCGATCGGCTGGTCGACGGCACCCGCGATTCGGCGGTGCGGCTGGCGGCAATCCGCTTCCGGTCTCTGGTGCACTACGACCTCGAGGATTACCAGCGGGCCGCGGATGACATGCAGCGCGTGCTCGATGTGACGCCGAACGATCCGGATACGCTCAACAATCTGGCGTACACGCGGGCGGTGCACCTGGGCGAGGCCGATCTGGCGGTGCCGCTGGCCGAGCGTGTCGCCGAGCTGCGTCCCAACAACCGGGGGGTGCTCGATACGCTCGGCGTGGTGTACCTGCGTGCCGGGCGTGCGGCCGACGCGATCTCGCCGCTGGAACGGGCGTTGGGCGTCGCATCGTCCGATCTTGATCGGGCGTCGGTGCTGATCCACCTCGCGGAGGCGAGGCTTGAGACCGGGAACACGCCCGGCGCAGAGAACGCGGCGCAGGAGGCCCGCGCGATCCTGGCTGAGAACCCCGAGGCGTCGGATGCGCTGCGGGACGAGCTTGACCCGATCCTCGACGAGATCCGTCGCCGATAGCGGCGGACCGCATGCATGCTCGGCCGGCCGGCTGCCGTCCACCGAGCGAGACCGAAAGCACCGACCATGACGACCGCCGCGAGCCATCCACGCCCGACCAGCCCCGCGCCCATGCGTGCGGCGGCGCCGCCCGCCGCGGGATCGGGCGCGGCGTTCGACCCGATCAAGGTGTTCCAGAAATACCTGCTTGTGCTGATCCTGGCCGGCGTGGTGGGCGTGGGGGTCGGCATCGCCGGGTTCTTCCTGCTGCGAGAGTTTGCGCCGCAGTACCGCTCGGAAGCGTTCTTCCAGGTCCTCCCGCCGCGCGAGACGATCGCCGAGTTCGGCAACTTCGGCAGCAACAAGGAAGAGCTCGAGCGGTTCATGGCCACGCAGGCCAACAGCATGACCTCGCTCAATGTGCTCGAGGCCGCGATCAACGATCCGCGGCTGACCGCCGAAGCATCCGACTGGTCGCGGCCCTTCCTCGACAGCAGCGGCCGGCTCAAGGCCGCCGACGCGCTCTTCGAGCTTCAAGAAACCGTCGTCGCCCGGCCCATGCCGAACACGGAGTACATCCAGCTCTCTTTCGAGTATTCAAAGAAGCAGGACGTGTTCACCGTTGTGGATGTGATCACCGAGGCGTATCTCGAATTCCTGCGCCGATCGACCAACGAGGACCGGACCGACACCCGCCAGCAGCTCAACCAGCTCATCGATGAGCTGAACGCGACGGTCACCAACGAGCAGCGCTCGATCGACCGGCTGCTGGCCGAAAACCAGATCGAGTCGATCGACACACGGCTGAGCGAGGCCGCCCAGCGCCTGAACCTGGCGGTCGAGAACCTCAGCTCGATCCAGGAGCTGATCACGCTGGCCGAGACGCAGCAGCAGGAGTTCACCCGGGCGCTCAACGACCCGACGGGGCTGGCGATCCCGGAATCGATCCGCGGGGCCGTGCAGATCGATCCGCTGATCCAGCAGCTGCAGAGCCAGGTGCAGTCGCTCCAGGCCCGGGAGCGGGGGATGGAGCGGCTCGGGCTCGGGCTGGAGCACCCGCAGCGGCGGGCGCTGCGGGCCGACATCGACGGCGTGCAAGAAGAGCTGACGGCCAAGTCCGAAGCGTTGATGTCCACGCGGTTCAACCTGGAGATCGATTCGATCCGTCGGCAGCTCGCGCAGCTGCGGGCCCGCGAGAGCGAGCTGCTCACCGACATCGAAGAGTCTCAGGACCGGCTCAACGAGCTGACCGGGATCGGGCAGGAGATCGCCTCGCTCGATAGGTCGGTGCAATCGACCCAGGAGCGGATCGCGGAGAACGAGGCCCGGCTTGACGAGCTGCGCGGCGTTTCCGAGCTGGACTCGGCCAGCCGCGTGCGGCTGTTCCAGTCGGCCCGGATCCCGGACAAGATCTCGTTCCCCGATATCAAGCTGATCCTGCCGGCGGGCTTCCTGCTGGTGATGGGCCTGACGGCGGGGGTCATCCTGCTGCGCGAGCTGCTGGACCAGCGGATCAAGGGCCCGTCGGACATCGCGATGATCCCACGGACCCCGGTGCTCGGCATGCTGCCCGATGTCTCGGAAGACCCGTCGCGGCCGAAGCGGGCGGAGACCGCGTTCCACGATCGGCCCAGCGGTGTGTTCGCCGAGGGCGTGCGGCAGCTCCGGGTTGAGCTCGCGAGGAAGACACAGCAGTCCGGGCACCGCTCGGTGCTGGTCGTGCCGGCGATGCCCAAATCCGGCGCGACATCGGTGGTCACCAACCTGGCCGAGGCCAGCGCCCGTGCGGGCAGCCGGGTGCTGATCGTCGATGCGAACCTCCGCCGGCCGGCGATCCATTCGCTGTTCGGGCTAGAGGCCAGCCCGGGCCTGGCGGACCTGCTGGCCGGCAGCGCCGAGGTCGACGACGTGGTCTGCAAGACCGACACCCCGACGCTGGATGTGATCACGGTCGGCTCGGCCGAGCACCGGGTTTTTGAGCGGATCTCGACCGAGCCGATGCGTCGGGTCTTGACCGAACTCGAGAGCCGGTACGACCTGGTGATTCTCGACGTCGCGCCCGCGATCGTCGCGGGCGATGCGGTCGGGCTGGCCGGGCACGTCGGCTCGACGATCCTGATCACGCGGGCCCTGAACGAGAAGCGGGGCCTGATCGCACGCCTGCGCAACGATTTCGGGAACTCCCGGAGCGAGTTCTTGGGCGTGGTGGTCAACGGCGTGCGGTCGTCGGCGGGCGGGTACTTCAAGCGGAACATGCGGACGGCGCACGCCTATCAGAACCATCAGGGTGCGGGCGCCGAGGCCTGATGGATACGCCCGATGACGGCTCCTGACATCGAAGCCCGCTCGGCAGCCGCGCGGCGGAGACGCGAGTGACCACTGGACCTGCCCAACCCGACCCACATGCCCCGCCCGTGCTCGTCACCGGCGGTGCGGGGTTTATCGGCTCGCATCTGGTCGACCGACTCGTCGCGGCCGGGCACCGGGTGACGGTGATCGACAACCTCTCGACAGGGCGGCGTGCAAACCTGGCCCCCCACCTCAATGCCGCCGGCACAAACGGGGGCGAGGACGGCGGCGAAAACGGCGGACCCGTGCGGCTGATCGATGCTGACCTGGCCGAAGCGCTCGACGACATCGGGCCCGGCCGGCCGCTGGGCGCGGTCGGCGCGATCTATCACCTTGCCGCGGCCGTCGGCGTGCGGTTGGTCATGGAGCGGCCCGCCGAGTCGATCGAGACCAACGTCGGCCTGACCGGCCGGCTGCTTGAGCGGGCGCTCGGGGCGGGCCCGGGTGGCACGCCGGCGCGGACGCTGATTGCCTCGTCCAGCGAGGTCTACGGCAAGGGTGTGGGCGAAGTCTTCAGCGAAGACGACGACGTGCTCTACGGCCCGACCACGGTGACACGATGGTCGTACGCGATGAGCAAAGCGCTCGACGAGTTCTTGGCGCTCGCGCACGCGAGGGACCGCGGGCTGCCCTGCGTCATCGTGCGGTTCTTCAACACGATCGGGCCGCGGCAGATCGGCGACTACGGCATGGTCGTGCCGCGGTTTGTCTCCGCGGCGCTGCGGGGCGAGCCGCTGCCGGTGCACGGCGACGGCGGCCAGTCGCGGTGCTTCTGCGACGTGCGCGATGCGGCCCGGGCGCTACCCGAGCTGATGTCACGGGACGACTGCCTCGGCCGGGTGTTCAATCTGGGCAGCGACGCCCCGATCACGATCGCTGAACTGGCCGAGTTGGTTCTCCGGGTTGTCGGGTCGCCATCGCGGGTCGAGCGTGTGCCGTACGATGCTGTCTACGCCGGCGGGTTCGAGGACCTGCGTCGGCGCCGGCCGGACCTGTCTCGGATCGCCGCGGCGATCGGGTTCCGACCGACGATCGGGCTCGAGCAGACGGTGCGAGATATCGCCGCGTCGCTGACCGATGAGCAAGCGGCGCCCGCTGCCCGGTCGGGTGTGCGGTCGGGGGCAGGCTCATGAACGCGGGCCTGAACGCCGCCGTGGAATCGGCCGCCGAACCGCTGAGCCGGGTCGGTGTTTTCAACGGCTACGTCGGTGTTTTCATCGTCGCGTTCATGGTCACGCTGCTGGCTACACCCGTGATGCGGTGGCTGGCGGTGAGCAACGGCATCATCGATCGGCCTTCCGACCCACGCAAAGTGCACCGGATCCCGGTGGCTTACCTGGGCGGCGCTGCGGTGTTCCTCGGGCTGGTCGCGGCGCTGCTCTACAGCGTGCTCGCGGTCCGGATCGATTTCCTGGCCGAGTTCCACCCGAGCGAGCACATCCTGTACGACGCGCAGCGGATCATGCCGTGGTCGATCATGGTGGGCCTGAGCGTGATCATGCTGGTCGGTCTGCTAGACGACGTGATCGGGATCAGCCCGAGCCTCAAGATCGCGGGCCAGCTGTTTGCCGCGGCGGCGCTCGCGGCGGACCAGATCGGGGTGCAGGTCGCACGCGGGCTGATCATGCCGACGGCGACGGCGCTCGGCATCGAGCCGGTCGAGTTCGGCCCGCCCGACGCGGCGTTCCAGACGATCGGGTTCTGGATCCACCTGCCGATGTCGCTGCCGATGATCGGCGACGCGCTGCAAGTGGACCTGGTCTACTGGTGCGGGGCGGCGATCATCGCGGTGTTCGTGCTCGGCGGGTGCAACGCGTCGAACCTGATCGACGGGCTCGACGGGCTG
>JBCDEF010000176.1:0-5636 GCA_039179915.1 Planctomycetota bacterium | reverse complement strand
GCAGCAGGAAGAGCGGGCCGACGCGCCGCCCTCGGCGGAGGGCTCGCTATGAATGCCCGCGGAAGCCGCATCATCGATCTGCGGAACATCGGCACCGCCAGCACCGTGACGATGCCGATGTTCCGCAGATCGATGATGCGGCTTCCGCGGGCATTCATAGCGAGCCCTCCGCCGAGGGCGGCGCGTCGGCCCGCTCTTCCTGCTGCGCGCCGGCGGTCGACTCCTCGGCGAACTGCGGGTTGCGCTCGAGCCGGCCGCGGAGCTGCGCACGGAACACGCCCGGCGTAAAGCCCGGGCTGAGCTTGCCCCGCTCGGCGATCCGGATCTGGCCCGATTCCTCGCTGACCATGACCACCAACGCGTCGCACTCTTTGCTGATGCCCACGCCCGCCCGGTGCCGCGAGCCCAGCGACGGGTCGGGCATCTCTTGCGGATCGGCAAGCGGCAGCTGCACGCCCGCGGCGTGGACCACCCGCCCGCGGACGATCACCGCGAGGTCGTGCAGCGCCGTCCCGGGATAGAAAATCGTCTTGAGCATCGAGGCGGACAGCTCGGCCTTGAGCAGCGTGCCGCCCTCGATCAGCGCGTCGATCTTGACCTGCCGCTCAAGCACGATGATCGCGCCGAACCGGGCCTTCGAGCAGTACTGGCAGGCGTCGGCGATCTCCTGGACCAGGAACTCGATGTCCTTGGGCGTCTGGCGGAAGAAGGGCGTCTCGCCGAGGCGGATGACCGCGCGGCGGAGCTCGGGCTGAAAGATCACGATCAGCGCGATCGCGGCGACACCCAAGAAGCGATCGTACAAAAAGGCCAGTCTGGCGAATGACTCGCCGGTGGCGATCCGTGCCAGCAGCGTGCCGACGATGAAGACCACGAGCGTGCCCTTGAGCGCCCCGGCCGCGCGGGTGCCCTGCACAAAGCGGACCACGAGCAGGACCACGAGCCAGATCACGGCGATCTCGAGCGCGACCTCCCAGAGCGGATAGGTCAGAACGCGGCCGAGCAGTTCATCGATGCGGACGAGCGCCTCCACGGGCGGAGTCTACTGCCGCGGCGCGCGCCGGGCCGGCCGCGCGGTGCCTCCCGGGCGATTCTCCTACGCTTGAGCCGTGCCCAAGGTCCTCCGCTACGAAACGACGCCCAACCCCGACGCGCTCAAGCTCGTCCTCGATGCGCCGGTCAGCCATGGACCCCGGAGCTTCCTCTCGGCCGACGATGCCCGCGGCGACCCGATCGCCGGCCCGCTGTTCGAGACCGGCTCGATCCGCGCTGTGCTGATCAACACGGACTGGGTAACGATCAACCGGGTGCCGGGCTCGGCGTGGCCCGCGCTCAAAAGCGTCGCCGAGCGCGCGATCGCCGCGGCAACGCCGCCGGCGGGGAGCTGATGGCCGCAGATCCGCGAACCGGCCGCGTCGTGCGGGCCCTGTGTGCCTGGTTCGCCGACCACCGGCGCGATCTGCCCTGGCGGCAGACCGGGCCCGGCGGCACGCGCGACCCGTACCACGCGCTCGTCGCCGAGACCATGCTGCAGCAGACGCAGGTGGCCCGGGTCATCGAGAAGTTCGAGGCCTTCATCGCCGCCTTCCCAACGATCGCCGGTCTTGCCGAGGCCGACGAGGACCGGGTGCTCGCGCTCTGGTCGGGGTTGGGCTACTACCGGCGGGCGAGGAACCTGCACCGCGCGGCCCGGGACGCCGTCGATCGCTTCGGTGGGCTGCCGGAGTCGGCCGACGAACTCCGCTCGCTGCCCGGCGTCGGGCGGTACACCGCGGGAGCGATCGCTTCGATCGTCCACGGCCGGCCCGAGCCGATCGTCGACGGCAACGTCACCCGGGTCCTGCTGCGGCTCGAGAACCGGGACCTCGAGCCCGCGTCCTCGGCCGCGCAGCGGTGGTGCTGGGGGCGGGCCGAACAGGTCGTGCTGGCCGCGGACCGGTCCCGCGCCCGCGGCGTGGGGCCGGCGGCGGTCAACGAGGCCATGATGGAATTGGGCGCCACGGTGTGCACGCCGCGGAACCCGTCCTGCGACCGCTGCCCGGTCAGGACCGAGTGCCGGGCGTTCGCGGCCGGATCACAGCATCGGATCCCGCGGCCGAAACGGGCCGCCGCGAAGAAGGACCTGCTTGTCGCCTGCCTGCGGGTGCAGGATGCCCAGGGCCGATGGCTGATCGAGCAGCGCCCGAAATCCGGGCTCTGGGCGGGGCTGTGGCAGCCGCCGGCGGTCGAATCCGCCGAACCGATCGGCCGAGAACAGCTTGCGGAGCGGCTGGCTTCGCGGGTGGGGATTGCGGCGAGCGGGCTGATCGCGCAAGATACGTTCCTCTGGGAAACGTCGCACCGCTCGGTGCGCTTCGAGGTGTTCGTATGCAACGACCCGATACTGGCCCCATCTACGGGCCCAACACCGAAGGACACAGTCCGGCCCGGTCGCCGACCCCGCGCGTGGGCCGCGCGGGACGAACTGGACAGCTACGCGACCGGCTCGGCGCAGCGCCGCGCGCTATTCGGAGCCGCGGCCGGGACGCCGGCTTTACGCTGATCGAGCTGCTGGTCGTGATCTCGATCATCGCGCTCTTGATCGGCATCCTGCTCCCGGCGTTGGGCAACGCCCGGCGGTCGGCGCAGCGCGTGCTCGACGCGAACAACCAGCGTCAGATCGGCTATGCCGCCACCTATTACGCGAACGATAATGACGGCTACGTGCCCCGCGAAAGCGTCGGCAGGTACTCGGACAACCCAAGCAATCGGTACGCGAACCGACCGCCGTGGGGCGTGGTGCTCCGGTCGTACCTCGATCCGGACCTCGAGCCAGGCTACTGGTGGGACATCGACAACCACGACCGGTTCGAGGACGTGGAGTACTTTCGCGACCCGAGCCGACCGCTGGACGAACATCGGATCAACTACGTCGTCAACGGGTTCAGCTTCATCCGCCGGGGCGAGGTCGACGACGGCACGCTGAGCGACTCCGACCTCCGCAAGCCGGCGACGCGGATCTCTAACGCGGCGAACGCCGCGACGGCGATCTACCTGACCAACCTGGCCGAGGACCAGGACGGCAGCTTTGCGCGGCAGATCGATTACCGCCACGACCTTTCCACGGTCGCGCTCTACGACCTGTTCCACCCGGAGCAAGTCGACGGAACGGACACCTCGACGATGCGCGTCGCGCCGGCGTGGTACAGCAGCGGGCCGAACTGCCTGTTCTTCGACCTGCACGTGTCGCTCGTCGACGCGGACAAGATCCGGGATGTCAACACCTGGGACGACGGCGACTACACCTGGCACCGGTTCGTAACATCGCAGTGATCCGAACCGTGCCGCTTAGCCGAAGCGGTGCGGGACGGGCGAGCTCGGCGGGGTGCCGGCGGGCATCGCCAGCTCGATCTTTCGCATGATCGCCCGGCTCTTGCTCTTGTCGCCCAGGCCCACGCGGATCTTGATTTCGGTGGTCACCGAGCCGGTGCCCCGGGCTTCGATGCGAACGAGCTGGCCGTCGGAACGCTCGGCGACGAGGCTGCCCTCGAGCCCGTCGAGCTCGTCTTTGGTCACGATCAGGCCCAGCTCGCTGGAAACAGTCCGGACCGAGGTCCAGACCGTAAGCACGTCCGCATCGATCCGCCGCTCGATGTCGCCCTGCAGGAACGCGTAGGTGCCGGCGCCGACGGCGGCAACGCCGATGGTCGTAGCGCAGCCTGTGGTCGCGGCGCCGAGGGCCGCGATCGCCGCACCGGCGGCCAGAACACAAACACGAGAGCGAACACAAACACGAGAGCGAGCAACAGGGATCGTCATGGCGGCAGTCTACCGGCGCAGCGGCGGGAGCGGCCGGTCGAACGCGAGCCCGCCGCCGAAGCGGGTGATCAGGCGTCGGGCGTTCTCGATCGTCAAACGGATCTGCTCGCTGTCGTCGCCGAGCGCAAGCGTTTCCGCCGGCAGGGCCGCGGCCGCCTCGAGCTCCGCGTACGACGCCCGGAGCGCCGCCGAAAGCTTGTCCCACTGCGCGTCGGTCCGCCGGACCTCTTCGCGGTTCTGCGCGATGTGATCGAGGTTGCGGATCAGCTCGTAAAGCCTACCGAGCGTGCGTCGGGCGGCGTCGCGTGTCTCGGGCGGGTGCTCAGAATCCCGAACAAGCACGGGAATGGTCGAGGTGCCGAGGGTCGAGTACGCCGCGAACGACGGCCCGCTCCAGCCGTCGGCCTGGCGGGCGGAACAGCCGGCAAGGATCACAACGGCGATCGCCACGATGGACCATCGCAAAACGCTCAACGGCGGATCATCCGGCGGAGCTCGTCGAGCGATTCCTGCGACTCGGGCGGCAGGGTTGCGCCACCGCGGGCGAGCGACGCCGGCGGGCGGGACGCCACGCCCTCGAGCTGGCGGTGGATCATCGCGACCGTCGCCTGGACCTCGGCGGCCTCGAGCTCGGACATCCGCAGGCCCGCGGCCCGCGCCGCGAACTGGTCGATCAGCGAGTTCGCCTCGGCCAACTGCCCGAGCAATTCGCGGGCGGCCTGCTTCTCTTCGGTCGTCAGCGACGAGGCGTCGACCATGACGATCCCGCGGTTGACGGCGCTGATCACGCCCCGTGAGCCGCCATCGATCTCGCCCTGGTCGATCGAGCCGCGGGACACGGTACAGCCGGCCAGCAGAGCGCAGCAACAGATCAGCGTGAGTGTTCGCATCCGGCTTTCTCCCGGCCGCGGTCAGTCCTCGGCCTGCAGCTTCGCGACGACGCTGAAGTCTTCGAGCGTCGTCGTGTCCTGCTTGACCTCGGTCTCGCCGGCGGCGATCGATCGCAGCAGCCTACGCATGATCTTGCCCGAGCGGGTCTTGGGCAGGGCGTCGGTGAAGCGGATCTGGTCGGGCTTGGCGATCGCGCCGATCTCCTTGCCGACGTGCTCGCGGAGGTCTTTCTTGAGCGCGTCGTCGGCCGACCCGCCCGCGCCGAGGGAGACAAACGCCGCGATGCCCGTGCCCTTGATCTCGTGCGGCACGCCGACCACCGCAGCCTCGACCACGGCCGGGTGGCTGACGAGCGCGCTTTCAACCTCCATCGTGCCCATGCGGTGGCCGGAGACGTTGATGACATCATCGATGCGGCCGGTGATCCAGAAGCAGCCGTCGCCGTCGCGCTTGGCGCCGTCGCCCGCGGTGTAGAAGCCGGGAACGGTGGACCAATAGGTATCGACAAAGCGTTGGCGGTCGCCGTAAACCCCGCGGAGCATGCCGGGCCAGGGCTTGCGGACGACCATGAGGCCGTCGTCGTTGCGCGGCTTCTCGGTGCCGTCGGCCTCCACGACGGCCGCATCGATGCCGAAGAACGGCTGCGTGCACGAGCCGGGCTTGCAGTCGGTCACGCCCGGCAGCGGTGTGATCATGTGGCCGCCGGTCTCGGTCTGCCAATACGTATCGACGATCGGGCAGACGCCGCGGCCGATCTTGGCGCGGTACCAGTCCCACGCGGCGGGGTTGATCGGCTCGCCGACGGTGCCGAGGACTTGCAGCGAGCTCAGGTCGTGCTTCTCGACGTGCTGATCGCCCCACTTCATGAACGCGCGGATGGCAGTGGGCGCGGTGTAGAACTGCGTGACCTTGTGGCGCTCGACGATGTCCCAGAAGCGGGAGGCATC
>JBCDEF010000175.1:0-5675 GCA_039179915.1 Planctomycetota bacterium | reverse complement strand
GCGTCGATGATGGCCAGCCGGAGTTGCTTGGGCTCGTAGTCGAGGCCGGAGAGGAAGCTGGCGACCCGGCCGTCGGGTGTGAGCAGGTACATGACCGACGGGTGGCTGAACTCGCCGGACTCGGGCATGAAGCGGTAGTCGAAGCCGACGGCGTTTGCCAGGCGGCGGGCGTGGCCGGCCGAGGTCGTGTGGAAGACGAAGCTCTCGCGGCCGAGCTCATTCAGCCCGCGCCGGTAGCCCGCGTGGTAGAGCGTCTGCTTGCCGGCGGCCATCGCGTCGGTGTTGGTGTGGTCGAAGCTGACGACGACGATCTTGTAGTCCTCGCCGACGGTGGGTTCTGCCTCGTTGATGACCTCGTTCATCTTGTTGAGCATCAGGCCGCAAAGCAGCGGGCAGTCGTAGTAGACCAGCAAGAGGAGCGTCGGCCGGTTATCGGTGAAGTAGTCGCCGATGGTCAGGGCCGTGCCGGTGCTGTCGTAGAGCTGGATGTCGAGCGGGACCTGGTTGCCAACCTGGTTGGCAATCTCAAGATCGCGGATGGCCTCGGGCGGCTCGTCGCTGAGCACCTGGGCCGACGAGGGCGCAACAGTACCGATCGCCGCGGCGGCGAGGGCTAGGAGCGTCTTGGTGCGGCGGAAGACCATCGGGTGCTCGGGGTCCCTTAGTTGTTGGCGTACCGCTCGGCGACGAGCCGGGCGGCGCGGTCCACGGGGATCTGCACGGTCGAGCCGTCGCCGAGGGAGCGGTAGTTCTCGATGTTCCCGGTCGCCACGGCGTGGTACGGCTTGTACTCCTCTTTGTACTCAACAACGTTTTCCATCACGACCGCGCGGCGTTGGGCGACCGTGTAGTTGTAGAACATAGTCAGGCCGACCACCATCACGATGATCGAGATGACCATGGCTGCGAACACGACCAAGAGCGCGGCGCGGTTGACCTGGGCGGCGTGCTCGATCTGCGGGATGGGCTCGGCGGCGGAGTGGGCGTGCCACTCGTCGAGGGTGTGCTCGTGGGCTGGTGTTTCGGCGTGGGCCACCGGGGATCTCCTGACTTTCTGGTCCGGCTTGCTGGTCCGGCTTGCTGGTCGGCGTCTGACATCGGGCATCAGACGTAGTTCTTGTTCTCCAGGCACCGCTTCAGGCGGGGGTCGTTGACCGGGATCAGCGGCCCCGAGAAGACGTTCCGGGCGACCACCGCCCCGAAGATCCCCAGCACGCCGACGATCCCTGCCAGATCGAGCCAGAGCATCGAAATTCCCTTCGGCGCATCGAGCTTGCCGGATGAGATGAGTTTCGCGTCGGCCATGGGACGGATGACCCACCAGACATCCAGCACGTGCAGCGCCAGCGCGCAGCCGGCGAAGAAAGCAACGTACCCGCTGATCCGCTTGGCGGGCCTGGGCAGCAGGAAGAGGAAGGGCAGCACGAAGTGCCCGAGCACCAGGACGGCCGTGGCGATCGGGTACTGCTCCTGGCGGAAGTCGAAGTAGCGGGTCTCTTCGGGGATGTTGCTGTACCAGATCAGGAAGTACTGGCTGAAGGCGATGTAGGCCCAGAACACCGTAAAGCCGAAGAGCAGCTTGGCCTGGTCGTGGCCGTGCTCCTTGGTGACGACGCCCTCGAGCCGGCCGGCCCCGCGGAGCAGGCTGGTGATCAGGATATTAAGCGCCATCGCCGAGTACGCCGCGCCGGCGAAGAAGTAGACGCCCCACATGGTGCTGAAGAAGTGGAAGTCGAGGGTCATCAGCCAATCGAAGCCGGCGAAGGCGACCGTGATCGCGAAGACGGGCAGGCCCCAGGCGCTGGTAAACCGGGCCTTGTTGCTCAGCCACCGGTCGCCGGTCTCGTCCTGCTTGCGCTCGAGGCCCCAGAAGGTCGCGATCAGCAGGATCCAGCAGCCGAAGTAGATCGCGGACCGCAGCAGGAAGAAGGGGATGTTCAGGTAGCCCGCCTTGTGCTCGTAGAGGTAGTCGTCCGCGGTGATCGACGGGTCCATCCACTTGAACAGCACACCCTGGAGCAGGGTCTCAAGGATGATCAGGGGCAGGAAAAGGATCAGGCAGATCCACATCGCCCGCATCACGTTCTCGAACTGCCGTCGGATGGTCACGGACCACTTCACTCCGATCAGGTGGAAGACCATGACCCAGAAGAGCGAGCCGAGGCACATGCCGATGACGGCGGTGAAGCCGACGTGGTAGGCCGCGAGCGCGTACCGCAGTCCCGCGTCCCCGCCGCCGGCGGCGGTGAACGCCCCGATGATCGTGACCGCGATCCCGAGCAGGCCCAGACCGGCCAGCGCAGCAACGATGCCGCCGGAGCCGATACCTCGCAGGGTGATGTTTCGCTCGGTCAGGCGTTGATCGCCCGTGAGCACACGGCTGAGGCCGCCGCTGTCAGAGAGCTGGGTCATTGGTCACCCCCTTCGGCGACGGTCTGCTGGTTCTGGCCGGCCCCGCGCGGCGCGGCCGATTGGCTCAGACGCTGCCGCTCGGCGTCCGGGATGATGTCGCTGTCGATCGGCACGCCGCGGGCGGCCTGGAGCGTGCGGATGTAGGCGACGACGCCCCACGCTTCACGCTCGTTGATCGCGTGCTTGTAGCCCGGCATGCGGAGCACGCCGTTGGGATCGACCAGCCCGTTGCGGGCGACGTGGTAGATGTAGCCGTCGCGGCCGGAGAACTGCTCGGGGTCGGCGTACTTCGGGTCGTAGAAGCTCGGGACCGGCGCCGACCAGCGGACGCCGACGGTGCCCTGGCCGTCGCCCTCGTAGCCGTGGCAGGTGGCGCAGTAGATATCGAAGTTCTTGCGGCCGAGATCGATCAGGTCCCGATCGACCGAAACGGGGATCGTCTCGAGCCAGGCGTCCGCGGTGTCGGCGCCGGCATCGGGGTCGCCGATGCCGAGGTAGACCGCTTCGTCGTCTTTGATCAGCCGGGCCCGCTCGGTGGCGTAGTGCTGCGCCCAGCCGGTCTCGGCGACGGCGGGGTCCTCGACGTTCACCGGGGTGCGGCCGAAGCCCACGGCCCCGGGGACCACGGGGCGCTGCGTGCGGCCGTCGACGAAGAACTCGGTCGCTTCCTGGGCCTCGAAACGGGGCGAATCGTCCATGTCGGGGAAGAATTGGCGAGGGGGCTTGTCGGTCCGCTCACCCCGGCACCCGGCCAGGCCGGCTGTCAGGCCGGCGGCCGCGGCAACGGCCGCGACGGCTCGCAGACTCACGCTTGGGAGGTCGATGCTCATGCGGCCTACTCCTCCACCAGTTCGATGTGCGTCGCGCCCGCGTCTTCGAGCAGCTTGCGGGTGGTCTCCGGATCGAAGTTCGGGTCGCGTGCTTCGACCGAGACGAAGAAGGCATCGTCGGAGACGCTCAAGAACCGCTCGCTGTTGAATAGCGGGTGGTGGTGCCGCGGGAGGCCGTTGAACGCGAGCATGCCCACGATCGCCGCGAAGGCTGTGAGCAGGATGCTCAGCTCGAACGTGATCGGGATGAACGGCTCCCAGGCGCCGTCGGTCGGCTTGCCCTGGACGACGATGAAGTAGTCGTGGTTGATCCACCACTGCATCAGGTAGCCGCCCACGGCACCGAACAGGGCGGCGAGGCCGATGCCGTAGGCCAGCGGCGAGACCGCTTTGCCGGCGATGCCCATCGACTCTTCCATCTCGTGGACGGGGAACGGCGAGTGGGTGTCCCACTTGCGGTAGCCCGCGTCGCGGACGGTCTTGGCCGCCTCGCTGAGGGTGTACGGGTTCTCGAACTGGGCCAGGATGCCGTGGACGGCGGCCCCGGATGCGGTCTGGTAGATCGGGCGAGCCATCAGTAGCTCCCTCCCTTCTCGGTCTGGTCGGATGTGACGGGCTGGCCGTCGGCGGCGCTGGTCGCCGGGTCGCCGGCCGACCCGTCGGTGCCGTGGTGATCGTCGTGGTAGTCGTGCGGGCTGGCACCGGGCATGACCGCCTTGAGCTCCGCGATCGGGAAGATCGGCAGGAAGCGGATGAACAGCAGGAAGAGCGTCAGGAAGATGCCGATCGAGCCGACGAACGTCAGGATGTCGACCGCGGTCGGGTAGAACATGTGCCATTCGCCGGGCAGGAACGCGCGGTGCAGGCTGGTCACGATGATCACGAACCGCTCGAACCACATGCCGATGGTCACGAACGCGGCGACGATCCAGATCACGAGCGGGTTCTGCCGCATGGCGCGGATCCAGAAGACCTGCGGCGTGACGACGTTGCAGAAGATCATCGCGTAGTACGCCCACCAATACGGCGCCGTCGCCGGGTTGGCGCGGTTGCCGATAAAGGCGTACCACTCGAACTCGTTGCCGCCGTACCAGGCGATGAAGAACTCCATCGCGTAGGCGAACCCGACCATCATGCCGGTGACCAGCAGGATCTTGGCCATGTTCTCCAGATGGCGGAGCGTGAGCAGGTCTTTCATGTTCGCGAACAGCTCACGCAGCGGGATCAGCAGCAGCAGGACCATCGCGAACCCGCCGAAGACGGCACCCGCGACGAAGTACGGCGGGAAGATCGTTGTGTGCCAGCCGGGCAGGATCGAGGTCGCGAAGTCGAAAGAGACAATCGAGTGCACACTGAGCACCAGCGGCGTGGAGATGCCGGCGAGGATGAGGTAGGCCTTCTCGTAGCGGTACCAGTGCGAGCCGCTGAAGCGCCACCCGATCGCCAGGAAGCCGAAGATATAGGCCCGGAGCACGTCGCCCTTGATCGGCAGCGTGACGGTGGGGATCGGCAGGGGAAGCGGGACGCGGAGGATCATGTTCTGGCTCTGCCCGAGCCGCAGGCGGCGGTCGGCCCGGTCGCGGAGCGTTGCCAGGTCCGGGATCAGGCCCATGTACCAGAAGAGGGCCGAGACGGTCGCGTAGGTCGATACCGCGAAGACGTCCCACAGCAGCGGGCTGCGGAAGTTGGGCCAGATCCAGTTGTAGTTCGGGATCGGGAAGAGCATCCAGGCGAACCAGACGCGGCCGACGTGGATGCCCGGGAAGATGCCGGCGCAGGTCACCGCGAAGATAGTCATGGCCTCGGCGGAGCGGTTGACCGCGGTTCGCCACTCCTGCTTGAGCAGGCAGAGGATCGCGGAGATCAGCGTGCCCGCGTGGCCGATGCCGATCCAGAACACGAAGTTGGTGATGTCCCAGGCCCAGCCGACCTGGTTGTTCAGCCCCCAGACACCCACGCCCGTGATGATCAGGTAGAGGATCATGATCTGGGCGAGGCCCGCGACGGTGGCGGCGGCGCCGAGGGCGTGGAACCACCACCAGCTCGGGGCCTTCTCGGTGTATCCGCAAACGATCTCGGTCACATCGTGGAAGGAGCGGTTGTTGAGCACCAGCGGCGGGGTGACGGCGGGGTCCTCGGTGAGTGAGCCGTCGCCGAGCGCCGGGTCGATGTCGCTGCCGTCCGCGGACGGGCGGAGACCGGCGAGCCGCTCGGCGTTGATCTGGTCGGGGTTGATCACACTCACGCGTGGACTCCGGTAACCGCGCCGAGGACGCGGAGGCTGCCGGCGTAGCCGGCGTCGGACTGCTGCTTGCTCGGATCACGGACGATGGACGAGACCATCTCGCCTTGCTCGCCGCCGGTCTCGTGCCCGTGGTCCGAGTCCGAATGATGGAACGGATCGATCACCGGCTCGCGGATCGCGGGGTTCGG
>JBCDEF010000174.1:0-5699 GCA_039179915.1 Planctomycetota bacterium | reverse complement strand
GACCATCAGCAGACCGTATCCGATCGTGATCGCGATCGCGAGAGCCAGGCTGCGGCCGGTCGGGCGGAAACCCTCGACGGCGACCAGATAGACCGCGCCGCCGACGATCACCCAGTGGCTCAGCCAGAACATCCAGAATTCCATCGTCGCCGGCCCGCGGTCGAGCACCGGGATCACGAACGCCAGGCTCGACAGCGAGAAGCCCCAAAAGTAGAGCAGCGTTCGGAGCAGTCGCGTCGGAAAGATGAATGCCGCCGCGGCGACCAGCCCGGCGATGTCGCACAGGTGCAGCGGCAGCGACGTCCGCACCTCGCCGCGGACCCCGAGCCAGTAGGCGTGATACGCGATCTGCACCGCGACGAACGCCACGGCCAGCATGCGGCGGATGACGTGGCGGCGCTCGGGACGCCGGTGAGCATGCCTGATCAACGCGACGCTCGCGGCGGTGATAACGAAGACCACCACCGCGTGCATCAGCGAGAACGAGCTGAACTCACCGAGGTTCACCCGGCGCTCGATTCGTGCTCGTGTCGCAGCTGGCCGCAGGCGGCCGCGATGTCGCGCCCTCGGCTCGCCCGGATATGGCAGTTGATGCCGGCCTCCCGCAGGATCCGCTGGAACGCCCGCACGCCCTCATCCCTCGGCCTGCGGAACGGCAGCCCGTCCACCTCGTTGTAGCGGATCAGGTTGATGTTGGCCCGCAGCGTCCTCGCGAGCCGGGCCAGCTCGCGGGCCTGCTCGGGGCTGTCGTTCGTCCCGCCGAGCAGGGTGTACTCGAGCGTGATCTCTCGGCCGGTCTTCGCAAACCACGCGGCGCAGGCGTCGAGCAACTCGGCGATCGTTGTGTACTCCGACCAGGGGATCAGCTCGCGGCGTAGGTCGTCGGTCGGCGCGTGCAGCGAGAGCGCCAGCGTGATCGGCAGGTCGAGCTCCGCCGCCAGCCGGCGGATGTACTTCGGCAGCCCGACCGTCGAGACCGTGATCTTGCGTGCGCCGATGCCCATGCCGAAGGGGCGGGGCCGCGCGAGCGTGCGGATCGCGTCGGTCACCGGGCCGAAGTTGCTCAAGGGCTCGCCCATGCCCATAAAGACGATGTTGCTGATCCGGCCCACGCCCGGCAGCCGCTCGAGCCGCCAGACCTGCTCGACGATCCGGCCCGCCGACAGGTTGCCGTCCAGCCCTGAGAGCCCCGACGCACAGAACTTGCACCCCACGGGGCAGCCGACCTGGCTCGAGATGCACGCCGTCTTGCGGTTCGAGCCCTCGTCGAGCGACGGGATCATCACGCACTCGGTCTGCCGCGTGACATCGCCCGCCTGACCGGCGATCGGCAGCGAGGTGCTTCGCGCCGATTCCGGATCGTCCCATTCGATCAGCAGCTTCTGGGTGCCGTCGGATGCCGACTGGTGCTCGATCGTTCGGCCGGTGGCAACGCCGATGCCGGCCGCGGCCTCTCGGAGCCGCTTGGGCACGTTGTTCCACGCCGACGCATCGGCTTCGCCGTGCTCGTAGACCCAGCGGCCGAGCTGTTCGGCGCGGAAGCGTTCGAAGCCGTGCGCAGCGCACCAAGCTTCGAGCGCCGGCCGGTCCATGCCAAAGATGTGCGGGTCCGGGTGCTGCATGCGGCCAGACGCTAGACCGCCGGCGGCGGGGGGGTGCTCGGGGCCGATACGGTGAGCGCGACCGCGCCGTACGCCTCGGCCGTCGGCTCGGGCGTGCTGACGATGATCCGCTTGGTCGCCGGGTCGATGCCGCGGGCCTTCATCTCCCGCCGGAGCCGCCCGGGCAAGGCAAACTCGACCTCTTCCTCGACGATGTCCCACTGCTCGAGCGTCCCGCCGAACCGCTCGATCAGCCCCCGGCACAGGCCCGCGACCAGGTCCTCCGGCGCCGAAGCGCCAGCGGTCACAAGCACCGTCGATTCCGCACCCTTCGGCAGCCACGATTCGTCGAGCTCGCTCGCGTCATCGAGCAGATAGCCCGGCGTGCCGACGTTCTCCGCGATCTCCGTCAGCCGCACCGAGTTCGACGAGTTCCGGCTGCCGACCACCAGCACCACGTCGACCTCAGGCGCCATCTCCCGCACCGCGTGCTGCCGGTTGGTCGTCGCATAACAGATGTCCGAGCCCGGCGGCTCGTGCACGTTCGGGAACCGCTTCTTGATCGCCCGGATGATCACGCCCGCGTCGTCGGTCGAAAGCGTCGTCTGTGTCAGATAGACAAGCTTGTCCGGGTCGTCGACCTCGACCTGTTCGACCTCTTCCGGCGTTTCGACGACGATCGTGGCCTCCGGAGCCTCGCCGAGCGTCCCGAGAACTTCTTGATGGTTCCGGTGCCCGATCAGCAGGATCTGAAAGCCGCGTCTGGCGTAGCGGATCGCCTCGGAGTGAACTTTCGTGACCAGCGGGCAGGTCGCATCGATCGAGGTCAGGTTGCGGTCATCGGCCGCTTGCCGCACCGCCGGCGGGATGCCGTGCGCACTGAAGACGATCACGCTGCCGTCGGGCACATCGGCCACGTCCTCGACGAAACTCACGCCCCGATCGCGGAACCGCTGCACGACGTGCCGGTTGTGCACGATCTCGTGATAGACGTAGATCAGCTGATCCGGGAAGAGGTCGATGGCGTGGTCGACGACATCGATCGCCATCTGCACGCCGGCACAGAAGCCTCGGGGATTGGGCAGGACCACCTTCATGGTTGATCTTTCGCACGCTGCGAGGGGGCGGAGCCGCAACCGACAGGAACCGGAAAATCCAAACGGAATCCGATTGATTTGTGAAGCAATGTTGAGGACTGTATCGGCCGTCCTCGGCCGGCACGCGGAAGCCTGATTCACAAAGAGTTCCGGCTATGATCGGTCGATTCCCCGTTTATCTGCGGCACCGCCGCTCGCACCACATGACCTGACACGCAGCCCCGCGGACTACGCAGCCTCGATTTTTTCGACGCAGCATCACCAGTTCCCAGCCTGGCTGCCGGAGACCACGATGAGCGGAGCCAAACCCTGGCAGATCGCCTTGATCGTTCTCGGCGTCCTCGGCGGCGTGGCCGGCATCGTGTTCGCCATGTCCTCCGGCAGCGGGCCCAAGATGGCCAACAGCATGGTCCTCGTCGATGTCGAGACCGGCCAGCTCTACCGCGTCAACGTCAACAACCGCTCCGTCATCACCCCCAAGGAGCACCCCGAGACCGGCCGACGCACGCTGCACCGCGTCATCGAGGAAGACGGCGAATACAGGATCAGCGGCCGCCGCCTCGGCGGGCTCCGCGATGACGAACTGGTCAACGAAGACGCGATCGACCTCAGCTCCGGCCGAATCCTGGTCGACCTCGGCGATCCGAAACGCATCGACTGACGAACCGATCCAAACTGAATCGAACCGACACGGCCCGACACGAAAGCAGCGACTCGTACCCGGCGTTTCTCGTGACGCCGAACGCAAGGACGACGAACCGATGGCAACGCTCAACACACACCCAGCCCGCCGCGGCTTCACGCTCATCGAGCTGCTCGTGGTCATCTCGATCATCGCGCTCTTGATCGGCATCCTGCTGCCGGCGCTCGGCACTGCTCGGCAGACCGCCTTCTCGCTCGTTGATCAAGCCCAGCAGCGGAGCATCGGCCAGGGCCAAGCGGTCTACGGCGCCGACAACGATGACTACTTCGCGGCCGTCAATACCAGTGGCTGGGAAGGACAGCAGGACAGCGACGCCTACGTCGGAACAACGACAGCGTCTACACCGGTCCAGACGTTTGATTTCATCAGCCCCACACTCGGGGAGAGCCTTGGGTTCTCGGCCAAGCGTTCGGATCGGTTCGGAGATATCTTCAACGATTTTCGTGATCCAGCGGCAAACGAGTTCAACCAGGAACTTTTCGGTAGTGCGCCCGACAGTGATGATTTCGAGGAGTATCTTACGAGCAATCGTGGGTATTTCCAGGCAAGCTACCTCATGCCCGGTGCGTTCTCGTACTGGGGGACGCCATCACCATCAGGTTTTGTCCCCGGACAAGGGACAACGTCAGGAGACGAAGACCGTTGGGAAAACCGATATGGCTTCACGCCTCGTTCCTGGCGCAATCCAATTAATACACAGGTAAGGTCGCCGCGTAACTTCCGTAATCGATTTGAACAAGTCGGTACAACTGCATCAACCAAGGTCATGGCGGCGAGCGGCACGCGGTTTTTTGAGGGCGGCGTGCTCGACTTTGACATCGACCCGAACCCCGACTTCTTCGGTGCGTTTACCGATGGTACCCCGCAGTGGGTCGAGAGCCGAGCATATGGTCAGAGCAACATGAATGCGCCGAATCAGGAGAATGTCGCCCTCTCATTTCGCCACATCGGAACCAGTCTTAACGCTGTATTCTTCGACGGCCATACCGAGAATTTGAAGCAGGATGAGGTGTACGGCGATATGTCGCGATGGGCACCGACCGGTAGTGTCGTAGGAAACATCGGCGCATTGACCCAGGAAGCGCAGGACTACGTCGAGAATCTTCCCGAAGGACGAGCAGCCGACGGCACGACCGGCCCCGAGTTGCCTTGAACTCAAAATTGTATTGCAATCTACAGCCGCCCGCACGCCGGGCGGTTTTCTTTTCTGGAGATCACCCCATGTCCCTCGACGCCGTCCTCGAACGTCTCGAATCGACCGACGCCGATCAGATCGCTCGGCTGACTGATTGGCTGCGGATCCCGTCGATCAGCACCGACCCGGCGTACCGCGAGCAGACGGCCGAGGCGGCGCGGTGGTGTGCCGAGCAACTCAGGGCGTCCGGGTTTGAGGTCGAGCTGCGCGGGACGGGCACGGCCGAGTCGCCGGGGCATCCGATCGTCCTGGCGACGACGGACGGTGCGGCCGACTACACCGGGCCGCACGTGCTGTTTTATGGTCATTACGACGTGCAGCCGCCGGACCCGGTGGAACTGTGGGCCAGCCCGCCGTTCGAGCCGGTCGTGACCAAGGACGACGCCGGCCGGGAGCGGATCGTCGCCCGCGGCGCGGTCGACGACAAGGGCCAGGTCGCCACGTTCCTGGAAGCGATGCGGGCCTGGTTCGACGAGACCGGCACCGCGGCCGGCGGCGTGAAGATGACCGTGCTGATCGAGGGCGAGGAAGAGTCGGGCTCGGTGAACCTCGACCGGTTCGTCCGCGACAACGCGAGCGAGCTGAAGCAGTGCGAAGTCTGCGTGATCTCGGACACGGGCATGCTGGGCCGTGGCAAGCCGGCGATTACGTACGGCATCCGCGGGCTGGTCTACACCGAGATCACGCTGCACGGCCCGGACCAGGACCTGCACTCGGGGCTGTGGGGCGGCCGCGTGCCGAACCCGATCAACGAGCTGGCGAAGGTGCTCGGTCAGCTGTGGGACAGCGACCGTCGTGTGACCGTGCCGGGGTTCTATGACAGTGTCCGCCCGCTGACCGACGGCGAGCGGGCGGCTTGGAAGACGCTGGGCATCGACGCGGGCGAGGCGCTCGGGACGATCGGCCTTGGTACAGAGGCCGACGTCGGCGAGGCGGGGTACACGGCGACCGAGCGCGAGTGGGCCCGGCCGACGTGCGACATCAACGGCATCGTCGGCGGGTACACGGGCGAGGGCGCCAAGACGGTCATCCCGAGCTTCGCGTCGGCCAAGGTCAGCTTCCGGCTGGTGGCCGACCAGGATCCGGAAGCGATCAAGACCGCG
>JBCDEF010000173.1:0-5782 GCA_039179915.1 Planctomycetota bacterium | reverse complement strand
GCGCCGCGACATGGTGCGGCTCGGCCCCGATGCGGCTGACCATCAGCGAGTCCACGAACTGCATCACCGTGAAGCTCGACATGGTCACGACCGTCGGCAGGGCGACGGTGAGCATCTCGGCGAGCGGGGAGCGCTCGCCGTCGAGTTGACGGTTGATCTCGGTCATCGGTC
The DNA here is from genome assembly GCA_039179915.1 of Planctomycetota bacterium. Lineage (GTDB taxonomy): Bacteria > Planctomycetota > Phycisphaerae > Phycisphaerales > UBA1924 > JANQQZ01. Next base: position 5,611 of record JBCDEF010000173.1, on the reverse strand, counting down.
GTGTCTTCGGCGGCCGGCTTCGCACGGCCTGGTTCGCGCGGCCGTGCTCGGACCAGAAGCCTAGCCGTGCCATCACCACCCGTGCCACTGACCTTCAGGTCAGTGGTTTTCCTGGTCTTGATGCTCAGGCATTGACCTGAAGGTCAGTGGCACGGGAGATTTACTCGGCCAGCGCCAGCCGGACCGCCAGGTCGATCGCCGCCCCCATCGAGCCCGCGTCGGCCCGGTTCCGCCCCGCGATGTCGAACGCTGTTCCGTGGTCCGGGCTGGTCCGGGGTGTCGGCAGACCGCAGGTCACGTTCACCGCCGAGTCCCATGCCAAGAGCTTCACCGGGATCAGCCCCTGGTCGTGGTACATCGCGACGACGAGGTGGTACGGCCCGGTCTTAGGCTTCTGGCGGGCTTTCTGGAAGACCGTGTCGCCCGGGAACGGCCCCTCGGCCCGGATGCCCTGCCGGTTCGCATGCGCGATGGCCGGCTCGATGATCCGCGTCTCTTCGTCGCCCAGGATCCCGCCCTCGCCCGCGTGCGGGTTCAGGCCCGCCACCGCGATCCGGGGCTCGCGGATGCCCAGCTTCACGCAGGCCTCATGCCCCAGATCGATCGCGTCAAACACGCGCCCGATCGTCAGCTCGTTGCGGATCTCCATCAGGGGCACATGGGCCGTCGCCAGGATCACCCGCAGCTCGTCGCTGACGAACAGCATCCCGACGCGCTTGGCCCGGAACCGCGACGCGAGCAGCTCGGTGTGCCCCGGGTACCGGCCCTTGCCGGCGAGTCTCCACGCGGTCTTGGAGATCGGCCCGGTGACGAGCGCGTCGGCGGCGCCGCTCTTGCACGCCTCGATGCCCCGCTCGACCCAGTTGAAGGACAGCTCGCCGCCACGAGCGGTGTGGTCGCGCTCGAAGCTATCCCCGCCGGAGTCGATGAGCACCACGTCGTGGGCCGACGCCGGCTCGAGGTCCGAGCCCTCGGCGATGCGCCACCACGCATGGGGCAGCCCGGCCGCATCGGCCGCGTGGGCCATCGGCTCGGCCGAGCCGTACACCCGGTACCGCGCCCGCGACCGGCGGTCCTTGTCCGAAAGCGCCTTGACCACGCACTCCGGGCCGATGCCGCCGGGGTCGCCCAGGCTGATCGCGATCGTGGGTCTGAGGTCAATAGACATCGCTTACGCCCGGAAGATCGAGCCCAGCTTCTTGCCCATCAAGAGCGACGCCCCGACCAGCGTCACCGTCAGCAGCCCCATGCCCCAGACGCCCATCGCGCTGGCCACATAGGCCCCGTCGCCGAGCCGGTTCCAGAACTCGAAGATCGCTTTCGTGATCGGGAAGTGCTTCGTCTGCTGCGCCAGAATCAGTGAGTCCGAGACCTCGAGCATCGAGAAGCTAAAGACCAACAGCGCCCCGGCGATCACGTTGGCGATCACCAGCGGCAGGACCACTTTCCGGATCGCCAGCAGCTTGCTCGCGCCCAGGTTCACGGCTGCCTCTTCCAGTTCGCCCGAGGTCTGTTCCAAGCCCGCGCTCGCCGACCGGACGATGTACGGCAGCCGGCGCACCGCATACGCGATCGCCAGGATCACAAACGGGTTCGGGTCTGTGCCGATGACCTGGAAGTACCGCGCGATGTGGCCCATCTCGCGGTCTTCGAGCCAGCCCGCGATCGCCGGCAGCGGGCCGTCGAGCGTCATCGCGAAGTAGCCGAACGCCATCACCAAGCCCGGCACCGCCAGCGGCAGCATGCAGAGCGCGTCGAGCACGCCCCGGCCGCGGACGGTTGTCCGCACCACCATGTACGAGATCACGATCCCCGCCGCCACGCACACGATCACCGCCGAGAGGCTCAGCACCAGACTGTTCCGGATCGAGCCCGCGGCCACGCGATCCGAGAGCGCCGTCTCGAAGTGCTGCCCGGTGAACATCTCCGGCAGCACCGTGCCGTACCACTGCCCGGGCACTGTAATGCTGGTCAGGACGACGCCCACGTGCGGCAGGATCGCCGCCAGCGTCACCGCCGCAAACAAAAGCGTGCCCAGCACCGAGCCCCACCACGGCAGCGGCTTCTCCGAGGCCGAACGCGAGGCTTTCGAATACATCGCGTGCCCGCGCCGGCCGAAGACGAACTTGCCCAGCAGGTACAGCGCGATCGCCGCCGTCAGCAGGATCACCGTGAGCGCGTACGGCTCGGCCGAGCCCGGGATCTCCTTCAGCCCCAAAAAGACCTGCACCGGCGTCACCCGGGCGTACTCGAACATCAGCGGCGTGCCGAGCTCGGTGAACGACCAGATAAACACGATCGTCGCGCCCGCAAACAGCCCGGGCCGGATCAGCGGCAGGATGATCGTAAAGAACCGCCGAACGGGCCCGGCCCCCAGGTTCTCGGCGGCTTCATCAAGGGCCGGATCGAGGTTGGCCAGCGCAGCCGTCGCGTTGAGATAGATAATGGGATAGAGGTGCAGCGCCTCGACGATGATCACGCCGACGACTCTCGCCTCGCCGAGCACGTCGAAGTTCGTCCCGAACAGCGAGTTGATCATCCCCTCGCGGCCCAGCACCGCCCGCATCCCGATCGCCCCCACAAACGGGGGCAGGATCAGCGGGATGAGCACGAGCGCGTTCCACAGCGGCTTCAGCGGCAGCTTGTACCGCGCCGAGATCAACGCCAGCGGCAGCGCGATCAGGATCGATAGCGCCGTCGTCCAGCACGCGATCATGAAGGTGTTGGCCAGGCCTTCTCTATAAATAGGATTGGCGAGCACGAGCGCGAAATGCTTGAGTGTGTAGCTGGTCTGCCCGTCGGCCGCGGTCTCGACAAACCCGCCGCGGACGGTCAGCCCGATCGGCAGCAGCAGAAAAACGCCCAGCACGACGAAGCAGAGCGTCAGCAGGCCGTACTGCCAGAGGTTGCGTGTCAGCCGGTAAGACATCGCCGCGAGTCTAGCGGCCCGAGCGACGCCCGTTTACGGCGTCGCGAGCGCCGTCGGCCCCAGCGTCTGGATCGTCTGCGCCCCGGCGGCCGAACCGACAAGGTAGCTGTTCAGATCGTCGAGGCTGACCGCGTCGTACGCGGCCGAGATCTCGTCGAGCGTGCGGGCCCGGCCGAGCTTGATCACGTCGCTGACCAGCGAGGCCGCCCGCGCCTGGGTCGATTCACCGTGGAACACCACCGAAGACTTGAGCCCGATGATCGCGCGGTCGATCTCGTCCGCCGTGACCGCGCCGGCCGGCGTGCGGATCCGGTCGAGCTCGGCCAGCAGCACATCCAGCGACTCCTGGGCCCGCTCGGGCGTGGTGCCGACATACGCGCTCAGCCGGCCGAACAGGTCGTCGCCCCGGTACGCCGCCGCGACGGCGTAGCACAGGCCCCGCTTCTCGCGGACCTCGGTGAACAGCCGGCCCGACATGCCGCCCGACAGCACGCTGGCCGCGATCTTCTCGCGGACCGCCGCCTGCTGATCGAGCTCGGTCGGCGCGTCGCGGAGCGCGATGATCTGGACCTGGCTCGAGTCGTCTTCGATGTGCCCCGCCGCGGCCCGGACGCCGCCCGCGGGCTCGATCCGCTCGGCCGAGCCCGCCCAGCCCTCGAGCAGCCCGTCGAGCCGGTCGCGGATCGCATCCGCATCGACCGCGCCGGCGACCGCGATGATCGAGCTGCCGGGCAGTGCCCGGCCTGCCCAGAGCGCGGCCGCGTCGTCGGCCGTCGCCGCGGTCAGCCCTTCGCGCGTGCCGTAGCTCGACCGGTTGTACGGCTCGGGAAAAAACGCCGCCCGCGCCGCGATCGAGGCCCGCTCCCGCGGGTCGTCGCCCAGCGATTCGAGCGCCTGCAGCGACAGCTCGCGCGACGGCACAAACGTTTCGTTATTCAGCCGCGGCCGGCGCACGGTCTCGGCCAGCAGCGGGAGCAGGTCCGGCAGCCGATCGCCGGTCGTGATCGAGGCGATCTGTGTCCCACGGAGCCCGGCGGCGATATCCCGCGTGGCGCCGACGGCATCGAACGCGTCGGCCTGGGCCCTGGCGTCCCGGTCGCCCGCGCCCCGCATCAGCATTTCGCAGACCACGCCCGTCAGGCCCAGCCGGTCGGCGGGCTCGGCCGTGATCCCGCATGGCACGTGCCACGCGACCGCCGCTGAACGGGCCGCGGGCAGGACCTCGGCGATCAGGACCGCCCCGCATTCGAGCGTGTGTGTCGTGATCTTTGTCATCGGGGGGCCTCGGTCGGGACGCGGCGCGGTTATCCGGTCCGCGGCCGATGGCACTCTAGTCGGCGCAGCCCTCACAACCGAGCCGGGCGAGCCTGCTCCGAGCGGTGGCGCGGCGCGGCGGTCGAGCCGCGCAGATCGTGGTTCGATACTCCGTTCGGGTCTAAGAGAGGTTCGGTGTTCCGCTTGAGACGCTTTGTTGATGTCATCGCGCTGCTGACCGTGCTGGCCGTCGCCGGGGCATGGTGGATGTCGCGCGGCGGCCCGGAAGAGCCGACCGGTCTCGAAACCACGCGCAACGCCGTCGAACTGATGCACGCCCAGGTCATCTTGCGTTCGTACTCCGATCGGGCGGTTCTCAACGATGTCGGCTTGCCGGAGGTCATCGACCCGTCGTGGTTCGACGAGTTGCCGCAAAACGCGACGGTCGATTCGGCAAGGCCGTGGCTCGAGATCGCGGCCGACACACAGTCCGGCTGGCGTCACCCGCGTCAGATTTTTGTGACCGAGCGCACCGACGCTTCGTTCTGGTACAACCCGTGGCTGGGCATCGTGCGCGCACGCGTCGCCATGCAGCCGACCGATGCCATGACGGTTGCGCAGTACAACCGGGTCAACGGCACGTCGCTCCGATCGAGCGACCCCAAGACCTTCGGCGACAGCGCGTCGGTGCGTTTGACAACCGTCGATATCGCGCCCGGCGACTGATGCGGCGCGAAATCACGCGAACATGCCGCGTTCGTGGCGGCATCGTGGGCGAACGTCCGCCTTCTGCGGATGTGGCAGGTGTGCGCTGCGTGTGCAGAATCATGCTGAACATCGCGCGGTCAGCGTCCGTTTGTGTTCTTGATCGTCGTGCAACGATGGGCCGTGTCGCGTGCGTGCGATGTGCGCACGCATCGCGGCTGAAACGTGCAGCGCGCAGCGCCGAGAGCGCAGTTTCGGTGCGCGGCGCCGCGGATCGCGTGTGCACACTTGACAAAACGCTGCGCACTGCTCACGCTTTGAATCGCATGGCTTGAGTTTTTGTCTCAAGATGTGCGAGATTCAGTCCCGATAGTGAAACCGGCTGCGCGACGCACACAAACACCGCTCCGCACGCGCAGCACCGATGGAACGCACCGCGGAGCCCGACGGAGACACGCCGATGGCGAAGAAACGCGCAACCAAGAAACGAGCAGCGAAGAAATCCACAGCCAAAAAGGCCACCCGCAAGAAGGCCACCCGCAAGAAGGCCACCCGGAAGAAGGTCGCCCGCAAGAAGACCGCCAAGAAGGCGACCCGCAAGAAGGCCGCCCGCCGCCGCTGATCCGCGACCGGCCGCACATCCTGCGTTCACCGTCCACGGAGCCGCACGCGGCTCCGTGTTTTTTTTGCGCCCCCGCGGCCCGCCCGGTGAAGAATGCTCGC
>JBCDEF010000172.1:0-5787 GCA_039179915.1 Planctomycetota bacterium | reverse complement strand
CGGGCGTGCCAGGGGGTTCGGCGTTCGGTCTCGGCGGCGGCACGCTCGGCGGCGATCCGTTCGCCGGCGCTGCGGATCGCCGCGTCCAGCGAGCGCGCGGGCGACCCGGTCAGCGTGTCAAGCTCGTGCTGCCAGCGGTCGATCCGGCCGCGGGCCGAGACACCCGCCGAGATCCAGAGCAGCAGCGTGATCCCGGCGAGCGAGGCCGTGATCGCCGGGGGCCAGCCCGAGAGCACGCCCACACCCAGCAGGCCTGTCGCCGCCGCACCGGCACCGCACTGAACGGTGATCGCCGACCTGAACCCGCCTGCGCTCACAAATCATTCTACGGGCCGCGGCGCTACGCCCGCGCGGGCAGCCCCGTGGCGGCGATCGGTCAGGGCTGCTCGTCGATCCGGTAGCCCACGCCGCGGACCGTCTTGATGATCTTGCCGTGCGCGCCGAGCTTGCGGCGGATCGCGGCCACGTGCACGTCGACCGTCCGCTCCGTGACCGTGATCCCCGGCCCGATCGCCCGCGAGATCAGGCTCTGCCGCGTCAGCACCCGACCGGGCATCGTCACCAGCACGGCCAGCAGCCGGAACTCGGTAAGGGTGAACTTCACCAGCGTGCTGTCGAGCCGCACCTCGTGGCGGTCGCTGTCCAACTCGATCGGGCCGACGGAATAGAGCGAGTTGGTGTCCTGGCTGCCGGTCGACCGCCGCAGCACGCTCTCGATCCGGGCCATGAGCACCGGGACGCTGAAGGGCTTGGTCACGTAGTCATCGGCGCCCGACCGCAGGCCGGCGATCTGGTCGGCGTCGCTCGCCTTGGCTGTGAGCATGATGATCGGCACCCGCGCGGTCTCGCTGTCGCTCTTGAGCTGCTCGGCGACCGTGATCCCGTCGAAGACCGGCAGCATCAGGTCGAGCACGAACAGGTCCGGCCGGCGTTCGGCGACTTTCGCCAGCGCATCCTGCCCGTCGCGGGCGACCTCCGCCTCGTACCCGCTGATGTTGAGGTTGTAGCGGAGCAACTCGGCGAGGTCCCGCTCGTCCTCGACCACCAAGATGTATCGCTGATCCGACATCGCGCGGTTCTCCGACCCTTCCAGGTGGTCAAGGCGAGCCGAGCGTAGTTGCCAGGGCCGTGGCGCTCGACCGAACAGAACCGACGATGATGATTCTTTATGTCGTCTTTACAGTATCGGGCGGCCGCGGCCCGGTTCCCGCCGGCGGTGACCGCGGCCTGTTTGGTGGATAGTCTGCCTCGCAGAGGGCCCGAACGTGATTTCTGCACCCGTGTTCACGATCTATCCGACAGCATGCTTTACATCCACAGCGGCGTTGCGTTCGGTGTGGATCGGCGGCGGGTGGTTCTCGCCCGTTGTTGATGGGAGAATGAGGCGGCTGCCGCGTTGGCGTCGCACGAGCCTCGAGGGTTCCGGGATCGGTGGCACGCTCCGCGTGGGCCCAGGCGAGCGAAGCACAGGACAGGAGTGACAAGACATGAAGACAACGCAACGGATCCTGCTGGCCGCGGGCATCGCCGCCGCGGCCGGATCGGCCGCCGCCCAAGCGGTGCCGTCGCTCGATGAGTCGCGCGGCTACGCCGCCGAGCTGCTCGCCGACGCCGAGCGACGCACCTCGCTGCTCGGCTCGTTGAACCACACCAACGGCTCGCCGTTCGGGTTCGCCAGCGAGGACGGCAACTTCGTCCTCAACCTGCACGCCTGGAACCAGACCCGATTCAATGTCAACTTCCGCGACGACGCCAACGACGACGGCTTCGAGTCAGGCTTCAGCCTCCCCCGGACCCGCATCCGCTTCGACGGAAACATCGTCAACCCCGACACCACCTACGTGATCGAGTTTGCCTTCGACGACGAATCCGTCCTCGTCGGCCCTGGCTTCGATCCCGACGACTTCGAGGGCGACACCGGCGTCGGCAAGCTGCTCGATGCCTACTTCGCCCACAACTACGGCAACGGCTTCACCGTGAAAATCGGCCAGGCCAAGCTCCCGGGCAACCGCGAGTCGCTCATCGCCGACAACCGCACACAGCTCATCGAGTCGACCGTTGTCGACTTCGTATTCACGCTCGACCGCTCGCAGTTCATCGGCCTCGAGTACCGCGACGAGCAGGACACCTTCGCGGTCAACTTCGCCTTCAGCGACGGCGCCCGACAGAAGAACAGCTCGTTCACCGACATGGGCGACGGCGACTTCGCCTTCACCCTCCGCGGCGATTTCGCCGTGCTCGGCACCGTCGGCAGCCTCTCGAGCGCCATCAACTCGGCGCCCGGCGGCGAGGACCGAGCCGTCCTCGGCGCCTTCGCCCACTACGAAGAGAACGCCAACGGCGATGCCGTCGACCGGGTCCAGTTCGCGCTCTTCGGCGTCGACGGCTACTACGACAGCACCGAAGGCTGGAACATCTTCGGCCAGGCCATCGGCGCCTACACCGATGACGAGAGCATCGGCGACGAGTTCTTTGACGTTGGCTTCACCCTCGGCGGCGGCTTCTTCGTCACCAACCAGACCGAGCTGTTCGGCAGTTGGGACTGCTTCTTGGCCGACGAAGACCGCGAGGACATCACCGGCACCGAGGTCGATCCATTCAACGTGCTCCAGGTCGGCGTGAACCACTACCCGTTCGAGGGCGTTGAGGACGTCAAGCTCTCGGCCGGCCTCGCCGTCGCCTTTGACCGCACCACCGAGACCGGCGGGCTGTTCGACGGCGCCGAGAGCATCTCGCTGCTCTCCGACTCCGAGGACCCGCAGTTCGGCCTCGTCGGACAGGTCCAGATCGGCTTCTGAGCCGAAACGGGCCGAGACACGTCTGTGACCCACCGCCGGCCGGCTCCCCCGCGGAGCCGGCCGGTTTGCGTTCGGGCCCTCGGCACCCGAACCAGCCTTGAGCCGGCCGCCGTTCCCGCCGATAACCGGCGTGTGAGCGGCCGATGGGTCATCTCGGGTCTCGTTGCCGGCGCGGCACTGGCGGTCGGCGGTGCCGTGCTCTCGCAGCCGTCCGCGCCGCAGGCCGGAACGGACCGGCCCGCAGCGGTGCAGAAGGCCGAGGCGGCCGCGCGACACGAACGTCTCGCCTGGCTGATCGCCGCGGAAGCGGACCGCGTCTTGCTCGAGCCCGATGTGCCGCGCGACATCAAGCTCCAACGCTTCGACGCCCTCGCCGACCGTTGGCCCCGGCCCGCCGAGACCGACGGGCTTCGGCGGTGTCTCATCGAAGCGCTCGATGCAAGCACGCCCTGGTCACTCCGGACGATCGAGACCCGGCAGGCGGCCCGCTCGGCCCTGGCCCTGATGCTCGACGCCGCGGCCGCCGATCGCACGCGGGCGTGGTCCGCTCTGCGGGATTCGCCGGTAGCGCCGACAGCAGCAGCCAAAACAGAACAGCCCACCGCGGCGGCCGAACCCCCTGCGACGCCGCACGCCGGAGCCTCGGACCAGCCACCAGCCGAGCAGCCGGCCCGCGCCGCTGTGCCCCCTCCTGTGGGCATCTCGCCGAGCGCTGCCAGCTCGATCCGTGCGCGACCGTCGGCGGGCGACAAGCCCCGCCGCGCCGACCGGCCTCGTCCTCCCCCCGCCCGTTCTGAGCCTGATGCAGGCCTGCTGTCTCCGCGTGCAGTGTTGATCGCCGGCGGCCTCGCCGTGCTCGCGGCGTTGGTGATCGTGGCAGCCGGCATCGCACGAAGCGGCCAGCAAGGGCCAAAGGCACCTCCGCCACCCGCGCGCTCTCGCACGGATGCGAGAGCAACCCCGGATCGTGAAATCGAAAACCAACGCCAGTCTGCCGGGCCGACCGCGCCCGATACGCCTCGGCCGGCGATCCCGCCGCGCTCGATCGCTCCGCCGACGCCCCGGCCGGCGGCCCCGGCCCGAGCATCCATCACGCAGACGATCGACCTCCCGGCCAGCCTCTCAACATGCTTGCCAACCAGTGCGCCAATGAGCCCGACAACGAGCCTGCCGCGCAGATCGCCGAGGAGCCCGCTGCCCGCGGCACACAGTCCGTTCCAAGCCCCGCCGCCCGCTCCGGCCGAGCCGCCGCCGCCGGCGCCGGAAGCAGTCTCGCAGCTCCGCGCCGCGCTCGCCGAGGTGCAGGCCGCGATCGAGCCGGATCCCGTTGCCGCCGAGCCGCCGCGATCGGGCGCTGCCCAAGACGCTGGCGGCAGTTCCCCGCCCGCGACCGAGCCCTCGCTGATCGAAGCCAGCGACGCCGTCGTGCCGCTGATGAAAGAGATCGACGGCATCGCCAGCCAGACGAACCTGCTCGCGCTCAACGCGGCGATCGAGGCCGCGCGCGCCGGCGAGCACGGCCGGGGCTTCGCCGTCGTCGCCGACGAGGTCCGCACCCTCGCCGACCGTGTCACGCAGACCACCGCGGGCATCCGCGAGCAGATCGCAGTCATCCAGCGGATCGCCCAGAGCGAAGCCGACAACTCGGCCGAGCGGTCCGACAGCGACCAGTCGCGTCGCGCCCGGCTCGATGACGCGCTCGCGATCGCCCGGGCGCAGCTCGACAGGCTCGCGGCGTGAATGCCGCTACATCCGCTCAACCGTCGGGATGCCGAGCGCATCGAGGCCGTCCGCCAGCACGCGCGATGTCAGGTCGCACAGCCGCAGCCGGCTCAGACGAGTCGCGTCGTCCGACGCCTTGAGCACCGGGCACGACTCGAAGAACGAGCTGAACGCGCCCGCCAGCTCGTACAGATACCCGCACAGCCGGTGCGGCTCGAGCGACCGGCCCACCGACCGCACCGTTGACGGGTACCGCAGCAGCGCGAGCGCCAATTGCTTCTCCTTCGGCTCGGCGAGCATGATCGGAGCCGACTCCGAACCGCCCGCCAGACCCTGCTCCGCGGCCCTGCGGAAGATGCTCCGGATCCGCACGTACGCGTACAGCAGGTACGGCCCCGTGTTGCCCTCGAACGCCAGCATCCGGTCGAAGCTAAACACGTAGTCCTTGATCCGTTCGCTCGACAGATCGGCGTACTTGAGCGCCGCCAGCGCGACCGCCCGTGCGACCTCGTCCCGGTCCGTCTCGGAAAGCCCGGGGTTCTTTTCCGCGACGACAGCGCCCGCCCGCTCGATCGCCTCGTCGATCAGGTCCGCCAGTTTGACGTTCTCGCCCGAGCGCGTCTTGAACGGCCGGCCGTCCTCGCCGAGCACCATGCCGAACGGGGCGTGCTGGAGATCCGCCGTTTTGCCGTCTTTCGTCGCGAAACCGGCCCGCCGCGCGGTCTCGAAGACCTGTTTGAAGTGCAGCGCCTGCCGCGCGTCGACGCAATAGATCGCCCGGTCCGCGCCGAGCTGCTGCACCCGACGGCGCACGCCGGCCAGGTCCGTCGTCGCGTAGAGATAGCCTCCGTCGCTCTTGCGGACCAGCGTCGGTTCCATCCCCTCGTTGCGAACGATCAGAGCGCCGTCGTCTTCCTCGGTCAGCCCCGCGGCCCCGAGCGCCTCGACGATCTCCGGAAGCTCGTCGCGGTAGCTCGACTCGCCCGCGGTCGCCTCGCTGGTTACGGTCGCGCCGAGCCGGGCGCACGCCTCGATGCAGGCCGACATCGTCACGTCGTACAGCCGCTGCCAGACCCCGACGGCCTCCGAGTCGCCGGACTGAAGCCGAACGAGCCAGGCCTTCGCGGCGGCCATCGCCTCGTCCGCGCCGGCGACCTGCTCTTCGAGCTCCGCCGCCGCCTTCGGACCGAGGCTGAACTTCTCAACGGCCGCCAGCCCGCGGCGGTCCGCGGTCGTCTCGCGTTTGGCAAGCCGGTACAGCCGGTCG
>JBCDEF010000171.1:0-5814 GCA_039179915.1 Planctomycetota bacterium | reverse complement strand
GGTCACGGCCGCCCACGTTCGCGCCGTTGAGCGCCTCGATCGCCTTCTTGCCGCCCTCGGCATCGGCGAACTCCACGAAGCCGAAGCCACGCGGTCGGCCGGTCTCGCGGTCCATCACCAGGTTCGCGCTGACAACCTCGCCGTGCTCCGAGAAAACCTCGCGGAGCTCGTCTTCGGTCATGCTGTAAGAAAGATTCCCGACGTACAGCTTCATGTGCTGCGTTTCCATCTCTGCCCGCTAAACTCGTCCACCGCTGCTCTATCCCGGGCAGTCTCAAAGCGTCGGCTACGCGGCGCGCCCCGGCTCTCCGGAGGACTCACGCCTGCGACCGAGTCTACACCGCACACGCCCCGTTCCGGAGCGGAATGTGTGAATAGTGCAACATCGATACGCCGCAACACGCCGCATCGCCTCGAAATCGCGGCAGCGTCCCCGGTTTCGGGCAGACCTCCCCGCGGCACCGCCAACCACCCGCACCCCGCACAGAGCCGAACCCGGTTCACACTGTTTTCATGTGTTTTTGAAAACAACCCCGGCGTCCAGCCGTCGTAACCTGTCGGCAGGCATTCCCGCCGACACACACCACCGAGAAAGGCATCCGCACCCATGGACACCCTGACCGCGATCACGACCCGCCGGGCCGTCAAGGCTTTCGACCCGAACCACACCATGCCCGACGACGAGATCCACGCGCTGCTCAACGCCGCCATACAGGCGCCGACGAGCTTCAACATCCAGCACTGGCGGTTCGTCGTCGTCCGCGACCCGGACCTGCGGGCCAAGATCCGGGCCGTGGGCAACGACCAGGCCCAGATCACCGACGCGACCCTGCTGGTCGCGATGACCGCCGACGTCAACGCCTGGAAGAAGGACCCCGCCCGCTACTGGGTCAACGCCCCCAAGGACGTCGCCGATCTGCTCGTCGGCTGGATGGGGCCGTTCCACGAGGGCCGCGAGTGGCTACAGCGCGACGAGGCCCAACGCTCCATCGGCATGGCGATGCAGACGCTCATGCTCGCCGCCACGGCCATGGGCTACCAGTCCTGCCCGATGATCGGCTTCGAGATCGACCAGGTCGCCGAGCTGATCAACCTGCCTGACGACCACTGCATGGGCCCGCTCGTAGCCGTCGGCAAGGGCACCAAAGACCCCTGGCCTAAGCCGGGACAGCTCCCGCTCAGCGAGGTGATGATCACCGATCGTTTCGCGTAAGCGAACGGTCCTTCCCGCGCCGGCCCCGGCTTACCCGCCGCCGCCGTCGCTTTCGGGCTCCGCCTCGGCCTCGGGGTCAGCTTCGGACTCATGATCTGCCTCGGCCTCGTCATCCTCGTCATCGCCGCCGCCGAACAGCCCGCTCACGCCGCCCGACACCCGATCGGTCACCCGGCCGAGCCCCTCGCCAACGGCGTCCGTCGCCCCCTCGACCCCTTCGCCGACGGTCTCGCCGACCACGCCCGCCGCGTCACCGATCGCTTGGCCCGCCGCCCCGCCGACATCCCCGACCACGTTGATCACGCCCTCGCCCAGGTCGACGCCCATCCCGATGCCCGAGGTCGCCAGGTCCGTCAGCCCGCCGAGCCCCGCGTTGAGCCCGTCCGCGATCGCCCCGGGCAGCGCCCCGCCGCCGACGTTGACGATCGACGCGAAGACCGACTTGATCAGGATGTTCGTCAGCGTGGCGACCGTCAGCGGGTCCTTCTCGCCCACGTCGCTGAGGATGATCTCGGGCACGATGATCTCGGACCGAGTCAGCTCGCCGCCCAGCGGCAGCAGCTCGACGTGCGCCGTGACATTCAGAATCTTGACCTCGCGGATCACAAACGTCTTGCCCGTCGCGTTCGGGTCCGCCTCGGTTTCGTCCTCCGGCGGCTCGCCTGATTCGAACCGCTTGAGGTTCTCAAGGATCTGCTCGTAGTTCGCCTTGCCGCCTTCTTTGTCGAGGTACACGTCGATGCCGTCGATCACGAGCGAGGACATCTCGACGACATCAGATTGCAGCGTGCCGGTGTCCAGAGCCGCCGACGCCGAATCGAGTCGGAAGAAGTGGGGCGTGTCGTACCCCTCGGGGTTGTCGATGGTCAGCCCCGCGAGGTCGACCGTGCCGCCGAAGACGTCCACATCGGCCGAGTCGAGCGTGGTCGGCACATCGAGCGCATAGCTGGCACCCTGCTCCACGCCGCTGCGCGCGACCGAATCGATAAACACAAACGCGCCGACGACCGCCGCGACCAGCAGCAGCACGACCACGATCACCACACCCAGCAGGATCTTGAACAGTTTCACGACACGCCTCCTCGCTCAGCCCAAGCTCGATCAGGTCAACCGTAGTTCGACTCGCCGCCGAAGTCCGCCGGCGACTCGAACCGCCGCCGCCGGCCCGTGCCCGGTTCGTCGAACTCGAGCGCCCCGGCGTGGAGCATCAGCCTGGGCCCGGCACCCTTGCCGTACAGCGTGTCGCCAGCGATCGGCGCACCCATCCCCCCGTCGCGGACCGGCGTCGCCGCGTGCACCCGGAGCTGGTGGGTCCGCCCCGTGATCGGCTCGAGCTCGACCAGCGAACGCCCGGCACCGCCGCCCAGCACCCGGTACCGCGTCCGCGCCGGCTTGCCCGATTCGTGGTCCACCATCTGCCGGGGTCTGTTGGGCCAGTCGACAATCATCGGCAGGTTCACCAGCCCCTCGGCCGCCGGCGGCTCCCCGTCGAGCAACGCCGTGTACCGCTTGCTCACCCGCCGATCCTGGAACTGCACAGACAGGTCCCGGTGCGCCGCCCGCGTCAGCCCCAGAACCAGAATCCCCGATGTGTCCCGGTCGAGCCGGTGCACCGTGATCGGCCCCTCCGCCCACGGGAACGCGATCCGCGCCCGGGCCTGGATCGAATCGAACTTGTCCGGCGTCCGCCCCGGCACCGCGTGCAGCCCCGGCGGCTTGAGCACCACCGCGAACGCAGGCTGCGCCTCCAAGACGCACAGCACCGGCGGAGCGGGCCACGGGTCCGGCATCGGATATCGGTCGTCGCGCTGCATCGTTCTCGCTCCGCCCCGGTCCTATAGCGACACCGGGCGGCCGCCCAGACCGCACGAGCCCTCCGCCCTGACACGCCGCCCACGCGGATTGTTGTGCACGCCGGGGCACCCCGCCCCCGTACGCCGACATCTTCTCTGCGGGACGCTTCCGGGCACAGGAAACGGGCGGCCGGCGAGTCAGCCACAAGCAACTTTCAGGAGCGACGACATGCGCAAGGGCAACACGGTGCGAGGGCTCGGTCTCGGTCTCGGCGTCATCGCCGCCGCCGCCGTCCTCGGCGGGTGCAGCGGCACCAAGATCAAGAAGACCTCCGACGCGGTGACCATCCAGCCGTACGAGCAGCTCAACCTCGCCGTCCGCGGCCACGCCGCCGAGCTTCTCGTCGAGAACCTCGGCTCGGGTCAGGTCGCCATGCGGATCCCCACCGACGAAACCTCCATCGAGCCGACCGAGGCCTACACCGTCTCCATCGACGGCTCGGTCATCGTCGAGCTCTACAACGCCTCACGCGTGCCGACTCAGGTCCGCTACGTCGGCTCGGGCGTCAAGCCCGTCGAGATCAGCGCACTCCGCTGATCCCCGCGCACACGCCGGGTGCCATCCCAGTAAAAACGCCCGGGCGTGGCTGTGTTCGCGCCCGCCCGCGGCGACCCGACAGGGGAGAGACAACGCCGCCCCGCCGCTCGACGGTGGGGCGGCGTCTCGTCTGCGCGCACCGCACGACCGCCGCGTACACTCGGCCCCATGCGGCGAGTCACACTCATCACCACCGGCGGCACCATGGAAAAGGAGTACGATGAGCGTTCCGGACGCCTCGTCAACCGACGCTCCGTCGTCGATCAGATGCTCGCCGGCCTCCGGCTCGAGCGGACCCGTGTCATCCCCATGGAGCTGCTCCACAAAGACAGCCTCGACCTGACCGACGACGACCGCGCCCTCATCCTCCACGCGGTCCAGAACGCCATCAACGCCGAACCCGACCCCGACGAGACCGCAAGGGGAGTCGTCATCGTCCATGGCACCGACACGCTCGCGACCACCGGCGAACTGCTCCACCGCGAGCTGGCCGTGCCGCCCTGCCCCGTTGTGATCACCGGCGCGATGCGCCCCTACGAGCTCGCGCGGTCCGACGCGGTCCAGAACCTGACCGAGGCGATCTTCGCCGCCGGTGTCCTGAGCCCCGGCGTCTACGCCGTCGCCCACGGCCGGGCACTGCCCTTCCCGGGCGTCACCAAAGACCTCGACCGAGGCACATTCATCGAAACTCCCTGAACATTCACGCGCTGAACACCAACGCGGCGCACAGAAAACCCCTCGCCGGAGCGAGGGGCCCTGTGAATCGATCGGATGCGTCCGTCTCAACCGGCGCTCTCAGCTGCCGATCTCAGCCGGTGATGGACGTGATCTTCACCCGCGTGTACTTCTGGCGGTGGCCCGTCTTGTTGCGGTAGCCCTTCTTGGCCTTGAACTTGTAGATATCGAGCTTGTCGCCCTTGACCAGCGGCTCGACGATCTCGGCCGTCACCGACGCGCCCTCGACATACGGCTTGCCGATCGTGGCCGTTCCCTCGCCGTCGCCGGTCAGCAGCACACGGTCGAACGTGATCGAGTCGCCGGCTTTGCCTTCACCGCCCTTGATCAGATCGATCACGGTCTCGAGGCCCTCGGTGACCTTCCGCTGCCCGCCGCCTTCTTCGATAATCGCGTACATCGTGGCTGTCCTCGGCTCGTCCGCGTCGGCTCGGAGCGGGGCGAATCCCGTCTCGGGTCCCGGCCGACATCGGGCCCCAACGGTAGGCCCGTCCCGCCGCCGCCGTGCATCCGCCGCTCTTTGGCGACCCGAGGCAGATCCAACACCAGACCCATAACCAGACCCACGCGACGCCCGATAAGCCGCGAACCCCGTTATCCAGACGCCCTGCGCAGCCTTCGCCCCCCGATCCGCACCCACGCGGCACACCACTGATGCCCACCGGCCCCATCGCTCGATGACCCGCCTGCCGGCGAACCGAGCCGCACACTCGCAGACACACCAACCAGGGGAGCACCACATGGCCGCCATCGAGTATGACACCGACCGTTTCTTCGAGATCCTGATCAGCGGCGAACGCGATGCCGCCCGCGCCGTCGTCGACGGCTACCTCCAGGCCGGCAGCCCGCCGGAAGACCTGCTCATCGAGCTCTACTGGCCCACCTATGAGAAGATCGAAAAGCTCTTCCGCCACGACCAACTCAGCAACCTCGCCCATCACTACGCCACCCGCCTGCTCCGCGTGCTGGTCGACCAGACCGCCGCCAAGTTCGTCTTCGAGACCTCCAAGAATCGCCGAGTCATCGCGTTCTGCGGCCAGAACGAGCCCGATGAGCTCGCCGGGCAGATGGCCGTCGACCTGCTCGAACTCTCCGGCTTCACGATCAAGTATGCCGGCGGCGGCATCCCCCGCGACGAGATCCTCGCCCAAGTCCACGAAGAGAGCCCGGACGTCCTGCTTCTGTTCGGGTCCTCGCCGCAGGATCTGCCCGAGATCCGTCTGCTCATCGATTCCATCCGCGAGATCGGTGCTGTACACGACACGCAGATCGCCGTCGGCGGCGGGGTCTTCAACCGAGCCTCGGGCCTCGCCGAGGAGATCGGCGCGGATATCTGGGCTGCCGACCCGCTCGAGCTGGCGCATGTCCTGATCGAAGAGCCCGACCAGCGTGCCACCGCAGACCAGCGGACCGTTGGCCGCAAGCGTAAGGCCGCCTGACCCGTTCCACCGGCTCTGCGGTCCGGAAGACCACCG
>JBCDEF010000170.1:0-5878 GCA_039179915.1 Planctomycetota bacterium | reverse complement strand
GCATCGCCGCGTCGTGCTTCTTGCTCATCTGCTTGAACTGATAGGTGAATTCGCTGATCAGCCGTGCCAGCCGGTCGGCGTGCGGCCGGAGCTCGGGGTGAACCTTGGCGATGTCCGAGGTCTTCCTGGGCATCCGCAGGAAGGCCCCGGAGATCTCGAGCGTGCACCCCGAGCTCCGGCCGTACGCGGACCGGCTGGCGAGGCTGATCAGCGAGTTCACGTACCAGTTCAAGCAGATGAGCAAGAAGCACGACGCGGCTATGCTCAACCGGCAGGTGCCGCAGAGCCGACTCGCGCTCGCCTGCATCCAGCTGCACGCATGGACCTGCACGCTGAGCAAGCTCGACATGGACATGCGGCGTCACGGCTCGAACGGGGGCGAGGAGTTCGCCCGCGACAAGGCCGCGGCGTTCTACTTCTTCGACCTCGCCGAGCTCGAGATCGAGAAGCAGTTCCGCGACGGGTACCGCAACGCCGACGACACGATGATGGCCGCCGCCGACGAGGCGCTGGCGTTCAGCGACACGCAGGACCCCGGGCTCTTCATCATCCCCGAGAAGACCCCCACCGACCTGCGTGGCAAGGGCCGGACCGCCCGCGGCGAGGCGATCAAAGCCTTCCCGGGCGACAAGCACGTTCACTCGTAAGCCGCCGGAGACACCGCAATGCCAAAGACGACGGCCTACCAGGCAACCATCGAGCACATCTCGATCCTCGACGAGCACGCGAACTTCGACGAGAAGCTCGGCAAGGGCGTGATGACCGACGAGCAGGCGCTGCACCTCTACGAGCACATGGTGACCTGCCGCGAGCTCGACGAGATCGCCTTCAAGCTGCAGCGGTCCGGCCGTATGGGCACCTATCCGCAAAACAAGGGCCAGGAAGCCGCGGCCGTGGGCGTCGCGCTCGCGCTCGAGAAGGGCAAGGACTGGATCGTGCCCAGCTACCGCGAGAACGCGGCGCTGTTCATGCACGGCCTGCCGATGCACTACATCTTCATGTACTGGATGGGCGACGAGCGCGGCAGCAAGATGCCCGAGGGCGTCAACGTCACGCCGCTGTCGGTCCCGATCGGCACCCACATGCTCCACGCGACCGGCATCGCCTGGGCCGAGAAGCTCCGCAAGACCGACGGCGTCGCCGCGACCTTCTTCGGCGACGGCGCGACCAGCGAGGGCGACTTCCACGAAGCCATGAACTTCGCGTCGACCCTCAAGGCCGGCGTGGTCTTCATCGGGCAGAACAACGGCTGGGCGATCAGCGTGCCACGCTCGAAGCAGATGAACTCCGAGACACTCTGCCAGAAGGCTTTGGCCTACGGCATGCCGACCGTGCGCGTCGACGGCAACGACATCTACGCGGTGCACTACGCGGCCAAGGAAGCCGTCAAGCGGGCCCGCGCCGGCGAGGGGCCGAGCTTTATCGAATGCGTCACATACCGCTTGGGCGACCACACCACGGCCGACGACGCCCGCCGCTACCGCGATGAGGCCGAGGTCGAGGCCTGGAAGAACCGCGATCCGATCATCCGTGTGCGGAAGTACCTGACCGCGAAAGGCTCGTGGGACGACGCGAGAAACGACGCGCTCGTTGCCAAGGCAAAGAAGATCGTGGCCGAGGTCGTCGACGCGGCAATCAACGTCGAGAAACCGGAAACGACCGAATTTTTCGACGATATGTACGCCGAGCTCAACGGCGATCTTGCCCGGCAGCGGGAGACCATGCGGACCAGCAGCCTGGGCCAGGATCCCTCGCAGGCCGGTCTGAATCAGCAGGCAGCAACCGTGGAGGGCCGCTGATGGCGACGCTCAACCTTGTTCAGGCGATCACGCTCACGCTCCAGCAGGAGATGGCCCGCGACGAACGCGTCGTCATCCTCGGCGAGGACGTCGGGCTCAACGGCGGCGTCTTCCGCGTCACCGACGGCTTGCAAGCCCAGTTCGGCGAGCACCGCGTGGTCGACACGCCGCTGGCCGAGTCGGGCATCATCGGCACCGCGATCGGTTTAGCGATCAACGGCATGCGGCCCGTGCCCGAGATCCAGTTCGAGGGCTTCCTCGGGCCGGCGTACGACCAGATCGTCAACCACGCCGCCCGCTACCGCAACCGGACCCGCGGGGCGATCAGCGTGCCGCTGACCATCCGCGTGCCCGTCGGCGGCGGTATCCACGCGCCAGAGCTCCACTCCGACTCGCCCGAGACGATCTATGCCCACTCGCCGGGCATCAAGGTGGTCTACCCCACCACCCCTTACGACGCCAAGGGCCTGCTGACCAGCGCGATCCGCGACCCCGATCCCGTGATCTTCTTCGAGCCAAAGAAGGTCTACCGCAGCTTCCGCGAGGAGGTCCCCGAGGACGAGTACACGATCCCGATCGGCGAGGCCAAGGTCGTCAGCGAGGGCGAGGACCTGACCGTGGTCACCTGGGGCGCGAGCCTGTTCGAGTGCCTCGGCGCGATCGACAACGCTCCGGAAGATGTCAGCATCGAGCTGATCGACCTTCGCACCATCTACCCGCTGGATGTCGACACGATCGCGCAGTCGGTCGAGAAGACCGGCCGGTGCGTGGTTGTCCACGAAGCGCCGCTGACCGGCGGCATGGGCGCTGAGATCTCGGCCCGCATCCAGGAGCGGTGCTTCCTGCACCTGGAGGCGCCGGTCCAGCGCGTGACAGGCTTCGACACGATCATGCCGTTCTACAAGCTCGAGAACGACTATCTCGTCGACTCGAAGCGGATCGAATCCGCGATCCGTGAAACGTTGTTGTACTGAGGCAACAGGGACTAGGCAACAGGGACTAGGCATCAGGCACTAGTCGGATACAAACACACAGCCCGGTGCCTAGTGCCCAGTGCCTAGTGCCCGCCGCGAGAACGAATCATGGCCGGCAAAGTCTCATCCGATCCCAACATCTTCCTCCTGCCCGATATCGGTGAGGGCCTGCAAGAGGCCGAGCTGAAGGAGTGGCTGGTCAGTGTCGGCGACACCGTCGAAGAGAACCAGAACATCGCCGAGGTCGAGACCGACAAGGCGCTCGCCGAGATCCCGGCCCCGCGGTCGGGCGTGATCGGCGAGCTCTGCGGCGAGCCTGGCGAGATGATGAAGGTCGGCGAGCCGTTCATCAAGTTCGAGGGTGCTGGCGGCAGCGCGGCCGCGCCCGCTGAACCTGCGCCAGCCCCCGCGGCCGAAGTACCCGAGCCAAGCGAGGAACGCGAAGACGCGGGCACCGTCGTCGGCTCGGTCTCGGACGACCTGCCGGGCATGTCGAGCAATGGCAAGGCGCTGGCGGCGCCTGCGGTGCGCCGGCTGGCTCGCGACTTGGGCGTGGACATCAACACCTGCGCGGGCACGGGCCTGGGCGGGCGGGTGACCAAGAAGGACGTCGAAGCCGCGGCCAAGGGAGGCGTTCCCGCCCCCGCTGCTCGCGCGGCGACGTCCGCGCCGTCGGTCGCCGATGACGCGGTCGCCCGAGCCGTTGCCGCCCCGCCCGCCCGGCGTGAGGTCGTCAGCATCCCTTCAGGCCAGGACCGCATGACAGTCCCGTTCCGCGGCATCCGCCGCAAGATCGCCGAGCGGCTGCGCGAGTCGGTCGACAAGGCCGTGCACTTCACGGTCATGGACGAAGCCGATGTCACCGATCTGAACGCGCTCCGCAAAAAGCTGGCCGCGGCATCGGGCGAGAAGGTCTCCCCCCTGCCGTTCGTCGCCAGCGCGATCTGCCGCGTGCTCAGCCGCGACGAATTCCGGCCGCTCAACGCGACGACCGATGATGAGAAGCAGGAGATCGTCCGGCATCGGCCGGTGCACCTGGGCATGGCCGTCGACACCGACGACGGACTGATGGTCCCGGTGATCCGTGACTGCGATGCGCTTGGCGTCCTGGAGATCGGTCGGGAGGTCGCTCGGGTGGCCAACGGCGCCCGCGCCCGTACGCTGCCTCGCGATGAGCTGATGGGCTCGACCTTTACGCTCAGCAACGTCGGCAGCCACGCCGGCCGATTCGCCACGCCGATCATCAACTACCCGGAGGCGGGCATCCTTGCCGCCGGCCGGGCCCGCGAGGGCATGGTGGTCAAGAACGGCATGTTCCGCGTCGGGCTTCTGCTGCCGTTGAGCTTGGCGTGCGACCACCGGGTGGTTGACGGGGCACTGGCTGCGCAGGCACTGGCCGAGATCATCAAGCTGCTCGAATCGCCCGATGCGTTGCTCGAGCCGGCGAGACGGTAGCGAAGATCGCCGGATGCCTCGCTTGCGCTTCGGCCTCGTTTAGGGGCGAAGCTATGGCTTCTTCATGATGAAGCAGTAGTTGAACCCGCGAAGGAAGAAGTTGCCTTCTACGGCCGCCTTGCGGTAGTTGCCCCGCTCGAGCTTGTCGTTCTTGCGGTCGACCGCGATGATATCGACCGGCTCGAAGCGGTCGCGCAGCCGTGAAAACAGCTCGAAGCCGATCGGCATGAACTCGCCGCCAAGCACCGCGCTGCCCTTCTGCTTGCCCTTGCGTTTCTGCCATGAATCGCTGACATACAGCGCCATGTACCGCCGCGGGATGAGCACGCGATCGATCTCGGCGATGACGCGGTCCATCGCCGCGTAGTACGCCCGGCCGCGGTCCCGGCCGCCGGCGTGCAGCTTGCCGATGCACCGGTCGTCATCGGAGTAGTCAATGTGCGTCGAGTAGGGCGGGTCGATGAACGCGAAATCGACCGACGCGGCATCGAGCGGCAGCGACCTGGCATCGGCATGGCCGATGTCGTCGCGCGTCGGGGCGAGGTCGAAGCCGACGCCGGCGCGTTTCAGGTCGCGGCAGACATCGAGCGTGGTCCCCGAGCCGCACATCGGGTCGAGCACGCGGTCGCCCTCGCGGGTGTAGCGCATCAGCAGCTGCCAGATGATCCAGCTCGGCGTCGCGCCGACGTAGTGCTTCGAGCCCTGCATGGTCGAGCCGTCGGGGGCGTCGTAGTGCTGGCTGGGGTAGTCCCACAGGGTGGACGCGAAGACCCGGAGCGGCGGGCGCGGCGGCGGTCTCATCGGGTCAGGGCTTTGACCAGCCGGGCGCGGGCCTCGTCGACCGAGCAGTCGAGCCTGGCGCCCGCGGCGTTGGCGTGGCCCCCTCCGCCGAGCGTGGCGGCGACTTCGTTGACATCGATCATTTTGGGACCCGGTTTGGAGCGCATGCTGATCTTGCTCCGGGGCGGGCCGCCGCCGGTCTCGACCTCGGTGATCGTGGCGCTGACGCGGACGGTCTGGATCCGCAGGCCGTGGTCGGCCAGCCCGCCGGTGTCTTCGGGGCCTGCGTGCGCCGCGTGGATGTCCGCGGTCCGCAGCGTCATGATCGCGATCCGCTCGCGGTCGAGCAGCTCGAGGCTGCCGAGCACCGCGGCGATGATCTTGAGCCTCGCCGGCTTCTCGGATTGCTCGACGGACGAGAACAGCTCGGCGTGCTTCACACCCGCCTCGATCAGGCAGGCCGCGAGGCGGAGCGTGCTGGGCTTGACGTTGGAGTGCCGGAACCAGCCGGTGTCGGTCGCCAGCCCCAGATAGACCAGCGTGGCGATATCGGTGGGCAGCTCCGATGGCTTCTCCAGGCCGAGCACGGCCTGGCAGATGTCGGCCACCGGCTCGCAGGCGGCGGCCGCGGATGTTTCGAGCAGCCGCATGTCGGACATTTCCGGGTCGCCGCGCAGGTGGTGGTCGACCACGGCGACGCGGCCCGCTGCGTTTCGCACAAACTCGGCCAGCTCGTCGAGCTGCGACCACGTGCCCGTATCAACGACGACGACCCAAAAAAAATAAAAATAAAAAAATAAAAAAAATATTAATAAAAAGAACTAACAAAATGTCTGAATAAATAAGAGCCAGAAAAAAAAGCCGCCCGAG
>JBCDEF010000169.1:0-5897 GCA_039179915.1 Planctomycetota bacterium | reverse complement strand
TTCCAGGCCGTCGCCGACGCGGTGTCGAGACAGACCCGGCAGATGATCACGGCCGCGGACTGCCGGGCTGTTGAGCTGCCGCCGCACCTGCGCATGATGCTGCGTGTGGTCGGCGACGAAGGCACGGTGGCCGAGGGTCGGGACCACGCGGCGATCCTCGGCCGCTCGCGGGAGGCCTGGGCCGAGCGGGTCCGTGCCGATCGCTCGCAGCGGGTCTGGGCCGAATGGCCGACCAACGCCGAGCGGATCGAGCCGCCAGAGGCCCTGCAGGACAACGGCGGTGGGGTGGTGCGTGTGACCTGCCCGGATGCGGCGTCGGCGGTCTGGCTCCACCGGTTCGGCTGCCGCCGGCTCGTCGGGCTCGGGCTGCTGAGCGAAGTCGACACGCTGCTCGGGCATCTGCCCGATGCGCCCCGGGTGTCGGTCCTTCATCTGACCGTCCCGGACGCGCCGCCGCTCGCGGCGGAACTCGCCGCGGTGATCGCCGAGGCCGACGGCACACCGGCGGCGTGCACGACCCGCGACGAGCTCGGGCTGCGGCTCGATCGAGCCCGCGGCGAACTCGCCGACCGCCTGGGCCGAGCGGTGTCGGCCTACGCCCGGGCGCTCGAGGCGAGGCAGGCGGCTGAGCTGCGGCTCGCCGACGGCCCGGCCGGCGACGTCTCTCGGCAGGACATGCATTTCCAGCTCGCGCAGCTGATCCATGCGGGCACGCTCCGATCAATCGAGTGGGAACGTCTGCTCCGCCTCTCGGCGTATGTCCGCGGCATCGGTATCAGGCTCGACAGGCTCCGCTCGGCGGGAGCGGCCAAGGACGCGGCATCGATGAGACAGGTGCTCCCGCACTGGCAGCGGTGCATCGCCGCGGCCCGCGATGACGAGAGGCTCGGCCGGTACCGGCCCGCGGTCAGGGCGTATCGCTGGGCGATCGAGGAGTACCGGCTGACGCTGTTTGCGCCGGGGCTTGCGCAGCGGGGCGCGGCGTCGACGAAGCGTCTCGATGAACTGGCCGCTCGTCTGGGGTAACCACAGCCGCGTGCGGCGTGCCCCCCGCGTGGCGTCCGGCGGGCTCGGGCCGAGCCGCGGGGCCGTCTGCCGCGGCGCGGTTCCGCCGGTGGATCGTCCCGCCCAGCACCACCATGCCGCCCAAAATACCGTGTAGCAGGAAGACCGCGTAGACCAGCAGGGCCATCGCGACGGCCTGGGTCTCGGAGACGCCGTAGGCTGCGAGCAGCACCGTGAAGATCCCCTCGCGGATGCCGATGCCGTTGATGGTCACCGGCGCGAGCATCACGATCAGTGCGAGCGGCACGACAAGCACCAGCGTGACGAAGTTGATCTCGATCGCCAGCGCCGAGGCGATCAGCCAGTGCATCAGCACCACGTTGAGCTGCAGCACCACCGAGGACACAAAGGCGGCGGCGAAGACCCCGGGCCGGCCGCGGTAGCCGTCGACCGAGTCGTCGATCTTCTTCGCGGCCCGGGCGAAGGGGCGCGGCAGCCTGCGGTAGACCGCCCTTCCCACAGAGAGCATCGACTCGTGCGGCGAGAAGATCGTCGCGATCGCCGCGAGCATCATCAGCGCCGCGCCCCAGACCACGACGTAGAGCAGCATCGGCCGGCCCGGGTAGTCGTCGACCAGCGGCAGCGTGATGGCGGCCAGCACCGCGAGTGCGACGATGCCGATGATCCGGTCGACCACCAGGGAGGAGAGCGCGGTGGCCTTGGGCACGCCGGCGCGGTGCGCCTCAATGCCGCGGGCGACATCGCCGCCGACCGTGCTCGGCAGGAGCTGGTTGTAGAACATCGCGATCATCGAGGCCCGGTACAGCGGCCGCTGCCGCACCCGGACGCGTGCGGCGGTCAGCAGCCGCTTCCATCGCAGCGAGATGAGCCAGTAGCCCACGAACGGCGTGAGGCAGGCCAGGAAGAGCGGGAGCGTGTCCGCACCGGTGATCTTCGACCAGACCGCGCCCGCGTCTGCCCGGATCAGCATGTAGACCAACAGCGCGATCGAGACCGTCAGCTTCACCGCGAAGATGACGCGGCCGGCGTAGGGCTTCGGGGTGGGCACGGCGCGCTCAGGCATGCGTCGCCTCCGCGGGCGCCGCGGCCTCGCGGATCCGGATGATGCTCGCCGGCACCCCCCCGACGATCGCGAAGTCGGGGACGTCTTTCGTCACCACCGCGCCCGCGGCGATGATCGCGTCGCGGCCCACGGTCACGCCGTTGATCACGGTCGCGTTCGCGCCGATCCAGCAGTTGTCGCCGATGGTCAGCTCCAGCCCCTCGACATGCCCCTGCTCCGCGATCGGGATGTCGGTCCGGTCCGTGTGGTACTGGCCGCCCCCGAGGTAGACGTGCCCCGCGATCAGCACGTTGCTGCCGATGCTGACCCGGCCGCCGACCGCGGCGTGCACCGTGACGCCCGCGCCGAAGCCCGTGTTCTCGCCGATCTCGATCCGGCCCATCTTCGCCGAGAGGCGGGTCGAGTAGCCGAGCATGGTCCGGTCGCCGATGCGGATCGCCTCGTCGGCGTCGCTGATCGCGTCCAGGCAGCAGGCATCATCGATCACCACGCTGCGGCCGATGCCGATCCGCCCCGGCCTGCGGAGCACGACGCCCCGGCCGATCACGCTGCCCGTGCCGAAGCCGCGGAAGAGGCCTTGATAAAACAGCTTGCGTGCCGCCAGCCCCGCGGCCCCCGGCAGGCCCCCGAAGAGCAGCTGGCAGAGCTCGAAGCGGACGAGCCGAAGCAGCGACCGGGACCCGACGATCGTGTCCTGATAGGTGCGCAGCGCGGACCCGCCACCACCGGTCACGCTGTCTTTGATCGCACCCATGGTCGCCCTCGCTCCGTGATGTGATCGGTCCGATCAGCTCACGGGTCGAGCGGACAACGGACGAATGCCCAGACCCGCTCGGCCTGATGGTCGGCCTGTGCGGTCTCGAGATCGAGCCCGGCCGCCAGAGCGCCCGACAGAGACTCCGGCGACCGAGCAAGATACCACCGGCTGCGACGCAGGACCACATCGGCGAGCGATTCCGCGGCCTCTTCGCGGCGCATCCGCTCGATGGCCTCTGTCATTTCCTGCGTGTGAACATTTTCCCCGAATCCGAGGGGAAGATTGCCCAGAGGGTCTGCGATCGGTTCATCCGGGCCCGGGTCGGTCGCGTCCGGCAGGAGCCTCGCGAGCGCCCGCACCGCCACGAGCCGGGCCGTCGTCAGCTTGACGCCGGAGACCGAGACGAAACCGGGTCGGTGCTCGACGATGACGGGGCGATCGCTCGGTTCGGCCCCTCCGTCGGCCGCGGCCGGCAGGAGCCCGCTCCAGATCGCCCGGATCCGCGATCGGTCCGCGTCGAACCCCGGCAGCGCGTCGCGGAGCTCGGCAAGGAACCGCTTGACGGAGCGGGCGGTCGGCCTCGGCGAGGGCGAAGCGCCTTCTGCCGGCTCGTGCCAGGTGCCGGCCGCCGTCAGCCCGTCCATCGGCACGACAAACAGCACCGGCGACCCGGGCCGCCTGGCCGAGACCGCGAGCGCCGACTCGCTCGGTGGGGGCCCATCCAGAACCAGGTTGAACGCCCTCGCCGGCATGAATAGCCGCCGCCGCTCGGCCGGATCCGAGACAAGCGATTCGTCGGCGAGCCACGGCCCGGCGCAGTTGAGGACAGCGGGGGCCCTGACCAGCAGCTCGCGGCCGGTGCGTTCATCGACCGCCGCCACGCCGCGGACCTCGCCGTTGTCGATCTCGGGCCGGACGACGCGCACGCGGTTGACCGCCGCCGCGCCGCGTCGGCACGCGTCGCGGAGCAGGCAGATCATCGCGCGTTCGCTGCTGATCAGCCGGCCGTCGTGCCAGGCGGCGCCGCCCCTGACCGGTTCGGCCTCGGGCAGGCCGGCTCTCGTCCGTGTCTCGGCGGCCGACCAGACCCGGCCGCCCGGGATCCTTGGCGTCGACCCGCCGACGGCCTTGCCCAGCAGCGAGTTCACCGCCAGCGCCGCACGCAACGCCGCCGGCCGCTTCAGCCCGTCGCCGTACAGCGGCATCAGGCAGGCCAGCGGCTCAACGAGCCCCGGCAGCGTCTCGGCGAACCACTTGCGCTCGCGGACCGACTGCGTGAACCGAGAAAGATCGGCGCTCTGGAGGTACCGCAGCCCGCCGTGCACGATCCGGTGGCTCGACCACGAGGTGGCGCCGCCGAAGTCGTCCCGCTCGAGCAGGATGCCGTGGATGCCCCGGCGCGCGGCCTCGCGGAGAGCCAGGATGCCGTAGATCCCGCCGCCGATCACGATCAGGTCGAACCGCTCGCGCTCGGCGGCATCGACGGAGCCGGTGATCGGTGCATCGACGGGCCGCGGGCCGGTGCCGCTCACAACGCGTGGGCGTTCGGCTCGGCGTCGGCCATCGTGATAACCTCGCGGATGCGGAACGGCCGCTTGCCCTGGCTCTCGTGGTAGATCCGCACGAGCAGCTCGCTGATCACACCGAAGATCAGAAGCTGCACACCCAGCGGCACGAGCATCAGCCCGAGCATCACCAGCGGGTTGCGGTTCAGCGGCAGGAACTGCGTCTCGCCCCACCAAAAAACACCGAGGCGGAGCAGTATCGCCACAAAGAAGCACACGCCCGCGATCGCCATGATGCCCGCCGTCAGCTTCGCGAAGAAGTACAGCGGCTTGCCCATGTAGTCGTTGAGAAACTTGACGGTAACCAGGTCGAGCAGGACCTTGATGGTCCGGATCAGGCCGTACTTGCTCTTGCCCGCGACACGAGCGCGGTGGTTGACCGCCATCTCGGCGATCCGCGCGCCCTTCCAGACGCACAGCGCCGGGAGGAAGCGGTGCATCTCGCCGTAGAGCGAGACGTCTTCGAGCGCCTCACGCTTGTAGACCTTCATCGCGCAGCCGAAATCCTGGATCGGCGTCCAGGTGTACTTCGAGATCAGCTTGTTGGCGATCTTGGAGGGCAGCTTGCGGGAGAGCCATTTGTCCTGGCGGTTCTTCCGCCAGCCGCTGATCAGGTCGTAGCCCTCGTCGAGTTTCGCGACCAGGGACGGGATGTCCGCGGGGTCGTTTTGGAGGTCGCCGTCCATCGTGGCGATCAGCCTGCCGCGTGCCCGCTCGAACCCGGCTGCGAGCCCGGCGGTCTGCCCGGAGTTCTTCCGGAGGCGGACCAGCGTGAGGTTCGGGTCGCCGGCAAAGTGCTCGAGGGCCCGTTGGACGGTCGCGTCGTAGCTGCCGTCGTCAACGATGATGCATTCCCACGTCCACCCTGTGGCAGCGAGGACCCCGCGGACCTCTTCGTAGAGCGGGACGATGTTTTCTTCTTCGTTGCGGACCGGGATGACGAGGCTCAGATCGAGCTCGCCGGGACCGGGGGGGACGGTGTGGGTCATGCCCGTCGGGCTGGTCACGATCGCTGTCATCCCCTCGGTGCCCCCTTTTCGACCCGGGCCGCTCGTGCGTCGGCCCGGGCCCGCCCAAGAGCATACGCGGGGCTATCGGCGCGAACGCTCGGCGGCTCGACGCTCGGCCCGCAAAATTGCCCGGGCCTGCAGGGCCATGCGCCGACGCTCGGCCGCCGACTTCGACGGTGACGCGCCGTCGCCCATGTTCATGGCCGCCTGGCGGTCCATCCGGATAGCACGCTCGCGGCCGTCGACCCGGTCGCGGCGGTCGGAGCCGTAAACCGTCCTCGACCGGCGTTCTTCGGCCTCGAACAGCGGGCCATCCTCGATGAAGACGCCCCGGTTGTCGATGAAACGGCGGTTGCCACCGATGAAGATCTGCGAGCCCCGCCGGCGATCGAAGCGGTCAAAGCGATCGGAGCGGTGCGAGAACTGTTAAAGCCACGCTTGAACCCCCGGCCCCGGAAACCCCGGTTGAAGCCGCG
>JBCDEF010000168.1:0-6043 GCA_039179915.1 Planctomycetota bacterium | reverse complement strand
CGGCTGGCTGCGGCTGATGGCCGACCGGCCGATCTTTTCGTATGCCGAGGTACCCTACCGGTTCAAGAGCTTCGAGGAGATCGCACGCGACCCGCGGAACTCGCTGCGGTTCGACGACGGGCTCGACGCCCGCCTGCGGGCGAGGTCGGATGCGCTCGGCGGCGACGGCCGGCTGCGGCTGAACGCCAAGGGCCGGCCCGAGATGGTCACGCTGCTGGAAAAGCTGCTCGTGCCCGCGCTGGCCAAGGTCGCCAACCTCGTCCCGGAGGGCGGCATCTGGATGAACACCCAGCGGCCCGAGTGGAACGACGCCAACAACGCGCTCGCGGGCCACGGCCTCTCGATGGTCACGCTCTACCAGCTCCGCGACTACGCCGACTGGTGCCTGCGATTCGTCGAGACGCTCGAAAGCGATCGCGTCTCGCTCTCGTCGGCGATCGCCGTCTGGTGCGAGGAGACCAACGGCGCTCTGGTCCGTTCGCTCGAGGATCTTTCCGAGTCCGAGCCCGTCGATGACACGCGCCGGTGGGCCATGGTCTCCGGGCTCGGCGGCATCGCCGAGCGCGCACGCGACGCGCTCAAGGAACACGGGCTCGGCGAGCCCGGCCGGATCGAGCTCAGCACACTGGCCGATTTCTTCCGGCTGACCCGGCACCTGTGCGATCACTCGATCGAGCGTGCACGCCGCGACGACGGGCTGTACGAGTCGTACCGCGTTATGCACATCGGCGAGGGCCGCGCCGGCGTCGAGCGGCTCGCGCCGATGCTCGAGGGTCAGGTCTCGGTCCTGGCCGCCGGCGTGCTCGACGAGCGGCAGTCGATCGAGCTGCTCGACGCCCTGTTCGACTCCGAGCTCTACCGGGAAGACCAGCAGACCTTCATCCTGTACCCCCGGGTCGATCTGCCGCCGCTGAGCGAGCGAAACCGCGCGGACGAGCAGACGGTGCTGGATAGCCCGGTCCTGGCCGCCGCGCTGCAACTCGGCGAGACCCGCCTGGTCGTCCGCGATGCCGACGGCGCCATCCGCTTCAATGCGGACCTGACATCTCGCGACGCCCTCCGCGAGCGGCTCGATGAGCTCGGCGAGCACGAACCTTGGACCGAGCTGATCGCCGAAGACGCCGGCCGGGCCTGGCAGGCCTACGAGCGGACCTTCCGCCACGCGCGGTTCACCGGCCGGTCCGGCACGATGCACAAGTACGAGGGCCTCGGCTCCGTCTACTGGCACATGGTTTCAAAGCTGATGCTGGCGGTGCAGGAGACCGTGCTCCGCGCCGCGGACCGCGGCGCGCCAAGGGACCAGATCGACACGCTGCTGGCCCGGTACCGCCGGGTCCGCGACGGGCTGGGCTTCCGCAAATCGCCCCGCGAGTTCGGCGCGGTGCCCTTCGAGCCCTATTCGCACACGCCATGGTCCCGCGGCGCGCAGCAGCCGGGCATGACCGGCCAGGTCAAGGAGGGCGTCTTGGCCCGGGCCGCCGAGATGGGCGTCCGCCTGTCGGCAGGCACGCTCCGCTTCGACCCGACGCTGATCGATCCCGACGAGCTGCTGCGCGAGGACGCCCCGCTCGCCCACGCCGACGACCCGACGCCCGCGGGCGCGATCGGCTGCACGGTCTGCGGCGTCCCCATCACCGTCGCCATGGGCGAGCACGATCGGATCGTCGCCACGCTCGCCGACGGTCAGACCGAGTCCATCGACGGTCCTGAGCTCCCGAAGCCGCTGGCCGAGTCGATCTTCCGCCGCGACGGGCGGGTTCTTCGGCTGGATGTAACCCTCATCGGCAACGGATAAGCCCGGGCCGAGCCGCGACCGGGTCGCGGTATGCTTGTGCCATGACAGACAGCCCGACTATCCCGGCGGCCGAAGGTGGCAAGAGCGGCGAAAGCGGCCGCGGCGTCGTTCCAACGCAGATCGGGGCCTTCCGTGTCCTGGGCACTATCGGCGAGGGCGGCTTCGGCGTTGTCTACGAAGCGGAGCAGACCGAGCCCGTCCGCCGACGCGTCGCGCTCAAGGTCATCAAGCCCGGTATGGACTCGGCCGCGGTCGTCGCGCGGTTCGAGGCCGAGCGTCAGGCGCTTGCCGTGATGGACCACCCCTGCATAGCCACGATCATCGACGGCGGCATGACAGGTCCCGAATTGGGCAGCCGTCCCTACTTCGTTATGGAGCTGATCAGAGGCGTCCCGATCACCGAGCACTGCGACGCCCAGCGGCTGACCATCGACGAGCGGTGCGAGCTGTTCATCAAGGTCTGCGAGGCCGTCCAGCACGCGCACACCAAGGGCGTCGTCCACCGCGACCTCAAGCCGAGCAACGTGCTGGTTGCCTACGACGCCGACGGCAAAGCGATCCCCAAGATCATCGACTTCGGCGTCGCCAAGGCACTCAACACGCGGCTGACCGAGAAGACCATCTTCACCGAGCGCGGCCAGCTCATCGGCACCCCTGAGTACATGTCCCCCGAGCAGGCCGAGATGTCGGGCCAGGACATCGACACGCGGGCCGACGTCTATTCGCTCGGCGTGCTGCTCTACGAGCTGCTCACCGGCGTGCTGCCGTTCGATCCGAAGACGCTACGCGAGGCGGCGTTCGCCGAGATCCAGCGGATCATCCGGGAGATCGACCCGCCGAAGCCGAGCACAAAGTTCAGCACGATGCTGCACTCCGGTGAGGCAGCGGACCGCGTGAAACAGATCATCAAGGCACGCAAGGCCGATGCGAAGGCGATCACCGGCGTGCTCAAGCGGGATCTGGACTGGGTGATCATGCGCTCGCTGGAGAAAGATCGAGACCGGCGCTACCAGACCGCGACAGAACTTGGAGACGAACTAGGGCGGTATCTCGCCGACGAGCCGGTTGAAGCGGGTCCGCCGAGCGTGATGTATCGACTCTCCAAGAGTATCCGGCGAAACCGCTCAGCGTTTCTCGTGTCGGCATTGGTGGCGTTATTGCTCGTGGCTGGATCGGCCGGGACGATGGTTGGACTTGCTCGTGCCCTAGCGGCAGAGCGGGATGTCCGGGCTTCGCGTCAGGATTTGAGCGGGCTCATGCACGATGTGATTCACAGTCTCGTAGGGATAGACGCCGAAAGACGTACTGATACGGAGACGATTGACGAGACCATCGATCTACTTGTATCGAGCGACATCAGCGATCGTTTCGCGAAGACCTCGGATTCTGACGATGACTACCTCAGAGCGAGCGCGTTGTACTGGACCGGGCTGGCGCTCCTAAGACGCGGAAATCCTGCGCTCGCGCAGGATTATCTGCGGCGGAGCGTGGCGGTTTTTCAGCCCGCGGGACCAGCCGATGTATCTCGGCTTGATGCTGAAATGGCGCTTATCGAAGCCTACTTTCGTAACGGGGAAGACGAAAATGCTCGACGGCTGACCAACTCTGTCGTTGAACGGCTCGGCACAACCGCCGACGTGCCGATCGGTGTGCAGCTTGATTGGCGTGAGAACGCGGCCGGCGTGCTAAAGCGTCTGGGACAGCATGACGGTTCCGTCCGGTTGTATCGGGACGTGCTAACCCAGCGCACATCTATGGAGCAGGACGACGCGTCTATCGCTGGGACCATGTACAATCTGGCGCTAGCACTGGAAACCGCAGGACAACGTGACCGAGCGATCGCCATGATGACCGAGGCGATGCGTCTCCGCCTCGCCTCAGATCAGGTCCCGCCCGAACATCTGATGAACGCTATCGCTGAGCTTGCTTTTCTTCACAAGAAGAACGCTGCAAATAAGGATGATGCATGGAGCAATGTCGAGCTGGACAAGGCCGAGCGGCTGTATGAAGATGCGATGGCTGTAGGGTCTGGCATGCTGCCCCGCAATCATGTCCGGGTGCTGATGACCGAGTTTAATCTCGGCCGCCTGTACTGGGATCAAGGCAAAGTGAACGAGGGCTATCGCCTGATGTCACGCATGCACACAGGCGCTAGAGAAACACTCGGGATCGATCATCCACTGACCATTCAGTCGTTCGAAATCATTGCAAAGAAAACAGAACAAACACCATTTCGCTCTGCGGCCGTAGAGCTCGGCATGGAAGCGCAGGCCGCGTTCCATTACCGACACCCAGAGCGAGAACTCCCCGAATGGGTGAAGATGCTCGGCGAACAGAATTAAACGGCGTTGATTTTCGGTCAGTCGTTTTTTTGTTCTGGTTTTCTGGCGACGAACTGTCTCGGTCCCATATTTCTATTGCCATATCAACCGGCTTTGGGGGGCTGTCAGATGAAAAGAGCACTGTTCAGTGGTGTCACAGGTTGCGTTGTTGCTTCAGCGGCGTCAGGCCAGATTGCAGTGTCCTCGGCTTTGCTCGAAGTGTTCGATTTCGGGTCCGATGACGATGGCAATGGATTCCCAGTGTTCGATACCGCTTTGGCGTTCGAGAGCGGCATACTCGCTTCTGGGGTGGATACTGATGGAGGTCTTGATGACACTGCCGTAGCAATATCGCTGATGCAATCTCAAGGTATTGTCGCTCTCAACACAGACGCCGTGGTCGGCGGAAACGGGGCGTGGAGTGCGTTGATTACTTTCGAACTTGAAGATCCCACGGGCCTCGGCTGGATCGTCGAAGAAGAAGGTTTTATTTCAACGCAGTTTACAATCCGGCCCGACGATTCTAATCCGATACTGGCCGGAACACTGACAGAGACCCCTCTTGGAACGGTCGCTTCAGCAGGTCTGTACACCTTTGAAGTCTTTAACCCGTTTTTTGATGAGCTTTTCGATCCTAAACAGATTTTCGACGACTCATGGACCAATGCAAGTGGGTTGTCCAGTATCACGCTAACCCTGATACCTGGTCCTGGGTCATCCGTCGTTTTCAGCGTCATTGCGATTGCGGCTGCCAGAAGACACCGTAACGACATGTAGTGTACGATGGTTTGCTATGCCACCGTGATCGAGTCGTCCAGGTACACATCCTGAATCGCGTGCAGCAGGCCGGCGCCCTCCTTCATCGGCCGCTGGAAGGCCTTGCGGCCCGAGATCAGGCCCATGCCGCCGGCGCGCTTGTTGATCACCGCCGTGGTCACGGCTTCCTTCAGGTCGCCCGCGCCCGAGCTTGCGCCGCCCGAGTTGATCAGCGGCACGCGGCCCATGTACTGGTTGAGGATCTGGTACCGCGTCAGGTCGATCGGGTGCCCGCCGTTGCCGTCCTTGTCGCTGCCGGCCAGCTCGGTGTAGACCTCGTCGCGGAACTTACCGTAGCTGCTGTCGCCGGAATTCAGAGCCTTGTACCCGCCGTTGAGCGTCGGCAGCTTCTGCTTGACGATGTCCGCCTGGATCGTCGCGCCCAGGTGGTTGGCCTGGCCGGTGAGATCCGCTGCGGTGTGGTAGTCGGTGCCGCCGGTCTTGAAGGCGGAATTCCGGATGTAGCACCACAGCACGGTGACCATGCCCAGCTCGTGCGCCTCGGCGAACATGTCGCTGACATACTGGATCTGGTTCGTGGCATCGTCGCTGCCGAAGTAGATCGTCGCCCCGACCGCGGCCGCGCCCATCTCCCAGCACTGGCGGATGTTGCCGAACGGGATCTGCTTGAACTGGTTCGGGTAGGTCATCAGCTCGTTGTGGTTGAACTTGACCATAAACGGGATCTTGTGCGCCCATTTGCGGCTGCACATGCCCAAGACCCCGAAGGTCGACGCCACCGCGTTGCACCCGCCCTCGACGGCCAGCTCGACGATCTTGTCGGCGTCGAAGTACTCCGGGTTGGGCGCAAAGCTCGCCCCGGCCGAGTGCTCGATGCCCTGGTCGACCGGGAGGATCGAGACATAGCCCGTGCCGCCCAGCCGGCCCGAGTTCAGCAGCCGCTGGTAGTTGTTCAGCACGTTCTGCGACCGGTCGGTCTGGCTGACGATCCGATCAACGAAGTCCGGCCCCGGGAGGTGGAGCTTGTCGTTCGAGATGGTCTTGGAGGTGTAGTCGAGCAGACCGCCGGCATCGCTGCCGAGGGTCTCGCGGACGTTGATCGTGAGGCTGGCCATCGGGGGTCTCCGGGGTGAGTCGCGCTGCGAATCCG
>JBCDEF010000167.1:0-6094 GCA_039179915.1 Planctomycetota bacterium | reverse complement strand
GGGCGTATTCGGCGGTCTGAGAGAGCATGCTGTACCTCATCGGCTTGTATGTGCCCCACTAAGGGGTACACCGGAGTATGATCTCCGTTGCTTTAGCCGATTGGGCCTGTCTAGATTCGCGGATCGGCCCGGATTTGACAGGATTGAACCAGATTATGAGATTGCTTTATCAACAGCGGCCGAGACCCGCGGGTCCTCGTCATCGATGCCGACCTGCTCGAGCAATTGACGGACCACATCATCCGTTTTTACGCGGTCGGCCTCGGCGTTGAAGTTGGTCAGCACGCGGTGACGGAGCACCGGCAACGCGGCTTCCTGCACGTGCTGGATGTCGGCGTGGGTGTGGCCCGTCAGCAGCGCCCGGGCCTTGGCGGCCAGGATCAGGTTCTCGCTCGCCCGCGGGCCCGAGCCCCAAGCGAGATAGTCACGAACGATCTGTGGCCGATGGTCTTCGGCGCCCGGCTCGGGCGCGCGCGTGGAGCGGACCAGCCGCAGCGCATACTTGATGACATAGTCGGCCGCGGGCGCGTGGCGGACGAGCAGCTGCAGACGCGTCAGCTCCTCGGCGCCGAGCACAGAAGCGATGTCGACCTCGCCCTTGTGCGCGCTGCGGCGGACGATCTCGAGCTCCTCGGCCTCGGTCGGGTAGCCGATGCGGATCTGGTACATGAACCGGTCGAGCTGGGCCTCGGGCAGCGGGTAGGTGCCTTCCTGTTCGATCGGGTTCTGCGTCGCGAGCACAAAGAAGGGCTTGGGCAGCTCGAACATCGTGCCGCCCGCGGTGACCTGGCCTTCTTGCATCGCTTCGAGCAGGGCGGCCTGGGTCTTGGGCGGTGTGCGGTTGATCTCGTCGGCGAGGATGACGTTGGCGAAGATCGGGCCGCGGATGAACTCGAGCGAGCGGTGGCCGGTGGCCTTGTCTTCCTGGAAGACCTCGGTGCCGGTGATGTCGCTCGGCATCAGATCGGGAGTGAACTGGATGCGGCTGAACTCCAAGCTCAGGGCTTTGGCGATCGTGGAGATCAGCAGGGTCTTGGCGAG
The DNA here is from genome assembly GCA_039179915.1 of Planctomycetota bacterium. GTDB lineage: Bacteria > Planctomycetota > Phycisphaerae > Phycisphaerales > UBA1924 > JANQQZ01. Next base: position 5,053 of record JBCDEF010000167.1, on the reverse strand, counting down.
CCCGGGCACGCCGACGACCAGCGCGTGGCCTTTGCAGAAGACGCAGGTGAGCATCTGCTCGATGACCTCGTCCTGGCCGACGATGATGCGGCCGATCTCGGTCCGCAGGGTCTCGTGGACGGCTCGGATGCGGTCGATGTCGGCGGTGGTCGGTTCGGAAGCCGACGGGGCGGATGCGGATGGGGCGGATGCGGATCGGTTGTCGGTCATGGTGCGCTGCCTCCGTGCGTTGCCCGATGGTACCGGCCCGGCCGGATCGGGTTCGAGCGGGGGCGGCAAGGCCTGGCGCCGGACGGGCGAGCGTGGCAGCGGGGAGTCTCGTGCTCGCCCGCCCGGCGTCGGCTGAGCCCCCGGTGGGGGGCATCGCGCGGGTGCGCGTCGGCAGGGATGCGTCTGCGGACGTGTCTCTGCTGCATGGTCTATGGGCAAGCCGCGGCCGCGGTTTCACCCGGGGCCGCGGTCGTCGGCGGGTCGGTGTCTATTCGTCCCGGTCTTCGATCGCGTCGATCAGCCGGTCGAGCTTGGATTCGAGCTCGTCCATGCGGTCGTTGACGCTGCGGAGCGTGCCGCGGGCCTCGCGCTCGGCCTCGCCCGGGTCGCGCTGGGTCAGGCGGCGGAGCGGCTCGAACTCGGCGTGCACGGCGGCGGCGTCCTCGCTCAGCCCGCCGAGGCCCTCGACCAGGTCCAGCAGCTCCTCGGCTTCGTCCGAGTCCTCGTCGATCCGGTCGCGGTCGGGCACGGCCCCGTCCAGCTCGCGGGCGAGGGTGCGGATCTCGGAGTGCAGCTCGTCGCGGAGCCGGCGCAGCTCGTCGGCGGCCGCGAACTCCGGGTGCCAGTCGCGCTGGGTCCGGCGGCGGAGCGGCTCGTAGTCGTGGTGGGCGTCGGCAGCGCGGTCGGTCACCGATTCGAGCCGGCCGGCCAGCTCGGCGAGACCTTCAAGATCGCCCCGGGCGATCTGCTCGTCGAGCTCGGCCAGCTCGGCGATGATGTCGGCCGCCTCGTCGCGCAGGCGATCGCGTTCGCGTCTGGCGCGCTCGGCCTGCTCGATGGTGGCGCGCTCGCCCTCGATGACGATCGCTTGCCCGCCGCCGCCGCCGGGCCTGACCAGCAGCTCGATCTCGCGGCGGGCCCGCTGGTTCTGCTCGCGGGCGGCGCGGGCCTGCTCGCGGGCCATCTGGAGCTGCTCGAAAATCTCGTCGTTGTTCACGCCCGGCAGGCGCGCCAGCTCGTCGAGGTCGATCCCGAGGCGGAACGGCTCGTTGTTCCCCCCGAAGCCGTGGCCCGGGAAGCGGAAGACGTTGAGCTTCGCCGGGTCGTACGCGGCGAGCTCGATCTCCAGGCTCACCGGCGAGCCCTTGCGGAGCACGACGACGCCGAGCACATCGCCCGGCTCGCGTTCGCGAAGGGCCTCGGTCAGCGTACGCGAGCCCGTGACCGGCTGGCCGTCGATCTCGATGAGCACGTCGGCCGCTTTCATGCCGGCGCTCTCGGCCGGCAGCCCGCCGACGAGGCCGATGACCAGCATGCCCTCGTCTTCGTCGAGGCCCAGGTGGGCGCGGAGCTGGTCGTCGACCGGGGCCTGTGTGAGGCCGACCATGGTCGTGGGCTGTTCTGCGCCGGCCAAGCCGCCCCGGGCGTTGCCGTCGAACCCGCGGCCGATCATGCCCTCGGGCAGGCGCAGCTCTGCCAGCCCCTCGCCGATGCCGAGGTCGATCGCGCCGCCCATGCCGATCCCCGGGCCGTCCTCCGTGACCATCGGCCGCGGGATCTCGACCTCGCGGCCGTCGCCGTCGAGCAGGATAATCACATCGTCTTCGAGCCGGTGGTCGACCTCGAGCCCGTCGATGGTGGCTTCGGTCACCTCGCCGTTCTCGATGGCGACGCGGTGCTCGACGCCGTTGATCATGGCGACAACGCTGGAGGTCGTCTTCGGGGCGACGGAGACGATCGAGCTTCGGGTCTGCTCCTGGGCGGCGGCGCTGACGGCCAGGCCCGCGGCCGCGGCGAGGCTCAAGACCGTTCGGTTGATCAGGTTCATCGTGTGTCTCCTTGAAAATCGTGTGGGTGCGTTCTGTGTGGCCGGTGCTACCAGGCGACCGGGAGCGGCGAGGCGCCGGTCCGTTCGGTGCTCGGCGTCGGCTTGGGCACGACAACGGTCTGGCCCGTGTCGCCCGTGGCGGTCTGATAGATCCCGTCGACCGTCGTCTTCTCGACGATCTGTCGGAGATAGATCACGTCGTACCCGCCGGCCTCGTTGGGCGTGCGGTCGAGCACGAGGCTCTGAGGCAGCTCGCCGATGACCTCGCCGGATTCTTGGCCGAGGCGGAGGTATTCCTTAAGCGCGTCGGCGGCGGTGTTGATCGGGTTGGGCATGCCGGCGCTCTGGGTCGGGCCCGCCGGCGGTGAAGTCACAGGGGCGGTGCTGGTGGGCGCGCCCATGATCCACAGCACACCAACAACCGCGGCCGCGGCCCACCCGCCGCCGATGCCCACCAGCCTCATCCGGTGCGCCGGCGTGCCGCGGACCCGGCTCGGCGGGGGCAGCTCGATGCGGTCGGCCGCGGCGGCGGCCCGATCGACCAGGCCCTCGACCTCGCGGGTCAGCTCCTGTTCTTCGGCGATCTCGGACCAGACGGATTGATCATCGGCCGCGACGGCTCGGAGCTCGCGCCAGTCTTCGGCGCTGGCCCGACCATCAACGATCCGGGCGATCAGGATGTCGCGGCGGTCTTGTGTAGTCTCGGCTTCGGTCATGATGAAGCTGCCTGTGCGGAGGGACTCGGTTCGTTCGTGTTTGCCTGCTCGCCGGCCAGTTGGCGCAGCTTGCGACGGCCGCGGGCGATGCGGGTCTCAACGGTCGTTTCGGGCAGGCCCGTGGCGGCGCTGATCTCGGCGTGGCTCATGCCGCGGACGCACCGCAGCAGCACGCACTCTCGGTAGCTCTCAGGCAGCTCGTCGACCAGGCCCTGCAACCGCTTGGAGCGCTCGGCCCGCTCGATACCCGCCGGGTCGGACCAGCCGCCGGCGGGGGCGGCGTCGGGTTGCGGCTCCGGCCGGACCAGCTTCAGCAGGCCTCGTCGCCGGGTCTGCTTGCGGCCCGTCGCCCTGGCCGTGTTGACCGCAACACTGCGGAGCCAGCCGCGGAAGGCCCCGGGGTCATCGAGCTGCGTGAGTTTTTCAACCATGGTCAGGGCCACCTCTTGCAGCAGGTCGTCCAGGTCTTCGGTCCTGGGCTTGTGGGCGAGCAGGATCGCGGCGACCCACCGGCGATGGGCGCGCCAGAGCTGGGCGGCCGCCGCCGCATCGCCCGCCATCGCACGCCGGATGCTGTCCGTGCTGTCCGTGTCGTTCACAGGCCGTTCCCCTCTGCCGCCGAACCGGATGCGCCGCCCAAGCTCTCCCGTCGCTGCGACGGGATAGCCTTGCACGATTTTCGCTCTTGGACTTTTTCACGCATGCCCACACCCCGATCACAGGCCGACCGCTCGCGAGCCGAGCCGCCCAGGCTCGACCAGTTCGATGTCATGGACGGCGCGATCATGCCGCTGGGCGACCATCTCGAAGACCTGCGTCGGCGGCTGATGCTCTCGATCCTGGGGCTGCTGCCGTTCTTTGTGATCGCGCTGCTGGTCAGCCGGCCGGTGCTCGAGTTCTTGCTGGTGCCGGTCCGCAAGGCGCTGCGTGAATCGGGCCTGCCGCCGGTGATCCAGTCGACGGGGCCGATCGAGGTCTTCAGCAGTTACATGCGGGTGGCGCTGCTGATCACGATCCTGGCCGGCTCGTGGTGGCTGCTGACGCAGCTCTGGCTGTTTGTCCGGCCGGGCCTGTACGCGGCCGAGCGGCGGTTCGTCTACATCCTCATCCCGCTGAGCGTGGTGCTCACGTTCCTCGGCGTGGTCTTCATGTACACCGTGATGCTGCCGGTGGTGCTGAGCTTCTTCATCACGTTCGGTTCGACCTTGGGAGTCCCGGAGTATGTCCCGACCGGGGTGCCCGCGGGCGTAGCGATTCCATCCATGCCCGTCCTCATGGGCGACCCGCCGGCGCCCGAGCCGGGGCAGCACTGGATCAACCTCGAGCTGCGCGAAGCCCGGTTCTGCCTGGCGATCGATGAGAACGGCGTGCCGCAGATCGCCGGCACCGCGCTGACCAGCGGCAGCGGCATCCTGCAGCTCTATCGACTCAGCGAATACGTCCGGCTCATCCTCATGCTCGCGCTCGGTTTCGCGATCGGCTTCCAGATGCCGGTGGTCGTGCTGCTGCTCGGCTGGGCGGGGCTGGTCGAGCCGGCGGGGCTGGCCCGGGTCCGCAAGTACGTCTTGATGGGCTGCCTGGTGGCGAGCGCGTTCCTGACGCCCGCGGACCCCTTGAGCATGATGCTGCTGGCGGGTCCGCTGTACGTGCTGTACGAGTTCGGCCTGCTGCTGCTGCGGGTGCTGCCGGCGAAGACGATCGCGAAAGAGCCTTCGGCGTGAGCGCTGGGCTCGAGAACTGGGACGAGACGATGATGCGGCGTGCGCTCGAGCTGGCCCGCGATGCCGCGGCGATGGGCGAGGTCCCGGTCGGCGCGGTCGTGTGGGAAACCGAGACCGGCGCCGTGCTCGGCGAGGCGCACAATCGCCGCGAAGTCGACAGCGACCCGAGCGCGCACGCCGAGTTCCTGGCGATCCAGCAGGCGTGCGCGGCTGTCGGCGACTGGCGGCTGAACCACTGCTCGCTCGCGGTCACGCTCGAGCCCTGCCCGATGTGCGCGGGGCTGATCGTCAATGCCCGCGTCGGCCGGCTGGTCTACGGCGCGGACGACCCGAAAGCCGGCGCGTGCCGGAGCCTGTTCGAGCTCACGACTGATACTCGGCTCAACCATCGAGTTGAGCTGGTTGCTGGCGTGCTGGCGGATGAGTCGGCGCAGCTGCTCCGGGATTTCTTCCGTGCGAGGCGGGCGTGATGATGACGAACCAGGAGGCGTGGCACGCATGGGGGGGGGGCCCGCCCAGGGGCGGGGGCCCCCCGGCCCCACCCCCCCAGCGGGCAAACCACACCCGGCCCCACCCCG
>JBCDEF010000166.1:0-6125 GCA_039179915.1 Planctomycetota bacterium | reverse complement strand
GTAGAGGTCGGCGCCCATGCCGGCGACGTCGCCGACGTTGTCGCCCACGTTGTCGGCGATGGTCGCGGGGTTGCGGGCGTCGTCTTCGGGGATCCCCGCTTCGACCTTGCCGACCAGGTCGGCGCCGACGTCGGCGGCCTTGGTGTAGATGCCGCCGCCGACACGGGCGAACAGCGCCTGCGTCGAGGCGCCCATGCCGAAGGTCAGCATGATCGTTGAGATCTCGGCGATGCCGAAGTCGGTAAAGCTGTTGAGCACCAGGAACCAGATGCTCACGTCAAGCAGTGCGAAGCCGACGACGACCAGGCCCATGACGGCGCCGGAGCGGAAGGCGACGGTCAGGCCGTCGTTGAGCGACTGCTTGGCGGCGAAGGCGGTTCTGGCGGAGGCGTTGGTGGCCATCTTCATGCCGAACCAGCCGCAGAGGCCGGAGAGGAAGCCGGCCACCGGAACGCCGAGCAGCGCGAGCGGCGCTTGGAGGTCGAGGAAGACCATGCCGCCGAGGAAGGCGATCAGCAGGACGAAGACACCGGCGACGACCTTGTACTGGCGGACGAGGTAGGCCATCGCGCCGTCGCGGACGGCCTGGGCGATGCGGACCATCTCGTCGTCGCCCTCGGACTTCTGCATGACCGAGCCGCTGAAGACCTTGGCCATGATCAGGGCGATGATGCCGCCGAGCGGCGCGATGTAATACGGCAGCGGGATCTCGCCGATAGCGGCCAGGCCGATCGGCGTGGCGAGGGCGAGCGGGTCGACAATGCTCATGTGGAGGTCTCCGGCGGGGCCGCGGTCGGCCGCGGCGGATCCAGGCTGGTGCGCGGCGTGCGAATCCGGAGCGGGCCGGCCGTGCCGCACAAAGCGGCAACGCCCGTGATCGCGGCACATCCGTGCGCCGGCAGCATGATCGAGGTCCCCTCAGCCGGCTCGGTCTCGAACGCCGAAGTCGGAACAGAAACAGCAACGCCCGGCCGTTGAGCCGGGCGCGTGTCGAAAACGATCAGGCCTCGCGGGCGCGGCGCGACTGCGCCTTACGGGCCGCCCGGCGGCGCCGCTCGGAAGGCTTCTCGTAGAACTCTTTCCGCTTGATCTCCTTGGTCAGCCCCTCTTTCTCGATCAGCTTCTTGAACCGGCGCATCATCTGCTCGGGGGATTCGTTGTTCCTCGCCTTGATCCGGATCGCCATCGAGACCTCGCTGCTGGGGGCACGGCGTCGCGTGCTGCTGGGCTGACTGCTCCCGCCGGCATCGGCCGGGCGGGCCGGCGTATACAGCCGGGCTGCAAGTAAAGGCCTCGCGACCGCCCGTTTCCACGCGGCGTCCCCCCCAATCCGCCCCGAACCACGCCGAACAGGCCTTTGATCCGGCGTGCTGCTCGTCGATGCCTACAACGTGCTCCACGCCCCGGGCGCCGCATCGCTGCTGCCCGACGAGGCCGACGCGGGCGAACTGGCCTCGCTCGTCGCGGTCAGCCGATGGCGTCGCCGCGGACCGCTGCTGGTCTGCGACGGCGGCCCGCGGCCGGGCGGGCTCGGCCCCGCCGCCCGAACCGTTGCCGAATTCCGCTACGAGGTCGAACGCGTCCAGATCCTCTTCGCCGGCCCGGGTCGCGACGCGGATTCGCTCATCGAGACGCTGATCGATCGGAACACCGCACCCGCGAGGCTCGAGGTGGTTTCGAGCGATCGCCGGCTGATTCGGGCGGCGAAACGTCGTCGGGCGAGGTCGATCAGCGGTCCCGCATTCCTGCGGATGCTCGAGGCGGATGCGGCGGCCGCAGCACGGGCTTGGAGACGCCCCAGCTTTGCGCAGCGCGTCCCGCTCCCGCCGGATCAGGTGCGCTACTGGGCCACGCTGCTGGGGGTCGCAGAGCTTGATGTCCCTCAGGAACCAGAATCGCCGGCGGTCACTCGTCCCGTCGAGCCGCGGCCGGCGGAGCCCACGGCGCCCAAAGTCGAGCCCGATCCGGCCTCCGCGACGCGGCGTTCCGATCCTGCCGACGACCCGCTGATCCGCGAGGCGTTGGAAGAATGGCGTGGCAGCTTGCATGTGGACGATCTTCATATGGAACGATGGCTCGCCGACTCCGACACCCCGGACCCGTCTTCTCGCTCTCGATCGCGATCGCCGCGTCGGCCGCGCTGATCGCGGCGCCGGCCGGCTGCACACGAACTGTTGCCGAGCACGGCTTCCACGGCACCCGGGCGACCTGGTCGCCGCCGGTGCTGTCGGCCAACCTGCCCGAGCCGGTGCGGGCAACGGATGTCGCCGCGGCGTCGGATGTGGTCCTGCGTCGGCTGGGCTACACCATCACCGAACGCCACGCCAGCGACGACCGATCGACGGTGGTCGGGCTCGCGCCCGGGGGCTCACGGCTGGACCGGATCGTCGTCAAGGCCGAGCCGGACGTCCGCGAGACCCGCATCGAGATCATCACCCGGGCCCGGCCGGATGAGGACCGCGCACGGGTCGCGCTGGACGAAATCCTGGTCGTGCTCGGGCTGTGAGCGGATGGCTCAGCGCTTGTCGAGAGGCATGTACGCCACACCGTGCGGGCCGACGTAAGCCGCCGCCGGCCGGTACAGCCGGTTGTCAGAGAGCTGCTCGATGATGTGGCCCGACCACCCGCCGATGCGGCTGAGCGCGAACATCGGCGTGAAAAGGTCGAGCTTGAGCCCGATGCAGTGGTACGTCGTCGCGCTGTAGAAGTCGACGTTGGGATAGATGCCCTTTCTGGCGACCTCGCGCTCCATGACTTGCTCGATGGCGTGCGATTTTTCGTAGAGCTCGCTGTTGCCGGTGTCCTCGGCGAGCTGCTTGGCAAGGGTCATCAGGTAGGTCGCGCGGGGGTCCTTGGCCTTGTAGACCCGGTGGCCGAAGCCCATGATCTTTTCTTTCCGCTCGAGCTTGCCCATGATGTAGGCCTCGGCGTCGGCCACGGTCGGGATCTCGTTGAGCATGTGCATGACGCCCTCGTTGGCGCCGCCGTGCAGCGGTCCGCGGAGCGAGCCGACCGCGGCTGTCAGCGCCGAGTACACATCGCTGAGCGTCGAGATCACGCTGCGTGCGGAGAACGTCGAGTTGTTCAGCCCGTGGTCCGCGTGGGTGATCATGCAGATGTCGAAGGCGCGGGCCATGGTCTCGGTCGGCTTCTCGCCGTTGAGCATGTAGAGAAAGTTTTCGCTGAACGAGAGCGAGGTGTCTGGACGGACCACCGGCAGACCGCGGCGGGAGCGGTCGTACATGGCGACGATCGTCGGCGCCTGGCCGAGGATGTTCAGCGCCTTGCGGCGGGCCTGCTCAGGGTCGTTGTCGTTGGGGTGTGTGTCGTAGAGCGACATCTCCGAGATCATCGTCCGCAGCACGTGCATGGGCTGCGCGGTGGTCGGGATCTGTGCGATTCGCTGCTCGAGGCCCGCGGGCAGCTCGTAGCGCTTGCGGAGTTCCTTGTTGAAGCTCTCCAGCTCGTCGGCCCTGGGCAGGCGGTTGTTCCAGAGCAGAAAGACGGTCTCCTCGAACGTCGAGTGCTCGGCCAGGTCGTGGATGCTGATGCCGACGTATTCGAGCACGCCCTTCTCGCCGTCGATAAAGGACATGTTGGTTTCCGCGGCGACAACGCCGGCCAGACCCTTCGAGAACTCTGCCATGCTTCCGGTCCTTTCCGCTCGTGCCGACTGCGGCGGCGGTATCGTCGGGCTGCTTCGAGCCGATCCGCCGCATGCGTTCGCCGCGTGCATCTGCTTGGAGCCGCCGCATGGACCCGATCCGAGCCCACGCCGCGAGTTTCTGAAACACCACCCAGCCGGGGACCGAACGAGCGCCCCCCCGGCAGGCAAATATAGGTCGCGATGCGGGCCGAGTCCGACCCGCCCCGACCGAGGGACCACGACGTGCTTATCCCGCTCGGAACCAGCCGTGCCCGCCGCAGAACCCCCTGGGTGACCTATGCGCTGATGACGCTGTGCGTCGCGGTCCACTTCGGCTTTGTCTCCTCGGGCACCCTTGGGGGGCAGGGCTTCCTGAACCTGGCCGTTGCAAGGGCCGAATTCGAGTGGTGGCAGCTGTTTTCGAGCGCGTTCCTGCACGGCGGGCTGCTGCATCTGGCCTTCAACATGATCGTTCTGGCCGCGCTCGGTCCCAATGTCGAGGACAAGCTCGGCCACTTCGGATTCATACTTCTTTATGCCGCGGGCGCGGCGGCCTCGGGCGGCGCACACCTGGCGTTCAGCCAGAACCCGGCGGTGGGGGCCTCGGGAGCGATCGCCGCGGTCACGGGCGCATTTCTCGTGCTCTTCCCCGCTTCGCGCATCAACTGCTTTATGTTCTTTATCACGTTCATCGGGCGTGTCGCCGTGCCCGCGTGGTGGTTCATCGGGCTGAACATCGCGATCGACCTGCTCGCCGGCAGCTTCGGCGGGAACACCGGCATTGCGCACGCGGCGCACCTCGGCGGGTACGGCTTCGGCATCGCATCGATGATGCTCCTGCTCCAGACCGGCGTGCTCAAAAGAGAGCCGGGCGACCTGTTCACGATCCTGCGGCAGCGCAAACGCCGGGCGGACATCCAGGCCGCGGTCCGGGATCAGCAGGATCGTGTCAAGGAGCAGATGAAGCGCGGCCAATCGAGGGTCGAGTCTCCCGAGCTCGAGCGGAAGCTCGAGGCCCGCAACGAGGTCGCGCGGCTGATTCGGCGGAATGATCTGGCCGCGGCCGTCTCCGCGTACGAGCGGTTTGTCGACGATTACGAGCCGGGCAGCCCCGGCACGAGCCTGCCGGCGGACCTCCAGCTCAGGCTCGCCGAGCATCTGATCAGCGAGGACCGGCCCGCGTCGGCGGCGGCCGCGTTCAAATCGTTCATCGCCGGCAACGCGGCCCACCCGCAGGCCGGGTCGAGCGAGCTGATGCTGGGCCTGCTGCTGACAAGGCAGCTCGGCCGCCCCGCCGAGGCCCGGGGCCACGTCCAGAAGGCGGTTGAGCGTTTGGTCGGCGAGGAGAAGGCGATCGCCGAGCAGCTCCTGGCCGAGATCAACGCCGCCGCCCCGGAGACCGACCAGCCATGAGGCAGCACCGATGAGCCGGACGCGTATCAAGATCTGCGGCCTCACGGACGAGACGGGCGTGCTCGCCGCCGCCGACGCCGGGGCCGACGCCGTCGGGTTCGTCTTCGTCGAGTCGTCCCCGCGGGCGATCGTGCCGGAAGCGGCCTGGCAGATCGCCGCCTCGCTCCCCCCGATGGTCACGACCGTCGGCCTGACCGTTGATCTCGATCTCGACGCCTTCGCCGAGATCGAGTCCCGCTGCCCGACCATGCTCAGCCAGCTCCACGGCGACGAGCCCGACGAGGTCGTCCAAGCCCTCGGCTCCGATATCGTCAAAGCGATCCAGTACGACCCGGCGACCATCGCCAGCCGGCTCGCGCACTACGACGCGATGCCCGAGGTCTGCGCGATCCTGGTCGACGGCTCGGCCGGCGGCGAGGGGACGAGCTTCGACTGGGCGGGGCTCGCCAACGCAACGGCCGGCATCACCACACCGATCTGGCTCGCCGGCGGGCTGACGCCCGACAACGTCGGCGACGCGATTCGCGCGGTCCGGCCCTATGCCGTCGATGTCTCGAGCGGCGTCGAACGCGAGCGGGGTGTGAAGGATCCGAGCCTGATCCATGAATTTTGCCGGGCCGTCCGCGAGGCCGATCGGTCGCTCTAGACCGACACGGCCGCCAGCCCGACCGATTCATCAAGCGTCAGTCCGTCCGTCTCGACAACGGCGTGCGCGAGCTCGAGATAGAGCGGGTCGCGGGCGTCGAACAGCGCGGCGATCTCGTCAAACGGGTCTGCGCCGGTCAGGCTCGGGCGGTCGGGCGTCGATTGCATGCGGCCGGCGAGCGTTTCGGGTTTCGTGCGGAGATAGACCAGCCGCAGCCGGCCCGATGCGGCCGCGCTGTCGAGCAGTTCGCGGCTCGGCGGGTGCGTGGGTGTGCCGCCGCCCAGCCCGATGACATGGGCCGACCGGCCGAGCACGTCGGCGAGCGCGTCGCGCTCGTGCGCCCGAAACGTCTCCCATCCGCATCGATCGACAACCGTGTGAACGTCGGTCTCGCCGCAGCGCTTCAGCGTCAGCGGGTCG
>JBCDEF010000165.1:0-6152 GCA_039179915.1 Planctomycetota bacterium | reverse complement strand
GCCCCAGAACCATTCGTGCGCACCGCTCGCCCCCCTTCCGCTGTGCCCCGCGGGCCCTGCCTGCCCGCCGGGCCCGCCGTGCGGCGCGTACGGGTTCATCCAGAGATGCGCCGGCCATCCGTCCATGCCGTTCGGCGCACGCGGGTTGTCAGGGTCATCGCCGTCGCAGCCGTAGCAGTGCGGGTTGAAGACAACGTGGTACGTGTTCCAGACGTCCGGCCCGCCTTCATACCACGCGTTCCACTCATCGCCCAACAGCTGGATGCCGCGCATCATCAGCTGCCACCGGCCGCCATGCTCAAGGTCGTCGTACACCCCGGCCAGATGCAACAGCGCAGCCCGGTGTCGCAGCAATTCGGGTTTGCTCAGACGTTGGATGGCTGCCTCGCCGCCGAGCAGGTGTGTGACCAACATGTCACGGTCGGCCGCATCGGCTCGGCCGTCGCGGTTGATGTCCGCGGCCCGGTCTCCAGCAAGGCACCGGCTCGCCCACATCCGTAGGTCAAGCAGGGTGATTAGGCCATCGCGGTCAAGGTCTCCCGGCGCGGGCACCGGCGGCACTGCGGTCGTCTGGCCGCTCCGATCGAGCAGAATCTCGCTGACAACAGACGACGCATCGAGCACCTGGGGAGCGATACCAGAATCGGTCTGACCGCGTGCGATCCCGGTTGTAAGGCCGGCCAGAGCCGCCAGTGGGCCCACAGCGAGGTGCGTTTTGTGCTCAACCATATGATGACCTCCGCATCATGAGTGTGTCGCCGCGGCCGAAACGGTTTGCTCTCCAGATTACCAAAGTTTGGGTCGCGGTTGCAAGGTGATCGGAAAGCTGACCTGTTTTGGGGGGTGTCTTTGGCCTTGGCCGCTGTGCCCGCTTGCATGCAGCGGCGAGATCGGTCACACTCCCAATCCGATCTTTCTATCAAGATATGCAAAGAGCGGGTATTAACCCGGCTCGGTGCGACGAAAGGGACCAGATGGGGGTGCGGGTGCGGGCGGCTGTGGCGATCGCGGGGTGCGGGCTGGGAGGGCTGGCGGCGCTTTGCGCCGAAGCACAGCCGGCCGACCCATGGCTCGATGACGCCAGCCGCGAGATGATCCAGGACGCCGACGGCCAGGCCGCCCTGATCGCCGAGGCCCAGCAGATCGGCAACCCGCTCGCCGGCTATGACGGCCGCTTCTTCCTTGCCAGCGACGACGGCCAGCAGCGGCTGAACCTCGGCGGCTACGCCCAGATCCGCTACTACGCCAACTTCAACGACAACGACGCCGGCACTCCGACCGATGACTTCGAGAGCGGCTTCCAGCTCGAGCGCGTGCGGCTGATCTTCTCGGGCCGGCTCCGCGAGGGCACGACCTTCCTGCTCCTGCCGTTCACCGGCAGCAACGGACGGCTGTCGATCCTCGACGCGTGGATCAAGCAGGACCTCGGCGGCGGCTTTGCGGTGCAGGCGGGCCAGTTCAAGCTGCCGTTCTTCCGCGAATGGCTCATCAGCGAGCGGTTCATCCAGCCGGTCGAGCGGTCGACGCTCTCGCAGATCTACGCCTCGATCTACTCGCAGGGCGTGCAGGCGACGTACACCGAGGGGCCGCTGCAGCTTGCGCTGGCCTACTCCGACGGCCTGCGCACGCTCAACACGCCGTTCGCCGGGGGCGGGTCCGAGATCGAGGCCGAATCGGGCGGCGTCACCGCGCGGCTGCAGTACCTGCCCTTCGGCGACCGCCGCGACTTCCTCGATATCACCAGCCTGAACAACCGCGAGCCGGGCCTGCTGCTCGGCGTCGCGGCCCACTGGCAGGGACCGACCGAGGCCTTTTTCGGGACCGACGTCAACCACGTCTTCCAGTACACCGCCGACGCGTCGTACGAGACCGACGGCTTCAACCTCTTCGGCGCGTTCGTGGGTCGGCATATCGATCCGGCCGGCGGCGGCAGCGATGAGAACAGCTTCGGTTTCCTCGCGCAGGCCGGCGTGTTCGTCAACAAGAACGTCGAACTTGTCGGCCGCTACACCGCGCTGCTGCCCGACAGCGGCGCCGACGGCAACAACACGTTCAATGAGGTCGCGATCGGCGTCAACTACTACGCCCTGGTACACGCGCTCAAGCTCACCGGCGACCTGCTGTACTTCTTTGACGACACCGCCGGCACCACCGTGATCGGCTTCGGGCCCAGCACCACCACGGGGCTGCTCGCCTCGACCGGCAACCAGGCCGCGATCCGACTCCAGCTCCAGTTCATTTTCTGATTCACGCTTCCAGCACACGACTCCTCAGATCGGACATCGCATGAGCGACCAACCGCCGCCGCAACCACCTTCAACCTCGGACGCCGCCAAGCAGTACTGGCGGATCAACCTGACCTACCTCGCGGTGCTGCTGGGGATATGGTTCGTCGTCAGCTACGGCTGCGGCATCCTGCTCGTGGATGTGCTCAACCAGTACCGCATCGGCGGGGCCAAGCTCGGCTTCTGGTTTTCGCAGCAGGGCGCGATCTATGTCTTCGTGGTGCTGATCGCCGTCTACGTGGTCCTCATGAATCGGCTCGACCGCCGCTTCGGCTTCAGGGAGGACTGAGCCCATGGATGTGCAGGCCTGGACCTTTCTGATCGTCGGCTTCTCGTTCGCGATCTATCTCGGGATTGCGGTCTGGAGCCGGGCCGGCTCTGCCGGCGAGTTTTATGTTGCGGGCGGCGGCGTGCCGCCCCTGGCCAACGGCATGGCGACCGGCGCCGACTGGATGTCGGCCGCCTCGTTCATCTCGATGGCCGGCATCATCTCCTTCGGCGGCTACGACGGCAGCGTCTACCTCATGGGCTGGACCGGCGGGTATGTGCTGCTCGCCCTGCTTCTCGCGCCCTATCTCCGAAAGTTCGGCCGGTTTACCGTGCCCGACTTCATCGGCGACCGCTGCTACAGCAACTTCGCACGCGTCGTTGCGGTGCTGTGCGCCCTGTGCGTCAGCTTCACTTACGTCGCCGGGCAGATGCGCGGCGTGGGCGTCGTCTTCAGCCAGTTTCTGCAGGTGCCAATCGACTGGGGCGTGGTCATCGGTATGGGCATCGTGTTCTTTTATGCCGTGCTCGGTGGGATGAAGGGCATCACCTATACCCAAGTTGCACAGTACTGTGTGCTGATCTTCGCGTTCATGGTCCCCGCGATCTTCATGTCGCTGCTGCTGACCGGCAACCCCGTGCCGCAGGCCGGGTTCGCGGGTCAACTCGGCGGCGAGGTCGGCAGCCAGATCGCCGCCGAGCTCGGCGCCGTCGACGGCAAGAAGATCGCGCTGCTCGACGCCATGGACAAGATTAACACCGAGCTGGGCTTTAACGCCTTCACGGACGGATCGAAGTCGCGTCTTGATATCTTTATGATTACGGTTGCGCTGATGGTCGGCACCGCCGGTCTGCCGCACGTGATCATCCGGTTCTACACCGTGCCCAAGGTGCGCGATGCGCGCATGAGCGCATTCTACGCGCTGCTGTTCATCGCGATCCTCTACACAGCCGCCCCCGCGGTCGGCGTCTTCGGTCGAATGAATCTCATCCACACTGTCGAGCACGCCTACTACGACGCCGAGCTGGCCGCAACCGAAGACGACAAGGTCATCCCCGGCTGGTTCCGCGAGTGGGAAACCACGGGCCTGCTCGCATGGACGGACAAAAACGGCGACGGCCGCGTCGACTACCTCAGCGGCCCCGCCTTTGTCGGCAGCCCCGAATTCGCCGGCCCCGCGGACGACCCCGACGCACGCGGCGAGCACGGCCAGCGCCTCGTCATTAACACACCCACCGACACAGACAACGAGCTCTATGTCGACCGCGACATCATGGTCCTCGCCAACCCGCAGATCGCGAACCTGCCCAACTGGGTCATCGGGTTGCTGGCCGCGGGCGGGCTCGCCGCGGCGCTCTCAACCGCCGCCGGTCTGCTCATGGTCATATCCAGCGCCGTCAGCCACGACCTGCTCAAGGGCGTGATCAACCCCAAGATCAGCGAGAAGCAGGAGCTCTGGGTCGCCCGCGGCGCCGCCGCCGTCGGCGTCTTCGGCGCCGGCTACTTCGGCATCAACCCGCCCGGTTTCGTCGCCGAGGTCGTCGCGCTCGCCTTCGGCCTCGCCGCCAGCACGTTCTTCCCAGCGATCCTGCTCGGCATCTTCAGCAAGCGGGCCTCGCGCGAGGGCATCGTCGGCGGCATGCTCATCGGCATCGCCTACACGCTGACCTACATCGTGATGTTCAAGTTCACGTGGGCCGACGGGTTGCTCGGGATCGTCTCCGGCTGGGAACCGGGCCAGAACAAGGCCGACTACTGGTTCTTCGGCATCAGCCCCGAGGGGATCGGGTCCATCGGTATGCTCGTGAACTTCGTCGCGGCGATCGTGATCAGCGCTCTCACCCCGCCCCCGCCGCAAGAGATCCAGGACCTGATCGAGGACATCCGCGTGCCGAAGGGCGCAGGCGAGGCGCACGAGATGCAGCTCCCGCCGGCGACCGAGGACGACTTCTAGTGACCGCTCACGGAGCACCATCATGACGACAAACGCACCCGCTCTCTTCGCACCGCCTTCGGCCGAGGCCGTCGGCGCGCCGCGCTGGCTCGTCTCGTCCAAGGCCGAGTACGAAGCGATGTACACGCGCTCGATCGAGGATCCGGACTCGTTCTGGGCCGAAGCCGCGAGCGAGCTGCACTGGTTCAGCCCGTGGACCAGCGTCTGCGAATTCGAGGCGCCCGATGCGAAGTGGTTCGTGGGCGGCACGACCAACCTCTGCTACAACTGCGTCGACCGCCACGTCGATGCGGGCTACGGCAACCAGACGGGCATCGTCTGGGAGGGCGAGCCGGTCGAAAACGGTTCGCCCGAAGTCCGGCACTTGTCATACGCCGAGTTGCAGGCCGAGACGGCCAAGTTGGCCAATGTCCTCAAGAGCAAGGGCGTCAATAAGGGCGACGTCGTCACGATCTACATGGGCATGGTGCCCGAGCTGGCGATCGCCGCCCTCGCGTGCGTGCGCATCGGCGCGGTGCACAGCGTGATCTTCGGCGGTTTCAGCGCGTCGGCCATCGCAGACCGCGTCGCGGATGCGTCCAGCAAGGTCATCGTTACCTGCGACGGAGCGTGGCGTCGCGGCTCGATCGTGCCGCTGAAGGCCAACGTCGACGAAGCCGTCGACATGCTCGCAAAAGATGGTAACGGGATTGATGCATGCATCGTCATCAAGCGGTGCGCCAACGACGTCGCCATGTCAGACAACGACAGCTGGTACCATGATGACATGGCAGCCGCTTCCGCCGACTGCCCCTGCGAGCCGGTCGACTCCGAGCACATGGCCTTCCTGCTCTACACAAGCGGCTCAACCGGAAAGCCCAAGGGCATCCAGCACACCACCGGCGGGTACATGGTTTATACGTACCTGACCAGCAAATACGTCTTCAACCTCATCCCCGACCTCGATTCGCCGAATCGCGACAACGGCCCATCGAAAGGCATGTCCGGCCAGCTCTACTGGTGCACCGCCGACGTCGGATGGATCACCGGCCACTCCTACATCATCTACGGCGTGATGGCCAACCGCGTCCCCACGCTCATGTACGAGGGCGCGCCCAACCACCCCGATGCCTCCCGCTTCTGGGACATGGTCGAGCGCCACAAGGTCACGCAGTTCTACACCGCGCCGACCGCCATCCGCGCGTTCATGAAGTGGGGCGATGCGCACGTTGAAAAGCACGACCTGAGCAGTCTTCAGGTCCTCGGCACCGTCGGCGAGCCGATCAACCCGGCCGCGTGGGACTGGTACCGGGCCAAGATCGGCCGCGGCGTCTGCCAATACGTATCGACGATGGGCAGGATTCCTCGACCGATCTTGGCGCGATACCAGTCCCACGCGGCGGGGTTGATCGGTTCGCCGACAGTGCCGAGGACCTGGAGCGAGCTCAGGTCGTGCTTCTCGACATGCTCATCGCCCCACTTCATGAACGCGCGGATGGCGGTAGGCGCGGTGTAAAACTGCGTGACTTTGTGACGCTCGACCATGTCCCAGAAGCGCGAGGCGTCGGGGTGGTTGGGCGCGCCCTCGTACATGAGCGTGGGGACGCGGTTGGCCATGACGCCGTAGATGATGTAGGAGTGGCCTGTGATCCAGCCGACGTCGGCG
>JBCDEF010000164.1:0-6162 GCA_039179915.1 Planctomycetota bacterium | reverse complement strand
GCTGGCCGAGTTGATCTCGTCGAGGAACAGCGTCCCGCCGTCGGCCGCGTCGAACTTGCCGGGCTTGTCCGTGTGCGCGCCCGTGAACGAGCCCTTGACGTGCCCGAACAGCTCCGACTCGAGCAGCGTCTCCGGGATCGAGCCGCACGCCAGCTCGACGAACGGCCCGTTCGCCCGGTCGCTCTGCTGATGGATCGCCCGCGCGACCATGCTCTTGCCCGTGCCGCTCTCGCCCGACATCAGCACCGTCGTCTTGCTCGGCGCGACGGCCTCGACCAGCTCGTAGACCCGCTGCATCCGCGGGTCGCCGCCCACCAGGGAGCTGAGGCCGTGTTTCCCGCTCAGCTGCTTCCGCAGGCTCGCGTTCTCGCTCAGGAGCGCCTTCTGCGCCACCGCCCGCTCGATGGCGAGCCGCAGTTCCTGCTCGACGACCGGCTTCGTGAGGTAGTCCGCCGCGCCAAGCCGCAGGGCTTCGACCGCAGACTCGATCGACCCGTAGCCCGTGAGCATCACGACCGCCGCCGGCAGCTTCGCCGCCCGCACCCGCCGCAGCAGCTCCATGCCGTCGAGCCCGGGCATGACCACGTCGGAGACGACCGCGTCGAACCGCTCGCCGCCATCTTCGAGCAATGCGAGGCCCTCGGCGCCGCCCAACGCCGTCGTGACCTCGAACCCCCCCGCGGCCAGCACGGCATCGAGCGATTCCACAACGATCGGATCGTCATCGACCACGAGAATATGGGTGCGTTTGGGCATCAAACGATCATCGGAGGATGATGCTCTCGCGCGACGTTTCGCCGCAGAATTCCGGGAGGTTTGCGGACGCTGCGCCGGCGCAGGCGTTGCGTCCGGTCAACACCATCCCAGCACCGCGTCCGAGAACTACAGACCGAGCGCTTCCGCGTCGCGGTCAGACAGCATCCCCGTCTCGCCATCCTCAAGCGTCCGCTCGCGGACCGTGCCGTCGCGCTTCCAGCTCCGCTCGCACCGCGGCCGATCCCGGAGATCCCTCACAGCCAACTCGCCGGCGCCGGTCACATCGCTCACGCCCAGCAGATCGGCCAGGTCGGTCGTCTCGAAGCCGGCGATGTCGCCCGGCCAGGCCACTCCCGCGTCGAGCGGGTTCTCGATGCCCTGGGCCTTAGCCTGCTCCATCGCCAAAAGCGCCGCATCGCGGGCCTGCATCACCTCCGGCCAGCGCTCATCGCGTGCGATCCCAGCAGCCGGCAAGACCTCAAGCAGATGCACGCTCTTGCTCGTGTCCTTCTTGTCAACGCCCGTCAGCACGCGCCACGCCTCGTCGGCCGTGTGCGGCAGCAGGGGGGCCAGCAGCCGGCAGAGCTGGTCCGCGACGCGGTGCAGCGCCGCCTGCGTCCGCCGCCGCCTCGGCGAGTCGGCCCGATCGCAGTACAGCCGGTCCTTGACCGCAGCCAGATAGACCGCGCTCAGCGTGTCGTTGCAGAACGTGTACAGCGCCGCGTGCGCCTGCTTGAAGTGGTACGCCTCGTAGGCACTGCGCACGGTATCCGTCAACGCATCGAGCTCGCCGAGCACCCAGGCCTCGAGCGATGTCGGAGCGACCTCGCCCAGAAGCGTTTCGACATCGCCCGCGTCGAAGCCGTCCAGATTGCTCAGCATGAACCGCACCGTGTTGCGGATCTTGCGGTAGCTCTCGCCCGCTTCGTCAAAGAACTGACGGTCGACCTTCACGTCGTTCTCGTACGCCAGCGACGACACCCACCAGCGGATGACGTCCGCGCCGTAGTCGCTGAACAGGTCCTCGAC
The DNA here is from genome assembly GCA_039179915.1 of Planctomycetota bacterium. Lineage (GTDB taxonomy): Bacteria > Planctomycetota > Phycisphaerae > Phycisphaerales > UBA1924 > JANQQZ01. Next base: position 4,377 of record JBCDEF010000164.1, on the reverse strand, counting down.
CGAATCGCCCGAGCTCTTGCTCAGCTTTCGGCCGTCCTTGTTGACCATGAACCCGTGCGTCAGCAGCGTCTTGAACGGCGGCACGCCCATCACGCCGAGGCTCGGCAGCAGCGAGAGCTGGAACCAGCCGCGGTGCTGGTCGGAGCCCTCGAGATACAGCTCGACCGGGAAGTCACTTCCGCCCGAGCGCTGCCGCATGACCGCGTTCCACGACGAGCCGGACTCGAACCAGACATCGAGGATGTCGTGGCCTTTACTCAGTGAGCCCACATCAAGCCCCGCCGGTGCTTCGTCATCGCTCGCCGGGTCGTAGTGCATGAGCAAGTCAGTCGGCTCGAGCGTGTACCACGCGTCCGAGCCCTGCTCGCGGATGACCTTCGACACAGCTTCAACGCTCTTCGCGGTCATGAAGCTCGAGCCGTCGGCCATCGTAAACGCCGGGATCGGCAGGCCCCACGACCGCTGCCGGCTGATGCACCAGTCGGGCCGCGATTCGAGCATGCCGCGCATCCGGTTCTTGCCCCAGGTCGGCACGTACTCGACGCCGGCGTCGGTCGTCCGCATGCCCAGCTCGCGGAGCGAGACGCCCTCGCGCTTCGTCGGCTCATCGACACCGACGAACCACTGCTCCGTACACCGGAATATCACCGGCCCCTTGCTGCGCCAGTCGTGCGGGTAGCTGTGCATGAACCGGTGGCTGTAGAACAGATGCCCGGAGTCCTTGAGATGCTCCGCGATCTTGTCGTTGGCGTCCCAGATGTTCATGCCGCGGAGCCACTCGGGCGCCGTCTCGTCGTACGAGCCGTCGGCCAGCACGGGGCAGTAGACGCCGATGCCTTCGCGCAGACCCGTCTGGTAGTCCTCTGTGCCGTGGCCCGTCGCGGTGTGCACGAGCCCGGTGCCGTCTTCGAGCGTGACGTAGTCCGCGGTCACCACAGACCAGAGCTTGTCGTCCGGCCCCTGCAGCGGCGGGGCGTCGTCGCGCAGCGGGTGGCGGTAGCGCAGGCCGACGAGCGCATCGCCGCCGGCCGTCGCAAGAACTTCAACTTCATCCGCCTCGGCCAGCTTGGCGACCTGTTCGACAAGGCCCTCGGCCAGGATCGTCACGTTGCCATCGATTCGGACGAGCGCATACGTAAACTTCTCGTTGACCGCCACCGCCACGTTCGCCGGCAGCGTCCACGGCGTCGTCGTCCAGATCATCAGGCTCGGCCGAACGCCCGGCTGGCTCTCATCGTCGAGCCCGAAGCGCCGGTACACATCCGCCGAGTCGGCGCATTCGAAATCGACATAGACCGACAAGTCCTCGCGGTCCTGATACTCGAGCTCGGCGTCGGCCAGCGCCGTCTCGTTGTCCACCGACCAGTGCACGGGCTTGAGCGCCCGAGAGACCAGCCCCTGCTCGCACAGGCCGGCCAGGACTTCGAGCACCGCCGCCTCATACTCCGGGTGCATTGTCAGGTACGGGTTGTCGTAGTCGGCCAGCGTCAGCAGCCGCTGCATCTGGGTCGTGTGCAGCTTCCAGAACTTCTCGGCGTGCTTCTGGCACTCGCGCCGCACGGCGATCCGCCGCTGGTCCTCGGTCAGGTCCGCGAGCTTCTTGATCTTGCCCGATTCGACCAGCCCCGTCATGACCTTGTGCTCGATCGGCAGGCCGTGGCAGTCCCAGCCCGGCACGTAGGGCACGTCCATGCCCAGCACGCCCCGGCTGCGCACCACAAAGTCCTTCAGGCACTTGTTCATCACGTGGCCGAGGTGGATCGAGCCGTTGGCGTAGGGCGGGCCGTCGTGAAACACGAACCGCGGCTTGCCGGCCTTGGCCTCGCGGGTCGCGGCGTAGAGGTTCAGCTTGCCCCAGCGCTTGAGCGTCTGCGGCTCGTTCTGCACCAGGCTCGCCCGCATCGGGAACGAGGTCCGCGGCAGATTCAGGGTCTTCTTGTAGCGGTTCTTTTCGGCCGGCTTGGCCGACGACGACTCGGACATAGTGGGGCTCCACGGCCGGCGGCGGGACCGCCCGGGCCGTTTGGTGATTCGATTTCGATGGTAGGGTGACGCGCGATGGATGCCCGAGGCAGGGCGATCCCCGCGGGGCGTGGCGGCGGAAGGCCCCTCAGCGGGGCCGCCGAATTCGCTCGTCGAAATGAACGGGCCGGAGCGTCATCTGCGGAAGTATCGGCGGCGCAGCTGCCGGAGCCCAGCGAGCAGCAGCCAGAAAACGGCCTTCCGCTTGAAATTGCCCATGCCGCCCCGCTAGTGCACCAGCTCGAAGATCGACTGCGTCCGCAGCACAAACCCGCCCCGCGCGATCAGGTGGTACGCCTGCGCGTGGATCTGGTCGTGGAAGCCCTGGACATCAAGCAGCGAGAGGTTCCGGCCCGCGGGCGTGGACCACTCAAACCGCTGCGATTCGTTCTCGGCCGCGTGGTCGAGCATCTCTCGAAAGATCGCGTCGTAGAGCGCTTCGCTGAGCGTCTCGGTCTGCACGGAGGTCAGGTAATTGACCCCGGCCGCGGGGAACGATTCGCTGTGCTCGCGGTCGCCGGCGCACAGGAAGGCGTTGGCGGCTCCCGATGCGGGCAGGTCGTCTTCGCGGTCGGTCACCAGCTCGGAGACGCAACCATCTTCCTGACCCGCCCGATCGCTCCGGCCGAAGCGCAGCACATGCCCGCCCGGCATGAGCCAAGCTTCCGCGGTGTACGCGTCGGGCGCCAGGGTTTTGCGAGAACGGAGGTCGAACGCTTCGGGGTGCAGCGCCCGGCCGTAGACGACGAGCTGGTAGGCCTGCGTGCTGACTTCGACTGCGGTGGTGTCCACGTTCGGCTGCTCCATCGGGCCGTGTTCGCATCGACGCCGTGCACGAGATGCAGGGGACGCGTGTCTGCCGGGCCCGTCCCGTCCTGTAGGGTGGCATCCATTGCCGTCAAGCCGGTCGTCCTGATCCGGCGCGCCGAAAAAAGGCTGGAAGAGCATAGTGCCCATCGATCGACTGAGGACCGAAAGGTCTTTTGCTGTTTGTTGACCGGTTTCGGGCACAGATCAATGATAAACCGGTGATCCGACTACAGGATACTGTGCAGCGGCCTCGGCTCAACTACAATCTGTTGATTGTGTCGATTTTCTTCGGATGAAGGAGCCGGTGTGGTGATCGGTCGGCGTCGCCGTGAAACCCAGGACATCGTGGCCCGTCTTGCCCGCAGTTCGGGGCTTGAGGCGGATGCATTGGTCGAGACCTTGCTCGCCGATGTGCCGCCAGACGCTCCGTCCGGCGTTCGTCCTGAGCTGATGGCCGGCTCGGTCGCGTGGCTCCGAGGCCGCTTGGCGGGCGGGGGTGAGCGCGACCGAACCCAGCGGCTCGAGGCCGCCCTGCGTGCATACGGACGGCTGACGCCGGCCGGCCGCGAGAGGTTCCGGCTGGCATTGGGCGGCCGATGCCGTTCGTTTCTGGTCGAGCGGGCGGCGTCGCCGTTTTGGGCGCTCCGGCACGCGGTGTGCGCGGTGTCACTCGACCTAGCGCAGACGCCGACCGGGCCGCTCTTGATCCCGAGCGTGGCTTCGCTGATCGCCGACGAGGACGAGCGGGTTGCGCAGGCCGCGGGCGGGGCGCTGGTCCGGATGGCTGCGGCGGCTTCGCTGCCGGGCGCCGCCAGCGGGGCGCAGCTCGAGCGGGCGGCGGCTGCGGTCCGCGCGGCCGCGGATGCGTACCCGGCTCACCGGAACCTCGATGCCGTCGGCGCGATGCTGGCGATTTCGAGTTTGGCGGTCCGCGCGGGCGCGGCCGGCGAGCGGGCGGCCGCGTGGATCTCGGATGCCGATGACGCGGTGCTGCTAGCCGCGCGCTCGGCGCTGCGCGGGCTCCCGGGCGAGATCGCGGTCCGCCGCGCGATCGAGCTGGCCGCGGTTCCGGGGCTGGCGCGTCCGGCCGCCGAGCTGCTGCGTGAGCACCGCGAAGCCGCTGCGACAGGGGCCCTTGCGGCCGGCGATTTGCTCCGTCGGCCCCGGCGTCGCGCGGCGCTGCGGACCCGGCTCGGGGCGTTGTCCGTCCCGCTGCCCACCGACGATCAGACCGGAACGCCGTCCGGCGCGACGGGGTGGCTCCGGTCGGGCTTGCTTGCTTCGGCTGACGAGAGCGCGCTGGCCGAGCGGATGCTCGCGAGCGAACAGCCGATCGACCGGGTGCGGCTCGGCGTGGTCGGCGACGACGCCTCGCTCCGCGATCTGGTGTTCGACGCCGAGCCGCGTGTCGCCGAGCACGCGGTGATGCGGGTTGCCGTGCTCGGGTCGCGGTCGCTCGATGCGCCGGCGGGTTTCGAGGGGGTCGGGCTCCGCGCGCGCCGAGCGCCGCACGCGTCGGTCCGGCGGCTCGCGGAACGGGTGCTG
>JBCDEF010000163.1:0-6208 GCA_039179915.1 Planctomycetota bacterium | reverse complement strand
CGCCGACCGATGAGCTCGTGCAGCACCTCGGGTCGGTGCTCCGTGCCGATGGTGCGCCGCGGGAGCGCGTGATCGAGGCCTACGCCGAGGCGCTCCGCCGGCATCCTGAGCTGTCGCGGGTCCGTGCGGACCTCGCCAGGCTCCGGCTGTTCGGGGGCGAAAACGCGGCCTCGGTGCTCGATGACTGGCGCGTAAGGCTGCTCGATGACGCGGCCACCGACCGCGACCGGCTGATCGCGGCCGAGTTGTTTCTCCAGGCCGGCGAGCCGCAAGAAGCCCGGCGATTTTTCGAGAGCGTTGATGCACCGAAGCGGCCGGCACCCGAGGACCGCCTGCTGCGGGCCCGTGTGACCGCGCAGATGGGTGAGCCGCAGGCGGCGGCTGATCTGGTCGGAACGATTATCGACGACCCGCGGACCGCCGCGGGCCAGGCCCGGAGCGCTGTTATCTTGCTTGCGCAGCTCGGCATGCAGGATGAGGCGGAGCGGTTGCTAAAGGCGAGCCTCGCCGAGTTCCCAGACTCGGCGGCGATCGCCTTGCTCGACGCGAACCGGGCACTGAGCGTCGGCGACGAGTCCGCCGCGATTGTTCGGCTCGAAGCGGTGATCCACGGCGAGGCCCGCGCACCGGGGACGGCCTGGGAGCTCGCGTCCATCGGCGAGCAGGCGGTCCGGCTCGGTGTTTCGTCGCAGAGCGACGCTGTCGCCGAACTCGGGCTCGAAGCGCTCCGCCGAGCCGGCGAACTGCTGGAGGGCTCGGCGACCCTCCAGCACGACCTTGGTATGGCACTTGTAGCCAGCGGCCGGGCCGACGAGGGCCTCGATGCTCTTGATAGGGCTGTGCTGCTTGCCCCAGAGAATCGCCCGATCCGGGAGTCAAGAGATCGTGTGGCGGCGATCGTTGCCCCGAGCCGCGGCGATTGATTGGAAAATGTTCGAGAATCGAAGAAGATCTGCCGCGCGGCTTTGCGCCGATTGTCCCCTCGTGTATGCTCTAATCGGACCCGGGCTGGCCGGGTTTTCAGATCCACGCCACCACACCCTGGGATTGAACCAATGCTGAAACAGATCAAGGCGATCGCTGCCGGTTTTGCGGGCCTTTGTGCCGCGACGTCGGCGGCCCAGATCGGCCCCGATGTCATTGTCGCCGAAATCACGGGCCCGAGCAAATGGGGCTCGATCAACGGCATGACCGCCTATTCGCTGGGCACAACCTCGTGCAACATCGGCGATGAAGACCTGCTCTGGGATGATGAGTTGTTCGACGGCACGCCGGCCAACCTGCACCCGGTCATCGCTCAGAACATCTTCATGATCAGCAACGACCGCATCACGCAGATCGGGCAGAGCTGGCTGAAGCACGGCTTCTTGGCCCTGAATCTCAACGGCATCTGCGGCTTCGCCTGCGATCAGGCTCCAAGCAACAACTTCCTCGGGCCGGGCTGCTACGACCCGTACAGCTCGGGGCTCAACGGCAGCCAGGGAGGCCTGGGTGCGAAGTTCGAGGTCAACGCGGCCACCGGCGAGTATCCCTGGCCCTTCACCGGCGACGGCACCGGCGGCAACGCGCTCTTCAAGCGGATCCAGGTTGAGAACAGCAAGCTCAACCCCTCGCAGAACCCCGGCGCCCGCTACTTTGCCGAGGGCCACTACATCACGCCCGACGACGCCGCGGCCGGCAACGACAACAACAATGCCTCGTACCGCGAGATGTCTGTCGGCGGGTTCAACAACGGATACAACCTGAACTTCGCGGGCGACACCGTCCGGGGCAAGCCGGCCATCCTCGCATGGGCCGATATCGATGCCTCGGTCGAAGCGATCGCTGTCGACATCGAAGATGACGGCCGGTTCTGGGTCGCGTACAAGGTCATCGACAACGGCGACGGCACGTTCCGCTACGAGTTCGCCGTCCAGAACCTCAGCTCGCACCTCTCCGCCGCCAGCTTCTCGGTGCCGGTCGGTGACGGCGTCACGATTACCAATGTGGGCTTCAGCGACATCGGCTACCACAGCGGTGAGCCCTTCAACAGCATCGATTGGACGACCGCAGAGTCCTCGGGCGGCCTGACTTGGAGCGTCACGGAGTCCTTCCAGCAGAACCAGAATGCCAACGCGCTGCGGTGGGGCACGCTGTACAACTTCTGGTTCGACGCCGACTCGGCTCCCGAGGCCGGTTCGGGCCAGATCGGCTTGTTCCGCCCGACCGATAGCCCCGAGGTGCCGGTGGAGATGGTCGGCCCCGCCGCCATCCCGACGGATTGCCTGGCCGACGTCAACATGGACAATACGCTCGACGGCGGTGACTTCTTCGCCTGGGTCAACGCCTTCAGCGAGAACCTGCCGGGCTGCGATCAGAACGGGGACGAGGTCTGCGACCAGGGTGACTTCTTCGCTTGGGTTGCCAACTTCGGGGCCGGCTGCTAACCCGGACCACAAACCGGCATAGTTAAAGCGCCCGGCCGGTCACCCCGGCCGGGCGCTTGTTTTTGTCAGACGATCGCGCTGTCTCCGGCAGACCCGGATCGCAGCGATGCGACGCAGCGTTCAGGCTTTGCGGGCTATGCTGCGGCACGCGGTCTGGAACGGGAGACGAGCGTTGGGCCGAGGTCGTTACGCGAAGTTTCATAACATCGTCTCTCGCGTTGCCGGCTCGGCGGCGCGACTGGCGCACCCCAGCCTCAGCGAGCTGTACGGGCACGCGGTCGATCAGGACGCCGGCTCGCGGAACCCGGTCATCGTGATGCCGGGCATCATGGGCTCGGTCATCCAGCACGTGACCTCTGGTAAAACACTCTGGGGCGGTCCGGAACGGAACGACTTCGCCGATCCGACCGACGACGAGCAGCTCCGCCTCGTCTCGCACCCCATGCAGCCGGGCGCGACCCTGCGCGACATGACCGACGGGACCAGGATCTCCGGCACGGTCACCAAGCTCCGCGCCAAGCTGTTCGGGTTCCCGCTGAGCGTCCAGGCCTACGGCCCGATTCTGAGCATGCTCGGCGTCGGCGGTTTTCTCAACCAAGAGCAGCAGGGCAAGCGCAAGCGGCTCGAATCCCAGTACAGCCACCGGTCGATCGCGACCTGCTTCGAGTTCGCGTACGACTGGCGCCGGAGCGTGCCTGAGAACGCGGCGCTGCTCGCGACGTTCATCGACAACGTCCGCGAGTTCGCAGCCTACGACGCCAAGGTCGGGGACAAGAGCAAGATCAAGATCGATGTTGTCGCCCACTCCATGGGCGGCCTGCTGCTCCGGTACTTTCTTCGATACGGCGCGACCCCGCTGCACGAGCTCGGCGATTCCCCCGAGCCGAACTGGCTCGGCGCCGAGGTCATCGAGCACGCGATCATGGTCGGCACACCCAACGCCGGCTCGATGCAGGCGATGGAGAAGCTGCTCGGCGGTCTGCCGGCGTCGCCGGCGACGCCCGCGTACCCGCCGGCCACGCTGTGCACCATGCCCTCGATCTACCAGCTGCTGCCGCGTGTCCGCCACGAGGCGTTCGACATGCCCGACGGCACGCCCGTGGGCGACTACATGGACCCGGAGCTCTGGGCGCGCAACCGCTGGGGGCTGATGTCCGAGGAATCAGACGAAGCGATCGGCCGCATGTACCCCGCGCTGGACACGAAGGCCAAGCGGGAGTCGGCCGCGTTCGAGCACACCGCGCTGTGTCTGGACGAGACCAAGCGGTTCCACGCGGCGATGGACCTTCCTCGTGACGCTCCGCCGACGGTTGCCAAGCTGCTCTTTGCGGGCGATGGCGTCATGACGCCGTGCCGAGCGATCGTGCGCGACCGAAGCATCGAGGTCACCGAGTACGACTACGGCGACGGCACCGTGCTCCGCTCGAGCGCCCTGATGGACGAGCGGACCTGGCGCCGCGATCAGCCCCGTGTGCTCACGCCTATCCGCTGGGAAGCGGTCACGTTCGTTCCAGCGGACCACATGATGCTCACGCGGCACCCCACGTTCGTCAACAACGCGCTCTACATGCTCCTCGAGAAGCCGCGGCCCGACTGCGGGTTCCGAAACTGCTTCGAATCACAGCAGCAGGGCCAACCGGCAGAGGCCGATACGCCGACCGACGGCTGATCGCGGCCGATCAGCAGCCCTGTCCGAAGTTCACAACCCAGGCGAAGAAGTCGCTCTCATCGATCAGGCCGTCGCCATTCTGCTCGGCTTCGGGAAGCCCGGCGCTGAAGGCGGCGACCCATGCAAAAAAGTCGCCGCCGTCGACTTCGCCGTCGCCGTTGACGTCCGCGAGGCAGTCGGCTGTGAGCCTTGGCTCGTAGTACCGTTCGACAAGCTCGTCGGCCATCACGCGGTAGACGGCCGGCGTGTAGTGGATCTCGTCAACAAACGTCGACGCCGGGCTCGGCAGGTCGAGCCGCGGCAGCGACGGGTCCCCGGGCGGGATGCCGAGCTCGGGGATGCCGAACGTGAGCTGCGCGAACCCGTAGAACCCCTCGTAGGTGTAGCCCGGGATCGTGTCGGCGAGAGCGATGAGCCGGGCATCGAGGTCGAGCATGACCTCGTTGACGCGGGCGGGGCTGAAGAAGAGGATCGGCCGGAGGAAGTCGTAGCCGGTGTGGTACACCTCGGCCTCCGGGCGAAGCAGGAGGATCTCGCGCACGATCGTCTCGGTGTCCCCAACGACTCGGCTGAGCAAGCTGTTGACGATTGCGTCGTTGTTGATGAACAGGATCCCGTCGAAAAGGTCGTTGCCGCCGATCGAGAGGTGGACGAGCGTGGTCTCGGGGTTGGCCGCGAGCACATCGGCGATGTAGGGCAGCCCGAAGGCCGGGTCGTTCGAGGCCAGGTCGTCCGCCCGTTCGCCCTCGAAGGCGGCGTTAAGCACGGCTGTCTCGCCGAGCCCGGCGTCCGAGAGGCTGCCGAGCAGCGGCAGCGAGAGCCGGTTGCCCCACGAGTCGCCGAGGATCACAATGTCGGCGGACTGCGCGGCTGCCGATGCCGTGAGCAGGGTGATGCAGGCGAGCAGCACCCCGGGGAGGCTTGTGAACGGTGCGGGTCGTGTCATGCGCCCAGCGTACCGGCCGGTGTCTCGCGTGGCCAGCGCCGCGTTCCGATCTCTTTCGTGATGCGCATGAGCCCGGTTCTGATGGCTGCTGCCCGTATACCCCAGAGAGGCGGACGAGATCAGGGCCGAAGAGCCACCTGCCGGGATCGAACCGGCGACCTGCGGTTTACAAAACCGCTGCTCTACCAGCTGAGCTAAGGTGGCGCGGACCAAGTGTACCCGTCGCGCGGCGTCCGGGTCTCGATCTGGTCGGCGACCGCCGCGGCCGCCGCCGGCGTCGGCCCCGAGCACGTGATATGACCGACTTTCCGGCCACGCTTCGCCGCTTTGCGGTAGTCGTGCAGGCGCGCGCCGGCCACGGCCAACACCTCCGCCCGGTCGGGCACCGAGCCGATCAGATTCTGCATCACGCAGCACGACACCGCGTCGGTCGGGCCCAGCGGCAGCCCGAGAACGGCCCGCGCGTGGTTCTCGAACTGCGAGACCGCGGCGCCCTCGATCGTCCAGTGGCCCGAGTTGTGCACACGCGGTGCGAACTCATTGGCGATCAGCCCCTGTGGTGTCTCGAAGAGCTCGAGCGTCAGCACGCCGATGTGCCCGAGCGAATCGGCCAGGCCGGTCGCCCAATCGCCCGCGACGCGCGCAAGCTCGGTCGAAACAACAGCGGGCGCCGTCGAACGAACCAGAATACCGCTTCGGTGTTCGTTCTCGACGATCGGGTACCGAGCGGTTGCTCCGTGCTCGCTCCGGCAGACAACAACCGAGAGCTCTCGGACAAAATCGATGCGGCGTTCGAGGATCGCGGGCGATCGGCCGATCGCCGCCCACGCATCGGCGGCCTGGTCGGCGCTGTTGAGACTTGTCTGGCCCTTGCCATCGTAGCCGCCGGTCCGCCGTTTGAGGATCGCGGGCAGCCCGACGGTTTCGATCGCGCCGGGCAGGTCGCTCTCGCGATCGACCGGGGCGAATGGTGCCACGCGGATGCCGACGGCTTGCAGGGCGCGGCGTTCGTCGAGCCGGTCCGCGGCCGCGAGCAGGCTGGCGACCCCAGGGCGCACACGCTCGAAGCGGTCGGCGGCCAGCCGGAGCGCGTGGGGCGGGATGCTCTCGAACTCGAAGGTCAGCGTGTCGGCGTATTTCGAGAGCCGGCCGAGCGCGGCCGGATCG
>JBCDEF010000162.1:0-6268 GCA_039179915.1 Planctomycetota bacterium | reverse complement strand
TTGCGATCGAACGCAAGGGTAGACCCATCCCAACCGTCGACGGGCGAGCGGGTTGCAGCGGGTGCCCCGGGGGGCCGCGGCCCGGCCGGAAGCGGGTGGTCAGGGCAGCCGGTCGCCGACCTCGTACTGGCTCGCGGCCTCGGGGGCGATGTCTTGAAGGCCGACCCACTCGCTGCCGGTGGGGGCCCACCAGTCGGGGCGGGCCTTGGCGTCGCCGACCCGCACGGCCCGGGTCGAGCCGTCGAAGAAGGTGACATACATCACGGCGTCGCCGAGTGTCTTGCCGCCGATGCGGCGTGCGGAGAGGCGGACATTGGAGCCGTCGCCGCGGAGCCGGCCGTAGCTGGACTCGGTCTCGGCGGAGAGGAAGCCGTGGGTGAAGTTGCCCAAGAGCCGAGGTGCCGGATCGACCTGGATGTCGACGATGCCGGTGTCGGGCTCGAGGAACCGCGAGCCGTCGGCGAGCAGGGCCTTGTCGGCCAGCGACGTGCCGACGTTGTCGAGCCGCGGGCGGTAGTCGCGGGGTGTCTCGATCTGCGTTGCGATCGGGCCGCCCCAGTTGTACGGGACGCCACCGAACTCTTGCTGCCATGCGTCTTCGTCGCTGGGGACGACGCCGCCCTTGTCGGGGTCGAACCCGCCGCGGGGCGTGCCCCAGTAGTGGAAGGTCGCGGGCGAAAGGTAGCTGGTCGCGCGGAACCGGCCGCCGATATCGAGGATGGCTTCGAAGTCGGCCAGGTCGGGTGTGTCGTCGCCGAAAAAGAACTCGTCGTTGAACCGGCGCTGGGCGGGGTCGCGGAAGCGTTCGAGCAGTTGCATGAACCGCAGCGCGCGGTTGGGGCTGAAACCGAGGTCGTCGCCGAACAGCGGCGAGATGAAATCGTGCTGCTCGACGGGGGTTGTTGCGGATGTGTTGCCGACGAAGCGGCCGCCGTCGATCGGGACGCCCTGCATGCCGGGCCAGCCGGTGACATTGGGGCCAGCGAACTGATTGTCGTTGTCGAGCATGAAGACGTGCTGGCGGACGGCCAGCTCGCGATGGTTGGCTTCGTTGGCGGCGTTGAAGCCGGCGCCGCGGTTGACATTGAAGACCGGCTGCGCGGCCGCACCCGCGACGGAGACGATCGCCGCGGCCGCCAGGACATCAACGATCGTGAAGCCGGGCCTGTTCTGTGTCATCGCTGCTCTCCTGCATGTGTCTAAAGAACCTTTCTCCTTCAGACCCGCAGGATCGCGGATGGTTCCGGTGGGTGCAACATTACTCCTGTCGCGTCAGCCGCGGCGGGCGTCCATCAGGCGTTCGTTCAGCCGGCGGCGCTGGTCGGGATCGAGCTTTTCGATGACTTCGCGGATGACCGCGGCCCGCTGCTCCTGGGTGGGCTTGCTATCGATCGACTGCTCGAAGCCGCGGCGGATGATCTCGCGGACCTCGCCCTCCTGTTCGGGGCGGAGCTCGAGCGTACTCAGGAACGATTCGAGATCGGCCTGGCGGGCGGAGGCGCCGCGTTCGTAGGCGGACTTGATCTCTTGGCCGACGGCTCGGAGCCGCTGTCGCGTTTCGGCGAACCGTTGGCCGCCCGTGCGGATGCCGCGCCGAGCCCCTTCGCGGCCGGCGGGCCGCTGGGCTTGGCGATCGGACTGCGCGGCGTTGAATGCTTCGTTGTATTCGTCGACCAGCCGGCGGTATTCGTTGCGGGCTTCGGCGGGCAGCGCATCGGCGATGCGGTCGGCCATGGGCTCCTGGGCCATCATCGGCCGAACGGTTTCGAGCACGCGGCGTCGCAGGTCGCGGTCGCCGCCGAGCCAGCCCGCGCGTTCGTCGCCGCCCGAGCGAGCGGCCTGGAGTTCGGTCAGCAGGCTGAGGTTGTCGAAGACGATCGAGTCGGCGAGCGCGGCCCGCTCTTCGATGATCGCGTCGGCATCGGCCCGTTCCGCGTCGGTCAGGCCGAGCAGCCCGACGGCCAGATACTCGGCCCGCCGCTCAAGCGGCCGGAGCTTTCCCTCGTAGTCGCGCTCGACGAGCGTGGGGCGTTCGGCGGCGGCTTCGATGGCCGGGCCGCCGAGCAGGGATTCTTGTTCGGGCTGGGCTTCGGGCTGACTCACTGTTGGCAGAGCGAGCAGCGAGGCGAGCACAACGAGGATGATGGCCATGGCGGGGGCTCCTTCTGCGGGCTCAACGCGGCCGGGGCGGGATGATTGCAGCGGGGCACACGGATACGGTCCGGTATGAGCACCAGCAAGCCGACGAACAGAACCGAACTGGCCGCCAAGATCGCCGAGCTCTCGCTGCTGCGGGGCACGTTTACGCTGCGGAGCGGGCGGACGAGCTCGTACTACCTCGACAAGTACCGCTTCAGCACGCGGCCCGAGACGCTGGGCCCGGTGGCCGAGCTGTTCGCCGAGACCGTTCGCTCGATCGAAGCGGAGACCTCATCGGTCACGCGGCTGGCCGGGGCCGAGCTCGGCGGCATCCCGCTGGTCACGGCGACAAGCCTGGTCACCGGGCATCCGACGGTGTTCATCCGCAACCAGAAGAAGGACTACGGCACGGCCAAGCAGCTCGAGGGCGAGCTGAACGACGGCGACCGGGTGATCCTGCTCGAAGACGTGGCGACGACCGCGGGCCAGGCGCTGGAAGCCTGCGAGACCGTGCGCGAGCAGGGGGCGGAGATCGTGGCCGTCATCGCGGCGATCGACCGGGGCGAGGGCGCGGCAGAAAACATGAAGAGCGCGGGCGTGCGGTTCGAGCGGCTGTTTACAAAGGAAGACCTGGGGGTGGGGGAGTAGCTGAACTTCGGGTGCCACGGGTTGACCCGGAGGGCAACCCGTGCGATGACACTCTCCCGCTGCACGGCTTGCCGAAGACGGTCAAGCCGTGGCACCCGCGCGAGATACAAAGTGCTGAGGCTCCGACGCCTTCACCCCCCGCCGCCGAGGGGTTCGCCGCGGAGGTAGCGGGTCATGTCTCGGGTCAGCTCGCTGATGCGGGCGCGCTGGTGGGGTGATGCGCGGTCGCCGACCTCGCGCTGCATGAGGCTCATGAACCGGCCGACGCCGGCGGCGCTGGGGCCGCGGTCGGGGTCGGCGAAGACCTCCTGGTCGCGCTCGGCCTGGCGGCGGGCGCGGGCGAGAAGTTCTTCGTCGCTGCGCTCGGTCGGGTCGCCGTCGAGGCGTTCGAAGAGCCGGGTCATACCGACGACCGCGTCGGCCAGGAACTGCTCCCGGTCGGCATCGGCGGGCAGGCTCGCGTAGCCCGGGGCGTAGACGTCCCACATGTCGATGACGAGCGTGGCGGCGTTTTCTTCGAGCTGGTCACGGGCCTCGCCCATGATGCCGGCGGCGAAGGCGGCGAGGACCGACCCGTCGTCGGCGCCCATGCTCTCGACGCGCTTGATCACCTGGCCGATCAGGTCGACGCGCTCTTCGACCGGCAGGTTGTTGAAGTCGGCGGTGAGCAGTGTGTAGCTGAAGATGTCGTCGATATCGCCGGTCTCGTAGTCGGGCATCGGCGTGGGCAGGATCGCGAGCAGTCCCCAGATGAGCCCAGCGCCGAGCGCGAGGCCGAGCGCCGAGCCGCCGACGGCGCGGAGCTTCTTTTTGGCCGCGGGCGAGAGCGGCTTCTTCGAGTGCGCGGCCCCGGCGGGCGCGGCCTCGAGCTCGTCGATCAGCGATGGCAGGTTCTGCTGGCCGTTCGGTTGGTCGTTCATCCGCCGATGCCTCCGCCTGTCCGCGGCGCGATCTCTTCGAGGAAATCGACGAATTCGCGCTCCGGCGGCTCCTCATACTCGGCCGCCCGCATGTCCGGGAAGTACAGGCTGTTCCGCCCGACGCGGCCCGGGTGCCAGTCGTCGGCGTCGATCAGCAGCGGCCAGTCGCGGCGCTCGAGGCCGCGGGTGATCGCGGCCTGCGCCGAGTCGTTGCCACGGGGGAAGAGCAGGAAGATCTCGGTGACAAACAGGATCTGCCCGGGCACGTACTCGTAGCTGACGCCGAACGTCTCGTGGACGGCCTGGAAGTTCGCGGCCGCGTCGGCGCTCTCGCGGTCGCTCGGGCACTTCCACGGGTCCTCGACCAGCCAGGGCGACCCGGGGTCGTCCTCGAACTCGCGGCGAGGGGTGGGGGCGTCGACAAACTCGGCCAGCACCTCGAGCAGCGCGATGTCGTTGTCGTTGCCGTCGGGGTCGGTCAGAGCGCCGACGTTGGGCAGCAGGTCGGACTGGTTGTAGTAGAGCATGACGCCCTGGCCGATGCCACGGAGGTTGGCCAGGCACTTGGTGCTGCGGGCGGCCTCGCGGGCGGAGCCGAGCGCGGGCAGGAGGATGCCGATGAGCAGCGCGATGATCGAGATGACCACCAGCAGCTCGATCAGAGTAAAGGCGCGTTGGCCGTGGCGGCGTGTCACTGGGAGCCCTCCGTGTACTGATAGAGTACGAACGGGGCGGCGGTTGCGATTCAGCCGGCTGGATAACCGATCAGGGGGCGATCATGCGGGGGGCGGCCGACGACCAGGAACCGTTGACGAGGCTCCGTGCGGCGCTCGGGGGGTGCGGGCCGGCCGAGGATCCTCTCCGTGACCTGGTCATCGCCAGGCTCCGCAAGGACTCGAAGACGCTGCGTTCGATCGTCGAGTCCGACGCACCGTCGTATGAGGGGTCGATGAACACGGTCCGGGTCTTCCTCTCGACAAAAGCCTGGCCCGAGAAAGACCACGGCTGGATCGAAGAGGCGCTCACGCTGGCTAGGCACGGCAACTGGTTCAGCAAGCGCGAGCGGCCGTCGTATGCTCGGAAAGACGGCGGCGATCGCCCGGGCACGCCGCTGACGACGGAGATGTTCTTCGCGTCGGTGCTGCTGGCCGATTGCGCGAGACACGCCGCGTTCTCGAACAACAAAGATACCGAGCCCGACGGCGGGACCTGCCTGGACATCATCGACGCGGCGTGCCGGCTCGGCGGCGAGTGGCCCGGCGCGGCCGTGCGGTTCCTCGCCGACCACGCGTCGTTCGGCCTGGACGACGAGGCATGGCGGTACGACCCGGTGCTGGACGCGACGCGGGGCGTCGCCGTGCCCCTGGCGCTGCTCGTCGCCCGGCGGTGGACCGAGGGCGACACGGAGCTGCCGGTGCGCGAGCTGTTCGAGTCGATCGACGCGCTCGCGCTGCAGCGCGGCGTCGAGGACCGCGGCTGGAACGACCCGCTCTGGCACGTGTCCAAGAATGGCCCGAGAGTGATCCGGGCAACGGTCCTCGATCCGGTGCTGGACCGGCTTACGCCAGAGGCACGCGAGGCGGCGGCACGCGTCTGCACGCGGTTCATCCGCTAGGCCGGCTCTTGCTCCCGTTCCGGTCGTGGGAAGAGCGGCGGACGCCGTATCTAGACTGCGGCATGCGAGACGAATCACCGACAGCCGCGGCCGAGACCGATGTTCACCACCTCGAAGCCCAGCGGCGCGAAAACCGAGACACCGCGGCCGGGCTCGGGTTCCGGCCCTACGGCGGCAAAACAGCACTCGCCGAGCGGATCGTGCCGCTGGCGGATGCGTTTGCGGCGTACGACGAAGCGGCCGACACCGCCTTCGGCGAGCGCGAGGGGGCGGCCACGGGCGACGACCAGGACACGCGGCCGGAGGCCGTCGTCGCCGGCCGGGTGATGCTCCGCCGGCCGGGCGGCAAGCTGATCTGGATGAACCTGCGCGACGACTCGCGCGAGTCGTTCCAGATCGCGCTGAGCAAGGCCGACTGCGACGAGGCGTCTTTTGCGCTCGCCAAGACGGCGCTGGATCTGGGCGACCTGGTGATCGCGCGCGGCCGGCTCATGAAAACCCGCAAGGGCGAGGTGACGCTGTGGGTGACCGAGCTGGAGCTTGCTGCCAAGAGCCTGGCGCCGCCGCCCGAGAAGTGGGCCGGGCTGAGCGATGTCGAGACACGCTACCGCAAGCGGTACGTCGATCTGTACGCGAACCCGGAGTCGATGCGGACGTTCCGGCTGCGGTCGAAGATCGTCGCCGAGGCGCGGCGGGTGATGACCGAGCGGGGCTACATCGAGGTCGAGACGCCGATGCTGCAGCCGATGGCGGGCGGGGCGGCGGCGCGGCCGTTTACAACTGTCATGAACGCGCTGGATCTGGGCCTGTCCATGCGCATCGCGCCCGAGCTGTATCTCAAGCGTTTGATCGTGGGCGGCTTTGAGCGGGTGTACGAAATCGGCCGCAACTTTCGGAACGAAGGGCTGTCGACCCAGCACAACCCCGAGTTCACGATGCTCGAGTT
>JBCDEF010000161.1:0-6298 GCA_039179915.1 Planctomycetota bacterium | reverse complement strand
GCTCGGCGATGTGATCCTCGCCGAGCCCAAAGCGCTCATCGGCTTCGCCGGGCCGCGGGTGATCAAGCAGACCATCCGCCAGGACCTGCCGCCGGGCTTCCAGCGTTCCGAGTTCCTCCGCGAGTGCGGCATGGTCGACCGGGTCGTCAAGCGGGAAGACCTGCGGACCGAGATCGCCCGCATCATCGACTTCGCCGGCCGCTAGGCGGCTGCCGCCCACCCTGACGCATGACGCACGCAGCGACCAGCCGAACGAGCACGATCGGCCGGGGTCTGCTGGCCGGGCTGGCCGCCGCGTCGTTCTGGCTGCTCGCGTTCCCCTGGCCGTTCGCGGGAGCGTCATCCATGGCGATGCTCGGGCCGCTGGCGTGGTACGCGGGCCTGCTCGCGCCGCTGCCGATCGTCTGGATCGGCTGGACGGCCCCGCGTCGCTGGCTCGCCGGGCTCGCGGTGGGCGTCGGCACCGTCCCGCTGTGGGCCGTGCACCACGCCTGGGTCCGCGATGTCTCGTTCGCCGGCGTCTTCCCGTTGATCGCTTACCTCGCGGTTTGGCCGATGCTGGCCGTCGTCGGGCTCTCGCTGGCCCGCCGAGCAACCGGCGGCGCCGCCGCGGCGCTCGTGATCCCCACGATCTGGGTCGGGCTGGAGTTCATCCGCGGCGAGATATTGTTCGGGGGCTACGCCTGGTTCCTCGCGGGGCAGCCGATGATCGAGTTCCTGCCGCTCGCCCGCTCGGCATCGGTCGGCGGTGTGTATGCCGTGTCCTGGCTTGTCGTGGCCGTTTCGGGCATCGCGGTCGGGGCGCGCGAGCGGCTGCCCGAGGCGCGGCGGTCGATGCGGACAGGCTGGATCGCGACGGCCGTGCTCGCCGGCGCGATTTCGGCGGGGCTTCTTGTCCGGCCGGGCGGGCCCTCGGGCCGCGCGGTCCCGGTCGCGGCCGTTCAGACCAACGTCGCGCAGAACAACAAGATCGCCCCGACTCGTGAGCAGGTCCGGGGGGATTTCATCGACCTGCTCCGCCTGATCGAGCAGGCCGCCGAGGCCGGGGCCCATGTGATCATCACGCCCGAGACCGTCTTTCAGGGCCTCGCGCTCGATGACGACGGTGCGGAACGGGCGGCGGCGATGTTCGGCTCCGGTGTCAACGGCTTCCGCGATGCCCTGCTCGACACGCAGCGCGCCCTGGGCCGGAGCATCCTGATCGGCTCGCTCACACGCGAGGGCCTCCGGCTCGAGCCGTCGCCCGACGGCGAGGTGCTCGCCGCCGACGCGACGTACAACAGCCTGTATCTGCTCGCGGGCGGCGCGGTGACCCAGCCCCGCTACGACAAGCTCCGCCCAACGCCGTTCGGCGAGACGCTGCCGTATATCGACGCGTTCCCCTGGCTCCGCGACATCGTGCTGCGGATCGGCCTGGGTGCGTCCGGGTTCGACTTCGGCCTCGATCGGGGCGGCGAGCCGAGGGCGCTGGTCGTGCCCACGCCCAGCGGCGATGTCCACGTCGCGACACCGATCTGCTTCGAATCGAGCATGGCGCCGGTCGTGCGATCGCTCGTGCGGGCGGACGAAAAGGTCGAGCTGCTGGTGGTGGTCACGAACGACGGATGGTTCGGCCGGTTCCATGCCGGCCGGGCGATGCACCTGCTGATGGGCCGGTGGCGCTGCGTGGAGCATGCGCTGCCGATGGTCCGCTCGGCCAACACCGGGTTCTCGGCCGTGATCGATCGGGACGGCCGGGTGCGGGCCTCGCTCGGGGCGGGGGTTGAGGGCGTGCTGGCGGCGGAGGTCTCGATCGGCGGCGGGGGCACGGTCTACGCTGCCGTCGGTGAGGTGCCCGGGGCGGTCTGCGCGGTGCTGGCGGTCGCGTTGTCGGTCGCGGGCGCGGTCCGGGGAGCGCGCCGCGGCGGTCGCGAACCCGTGACGGCGGACGAGGAGGGAACGGACGATGACGAGTAGATGGCTGGCGGTGGTCGGGGCTGGCGTGGCGTTGGGGGTGCTGGCCGGGTGCGCGAGCGACCCGGTCGCGGTCGAGCGGCGGGGCACGGTGGCGGTGCGGACGATCGACGCTGCGCGTGAGCTGCGTCTCTCGCCAGAAGAGCTGCGGACGAGGTACGCGGACCGCTCCGTGCGCGACGCTGCTGTCCGCCAGGCGATCGACCTGCTCGAAGACGCCACCCAGGCCGGCGATCCGCAGATGCGGGCCAACGCGTACGAAGCGCTCGAAGCGGCGCCGGCCACTCTGGCCGCGGTCGCCGCCCGGGGGCTGACCGATGAGAACCTGGGCGTTCGTTCGATCGCAGCGGTGGCGGTGGGGCGTGCCGGTGTCTCGGATCACGCCGCGGCCTTGGTCGCGATGCTCGAAGACGAGTCGCCGTTCGTGCGGGCCTCGGCCGAGTACGCCCTCCGTGCGATGGGCGCTGCGGCCGAGTCGACCGAGATCCGTGATGCGCTCTTGCAGACCGAGCAGCCTGGCCTGCGGGGCCACGCGGCGCTGCTGGCCGGCGAGCTGGGCGACGCGACGCATATCGCGGACCTGAAAGAGGCAGCGGCCCGGCAGATGAACCGCGCCTCGTCCCTCGAGCGGCGGGTCGTTGAGTTGCAGATCTCCGAAGCGCTCGTCAAGCTGGGCGACGAGGGGCAGCTCGGGCCGATCCGCGCGGCGCTCTACCCCGCCTCGCCGAGCGATCTTGAAGCGACCGCCCTGGCGGTGCAGATCGTCGGCGAGCTGGGCGATCGCGCGATGCGAGGCCGGCTTGCGCAGCTCTCCGAGGCCACCGGGCCCGCCGGCGAGACCCTGCCGGCCGAAATCCAGGCCGCCATCGCGATCTCGATGGCCAAACTCGGCGACCGCGGCGGGTGGTTTATCGCCGATCAGCTCTGGGAGGCCCAGCGGTTTGCCCTCCGCGCTGATGCGGCCGCGATTTACGGCCTCTCGGGCCGTGTCGAAGACCTGCCCAAGCTCCGGGTGCTGATGAATGACCGTGTCGGCCTGGTCCGGGTCGCAGCCGCCTCGGGGGTGCTCAAGAGTTTGACCGGGAACTCGCGGACCCGATAGTCAGGGCTGTTTCGGCCGTGAGGTGGGCCCGCGGGCGGCCGATCCGCTGCGGAGGGCCGGCTCTGCCCGAGCGCGGGACCTCGCCGGGTTGGCTCTATTGAAGCGACAACCGGATCCATCCCCGCTACACTGCGGACCGGGAGCGGGAGGCTGCCCGGAACACCACGATCTCGCGGAGCCACGGCGGGCCGAGCGGGATCGCCGAGGGCGTAGCCCCCTCCGCAGGATCGGCGCCACGCCCATCCGGCCCGCAACGGCTTGAGCCATGCCCTACGGCGGCGAGAAGCGCGAGCGGATAGCCGGTGTCGCACGGCCCCGGCGTTGGTTCGTGGCGGATGAGAGAACAGCATTTCGGCCGCTGGCATCGGACCGCGATCGTGCCAGCGATCCAGACCGGCAACCGGACAGCAGCGAGGCTCAGCAGTGCACATCATCACGAAGATCCTGGTCGTATTCGCCGCGGTTCTGTCGCTCGCCCTCGCGGCGTTGACCTCGGTGTACGCACTGAACGCGGACAGCTTCGTCAGCGCCCTGAGCGACAAGGTCGCCGAGGCGGACGCAGCCAATGCTCTCTATGAAACACAGAGCAGCCAGTTCGCCGAGCAGGCCTCGCGGATGGAGTCCCAGCTCCGCGGCCGGGACGAGACCATCGCCGACCTCAACAGCGACCTGGCCCGGCTCGAGGGCGAGTTGACCACCCTCGAGATCCGCGCCAAGGAAGCCACCGACAGCGCCGCGCAGGTCAAGCGGCAGATCGGCGATCTCGGCAAGACGACCGACACCCAAGCCGCGATCGTCGAGACGCTGACAAGCGAGGTTCGGGCCCTTCGCGAGCAGAACCTGAACATCCGCGAGCAGAACATCGACCTGCTCGCTCGGCTCAACGACATCGAGACCGAGAACGAGATCCTCAACCAGACAAAGCGGGCTCTTGAGGTGACGATCGCCGACCTGCAGGCCCAGATCGATGGCACCGCCAGCACCACTCTCGCCGGTGGCCCCTCTGGCACGCCGACGGCCATCAGCGGCCCGCCCGTGATCGGCCGCGTCAGCGCGGTCCGTGAGGTCAACGGTCAGCGGTTCGCCGAGATCAACCTCGGCTCACGCGACCGCGTCCGCCAGAACAGCAAGCTGTTCATCACCCGCGAGGACCGCTGGCTCGCCGACCTGGTGATCGTGCAGACCGACATCCAGTCCGCCGTGGGCCGCGTCGATGTCCTCGGCCGCAACGGCGTCGAGGTCCGCGAGGGTGATGTCGTGCTCAGCAGCCTCGGCGGCTGAGCCCAAGCAGGCACACACGCAACGAATTCTCGAACGGGAGCAACGGATCATGAGTCAGTTCGGCATGAACATGCCCGGCGGACGCCGGGCCAAACGCGGCGGCTTGGATGTCTACTCCGGCCTGCTCTGTTTCGCGGTCCTTGCCCTCGGCGCCGCGACCGCGCTGATGTACATCGCCGCGACGAAGGTCAGCCCCGAGTCCGGAAACCCGATCGCGCTCCAAGAGACCGGCCGGGTCCAGCTCCCGAGGTAGCCGCGTCTTGGTACCCTCGCGATCCGCACAGCCGGCGGTTTCGCGACGCACCGCCGGCCCGTCCGCTTGACTTGCAGAACGCCCCGGCTATGTTTGGGGTCCACGGCCGACAGTGTCGGCGACAACTTGGGGCGGTAGCTCAATTGGTTAGAGTCCCGGACTGTCGATCCGGTGGTTGCGGGTTCGAGTCCCGTCCGCCTCGCTTGATGACAAGCCTCTGCGTTGCAGGGGCTTGTTGCGTTCTGGACTATCCTCGCTTGTTATGACGCGAGACGAACCGGAGCACACCATCTCTCTCCCGGAAGCCACAACAGCGCTTGTTCGTGAGGGCTGTTTCGTCGGCGGGTCGTGGATTGAGCCCGAGCACGGCCGGCGATTCCGGGTCCAAGACCCGGCGACCGGCGAGACGATCGCCGCATGCGCCGACGCGACCGCCAAAACGGCCGAGCTCGCGGTTCACGCTGCCGCCGATGCGATGCCCGCGTGGGCGGCACTCACTGCGCGTCGGCGGGCAGAGGTGCTGCTGGCTTGGTACGACCTGCTGACCGAGCACCGCGAGGCCCTCGCGGCGCTGATGACCGCCGAGCAGGGCAAGCCGCTCGCGGAGTCGCTCGCCGAGGTCGACTATGGGGCGTCGTTCGTCCGCTGGTTTGCGGAAGAGGCCCCGCGGATCGCCGGCGAGATCCTCGCATCGCCGTCCGACGGCCGCCGGCTGCTGACGCTGCGGCAGCCTGTAGGGGTGGTTTCGGCGATCACACCGTGGAACTTCCCGGTGGCGATGATCACCCGAAAGGTCGCCCCGGCGCTCGCGGCCGGGTGTGCTGCGGTTGTCAAGCCGGCAGAAGACACACCGCTGTGCGCTCTCGCGTTGGCCGAGCTTGCTCAGCAAGCGGGCGTGCCCGACGGCGTGCTGAACGTAGTGACCTCGAGTGAGCCCGCCGAGGTCGGCCGCGTGCTTGCGACGCACCCGCTCGTCCGCAAGCTGACATTCACGGGCTCGACGCGTGTCGGCACGCACCTGCTCGAGCTCGCGGCAGGCACGGTCAAACGCACCTCGATGGAGCTCGGCGGCAACGCGCCGCTGATCGTCTTCGACGACGCGGACCTGGATCGCGCGGTCAATGGGGCGATTGCCTCGAGGTTCCGCAACGGCGGGCAGACCTGCATCTGCACAAACCGCCTGTTGGTCCATGATAGTGTGCAGGACGCGTTTGTCTCGCGGTTTGTGGAGTGCGTCCGGGCGTTGCGGGTCGGGCCGGGGACGGAGCCGGGGGTCGACATCGGTCCGATGATCAGCAAGTCGGCGGCTGATCGCCTCACCGAGCTGCACGCGGAGACGGTCGCCGCTGGCGCGACCGAGCTGCTCGACCGCCCGGCGTTCGAGGGGCCCGGCAGTTTCGTTGCCCCCTCTGTGCTTGTCGATGCCGAGCCCTCGATGCGCATCTTCCGCGAGGAGATCTTTGGCCCGATCGCGGTGGTCTACCGCTTCGCCGACGAGGCCGCGGCGGTCCGGCTGGCCAACGAGACGGACGCCGGGCTCGCGTCCTACATCTACACAGCCGACGCAGCACGGCAGTGGCGCGTTGCCGAGGCACTCGAGTACGGCATGGTCGGGGTGAATGAGGTGGCGATCACGGGCGACGCCGTTCCGTTCGGCGGGATCAAGCAGTCGGGCCTGGGTCGTGAGGGTTCGACGCACGGCATCGATG
>JBCDEF010000160.1:0-6326 GCA_039179915.1 Planctomycetota bacterium | reverse complement strand
GTGATCGGCTTCTTGGTGGCTGGGTTGATACCCTGCCGCTGAGCGCGGAGCTTCTTTTGGAAGGTGCCGAAGCCGGTGATGACAACCTTGTCCTTCTCGCGGACGCCTTCGGTGATCGCGGCGATCACGGCGTCGATGGCGCGGGCGGCGTCTGCCTTGGTCGACTCCATCTCGTTGGCGACGTGGTCGATCAGTTCACCTTTGTTCATGGTCTGGTCTCCTGCGTTCGATCGCTGAGCGGGATGCACCGGGTGCTTCCTTGCGTGACACCTGTATCGGCGGGGGCCGCTTCCGGGCGTTATTTTCGGGTGTCCGATCGTTTTTGGGACCAATTGACGCCTTGTGGGGGTAGAATTCTGCCATGAGCGAGGGGTGCAATACGTTCGAACCGTCTGCCATGGATCAGGCGGGCTCCGACGGGACCGGCTGGGACGAGTCGGGTTTTGGGCCTGGCCTTGGATTTGGCTTCGGATCCTCGCCGGAGGGCGGCGCGGGGTCGATGGTCGTCCGGCCGCGTGTCCGGCCGGTGCCCGAGTCCGAGCGTGAGCAGCCGGTGCCCTGGCGTGTGATCCTGCTCGACGACGACGACCACACGTACGAGTACGTGATGCGGATGATGCAGACGATCTTCGGCGTCTCGATCGAGCGGGCGTACGAGCTTGCGAAGACGGTCGATGCGGACGGACGGGCGGTCTGCATGACGACGCACCGCGAGCTGGCCGAGCTCAAAGCCGAGCAGATCCACAGCTTCGGCCCCGACCCGCTGATGCAGCGTTCGGCGGGCCCGATGAGCGCGGTGATCGAGCCGGCCGAGTGCGGCGGCGATGATGACGCCGCCGACCGGAACGACTGCTGATCGGCGGCGCATGACGGGCGATCGCCCATTGGTGATCCAGACCGAGGACCTCGACGCGGACGCGGCCGCGTGGCTGTCGGAGCGCTGTGAGCTGGTCCGCTGCGGCTCTGACGAAACCGGTTTCGACCTGCTGCTCGCCGCGGCGTACGGGCTTGTCATCCGGACGTACACGGAAGTCGACGCGGCGATGCTCGAGCGCGCGCCCAGCTTGAGCGTCGTCGGCCGCGCGGGGGTCGGGCTGGACAACGTCGATCTCGCGGCGTGCGGCGCCCGCGGCGTGCGGGTGGTCCACACGCCCGGCGCGAACACGGCCGCGGTGGTCGAATATGTCGTGGCGATGATGCTCGACGCGCTGCGGCCGCGGGTGTTTCTCGACACGCCGCTGGGCGATCTGGCGGCATGGCAGTCGCTGCGGAACGATCTGATCGCGCCGCGGCAGCTCGCGGATCTGACGATGGGCGTCGTCGGCATGGGCCGGATCGGCTCGCGGGTTGCCGACGTCGCCCGGTCGCTGGGCATGCTTGTGGTCTACACGGATCTCGAGCCGCGCGGGCAGGGGTGCGGGAAGCAGGTCCCGCTGCGGGCGCTGTGCGAAACGGCGGACGTGATCAGCGTGCACGTCGACGGCCGGCCCGGCAACCGGCACCTGCTGGCGATGGACGCGTTCGGGCGGATGAAGTCGGACGTCGTGTTCATCAACACGAGCCGGGGCTTCGTGGTCGAGCCGGTGGCGTGCGCGGAGTTTATGGTCGAGCACCCCGGTGCGTGCGCGATGCTGGACGTGCACGAGCGCGAGCCGATCGTGCCGACCAGCCCGCTGCTGGAGATCGCCAACGTGCACCTGAGCCCGCACATCGCGGGCGCGACGGCGAGCGCGAAGCGGGCGATGAGCTGGGTGGTGCGCGACGTGTGGCGGGTGCTCGACGGCGAGGAGCCGAAGCACGCGGCCGTGTGAGCGGCGGCCGGGCGAGTAGACTTGCGGCATGACGACGCGGCGGCCGGTGCAGCTCGGGGTGAATATCGATCACGTCGCGACGGTGCGGCAGGCGCGGTATCGGGATATCGGGGCCGACGCGCTGCACCGGTTCGGCGAGCCCGACCCGGTGCGGGCGGCGCACGAGGCGGAGCTGGGCGGAGCGGACGGGATCACGGTGCACCTCCGCGAGGACCGCCGGCACATCCAGGACCGCGATGTCGAGCTGCTCAAGCCGCTGGTGAAGGTCAAGCTGAACTTCGAGATGGCGGCGACGGACGAGATGATCGGGATCGCCCGGCGGATCGGTCCGCACACGGCGATGCTGGTGCCCGAGGGCCGCAACGAGGTGACGACCGAGGGCGGGCTGGATGTCGCGGGCCAGCTCGCTCGGATGCGTGACGTCGTCGCGACGCTACGGGACGGGGGCATGCTGGTCAGCGCGTTTATCGACGCGGAGCCGGGGCAAGTCGAGGCGGCCGTGGAGGCGGGTTTTGATATCTGCGAGGTGCATACCGGGCCCTATGCGCATGCGTGGTCGGCAGAAGGCGGCGACTTCCGGCGTGCGGCGCTGGCGGCGGCGCTCGGCCGCGTGCGCACGGCGGGCGAGCAGATCCGGGCGGCTGGCATGCGGTTCAACGCGGGGCACGCGCTGAACTACCACAACGTGGAGCCTGTCGCGGCGCTCGAGGGCATCGAGGAGCTGCACATCGGGCACTCGATCGTGAGCCGCGCGGTGTACGCCGGGCTGCGTGAGGCGGTGCGCGAGATGAAGGCCGTGATGCGGTCGGCGGCGGGAGGAGCGGGCGCATGAGCGCGGTCGTCGAGCGGTACCAGCGGCTGATGGTGTACGAGCGCGAGTGCGGGGCGGCGGTGGTGGCGTCGCTGGCGAGCATCGCCGCGGAGTCGCGGAGCGGCGCGGACAGCCAACGGGCGATGGCGATCGCGGCGCACGTGCAGGCGGCGAGGCTGGAATGGCTGTGGCGGCTGACAAGCTACGCGAAAGCGCTGTGCCAGCGGCCCGAGCGTCTGTTTTTCGAGAGCATGACGATCAGCGCGGCCGAGTCGATGACGGCCGAGGCGGATACGGCCTGGTCGGGCTATATCGACGAGCTGACAGACGCCGAGCTTTCACGCGTGGCGAGCTATCAGAACACGGCCGGTCGGCCGCACAGCACACGCGTGTCGGACATCGTGACGCATGTGTTCAACCACGCGACGTATCACCGCGGGCAGGTGGCGATGCTGGTCGGCCGCGCGGGCGGCGAGCCGGCGGTGACGGACTTCATCTTCTTTTCGTACCGAGACCCGGACCGCGCGTAGCGGGCGGCGTCTGAGCGATCTGCCTCTCATCAGGCGGCGGGGTCGCGGACGAAGCCCTCGCCGGCCTCGGGCTCGAGCTGGTCGGCGAGCCAGCGGAGCAGGTCGCGGGCGGTGACGATGCCGACCGGGCGGCTGCGCTGGTCCAGCACGGGCAGGCAGGAGATGCTGTTGGCGGCCATCATCAGGCAGGCCTCGTAGACCGTGGTGTCCTCGGCGGCCCAGACCAGGTCGCGGTTCATGATCTGGTGGACGCGCTTGTTGAGCGTCCAGGTGTCCTGCTTGCGCTCGGACATCTGGTCGATGAAGGGGCTGACGTGCTTGAGCAGGTCGCGCTCGCTGAGCACGCCGACGGCCTTGCTGTCCTCGACCACGATCAGGTGATGGAAGGTGTGCTCGTTGAAGAGCGCGCGGACGGCCTGGAGCGAGTCGTCCATCTTCACGGTGACCACGGCGTGGGTCATCGCGGCGTGGATCGTGCTTTCCTTGTCGAGGCAGACGCGATCGTTCTGGTCCATGCGGGGCCTATCGGTCTTCGTGCGGGGCTGATGGAGTAGGATCGGGCGATATGGCCGACGAAAAACGAGCGTCCGAGAACCCGTTCAAGCCCGTGGACGGTGCCGACGGCCCCGGTGCGGATCGGATGGATGCGCCCTGGCGGTTGCGGTATCTGCAGGAGCTCGACCGGGTCGAGAAGGCCGACGCGGCCGCGAAGGCCAAGCCCAACACCGGCTGCTTTATCCGCGACTACTGGCTGACCCCCGAGGACGACGAGCGGAACCACGTGATCGTGCGGACGGCCGAGGGCATGATCTTCCTGAACCGGTACCCGTACGCGAACGGGCATTTGCTCGTGGCGCTCGGCGAGAGCCGCGTTCGGCTGCTGGACTATGCAGAGGCCGAGCGGGCGGCGCTGTGGGGCCTGGTCGATCGGGCGATGGGCCTGGTCGAACGCGCGCTGGAGCCGCACGGCGTGAACGTGGGCCTGAACCAGGGCCGGGCCGCCGGCGCGGGCGTGCCGCAGCACGTGCACGTGCACCTGGTGCCGCGGTGGGGCGGCGACGTGAACTTCATGACGAGCGTGGCGGAGGTGCGCGTGCTGCCGAGCTCGCTGGATGACATGTTTTCGCGGTATCGGGATGCGATGAAGTAGGGGCGGAAGGGGGAGAATTCCCTCGCTTGCGCTTCAGGCTCGTCGAGATGCGGATGTCATGCTTGCGGTTCGGGTTTGTCGGGACGAGATCGATCAGCCGAGCTTGTCTGCGATCAGGAAAGCCAGTTCGAGGGCCTGCTGGTAGTTCAGGCGCGGGTCGAGGGCGGTGGCGTAGTTGTCGTCGAGCTGGTCTTCGGTGATGTCGGCCGCGCCGCCGATGCACTCGGTGACGTCCTCGCCGGTGAGCTCGAGGTGCACGCCGCCGAGGTGGGTGCCGAGGCGTCGGTGGGTATGGATGCTGGCCTCGAGCTCGGTGCGGATGTCGTCGACGGACCGCGTCTTGTGGCCCGACGCGGTCGATCGGGTGTTGCCGTGCATCGGGTCGGAGACCCAGAGCACGGGCCGGTCTTTCACCGATTCGACGAGCGGGGCGAGGGTGGTCTGGGCTTTCTCGGCGCCCATGCGCACGATCAGGACGATCTTGCCGGGCTCGTTGATCGGGTTGAGGCGGTCGAGGAGCGTGTTAACGGTCTCGCCGTCGGCGGTCGGCCCGAGCTTGATGCCGACGGGGTTGCGGATGCCGCGGAAGAACTCGATGTGGGCGCCGCCGAGGTCGCGGGTGCGCTCGCCGATCCACGGCAGGTGCGTGGTCAGGTCGTAGTAGCCCGGCTTGCGGGGGACCTGCCGGGTCTGGGCGGACTCATACAGAAGATTCAGGCCCTCGTGACTGGTGAAGAAGTCGACGCGGGTGAGGTCGTCGACGGCTTGCTCGCCGAGGTTCTCCATGAATTTGAGCGCGCCGGCGAGCTCGCGGGTCATGCGCTGGTACTGCTCGCGGAGGGGCGGCTCGAGCTTGGCCGAGCCCATGAACGAGAGGTCCCAGTATTCGGGGTGGTGCAGGTCGGCGAAGCCGCCGTCGATCAGGGCGCGGATGAAGTTGAGTGTCATCGCGGCGTGCTGGTAGCCGCGGACCATCAGGTGTGGGTCGGGGGTGCGGGCTTCGGCGGTGAACTCGTCGCGGTTGACCAGGTCGCCGAAGTAGCTGGGCAGGGTGAGGTCGGCGCCGTCGACCGACTTGGTCTCGGTCTTGGATGACCGGGGCTTGGCGTATTGGCCGGCGAATCGGCCGACGCGGACCACGGGCTTGCCCATGCCGTGCACCAGGACGAGCGACATCTGGAGCAGGATCTTGAGCCGTGCGGTGATCGGCTCGGGCCGGCAGTCGTCGAGTTTTTCGGCGCAGTCGCCGCCCTGGAGCAGGAAGCGCTCGCCGCGTTGGGCCTGGGCGATCTGGTCGCGGAGGGCGTCGATCTCCCAGCTTGTGACGAGCGGCGGGAGGCCGGCGAGCTTGGCGCAGGCGCGTTCGACGGCGTCGCGGTCGGTGTAGACGACCTGCTGGGGGTCGAGCTTGCTGGTCCAGCTGGTCGGCGACCAGTCTCCGGCGGTGTTCTGTGGTGTGTTCATGTGGGTCGGAAGCGTAGATCGGCGGTCGGGGGGGTGGTGATGAACCTGGTTCGTTGCTCGCGGGGTGCGCAATGGCCGCGCATCTCGGCGGCGGGTGGTGAGAAAGTTGACGGGTCGTCCGAAAAACCGCAAGGCGTGGGGGGGTTGTGACGATGAGCGGCATGAGCGTGGGCTGGTCGGCGTGTGGTCGCCGGTTCTGCGCCGATCGGCCGGGCCTTGGCCAGGAGCTCGTTTGTGGAGCTCTTGGCGGTCGCCCGCAGCAAGGAGCCATCCATGGCCACGACCCGACGAAGCACGAGCAAGCGAACCCCGGCCCGTACGGCGGCCCGCACGACGGCCAAGAAATCCTCGAAACCGGCTGCTAAACGCAACGCCGCGGCGAAGCGTTCGACCGCGAAGCGGACCAGCGGCCGCAAGCCCGCCGCCAAGCGCACGGCCGCCAAGCCCGCGGCCAAGAAGTCGGCCACCGCTCGCAAGACCGCGGCCCGCAAGCCGGCCGCGAAGAAGCCGACGACCGCCCGGAAGACCGCCGCCCGGAAGACCCCGGCCCGCAAGACGAC
>JBCDEF010000159.1:0-6438 GCA_039179915.1 Planctomycetota bacterium | reverse complement strand
CGAATTGGCACAGACTCGCGGCCATCTTCGTAGATTTGTAAGAATTTTGTTTGTGACTGCGGAGCGAATTCGGGTCAGCTATTCGATCACCCCCAACTGCCGCATCATGAAGATCCGACGGTCGGCGATATCGCGGACACGCTGGTCAAGGCTCTTGCCCCCGCCGTGGCCGGCCTTGCGATCGACCCAGAGCAGGATGGGGTCTTCGCTCGGGCTGCTGGCGGTCGCGGCCTGCAGGGCGGCGGCCATCTTGCGGGCGTGCATCGCGTGCACGCGGGTGTCGTTCTCGCCCGCGGTCAGGAAGGTCGCGGGGTATTCCACGCCCGCTTCGATGTTGTGATACGGCGAGTACGCGGCGAGGTAGTCGAGCTGCTCCGGGTCCTCGGCACTGCCGTACTCGGGCACCCAGAAGCGGGCCATCAGGAAGTCCTGGTAGCGGAGCATGTCGAGCAGCGGCACGTGGATCTCGACGGCCGCGAACAGGTCCGGACGCTGGGTCATCGCGGCGCCGGTCAGCAGGCCGCCGTTCGACCCGCCGGCGATGCCGAGGCGGTCCGGGTTCGTATAGCCGTTGTCGATCAGCCACTCGCCGGCGGCGATGAAGTCATCAAACACATTCTGCTTCTTGTCGAGCATGCCAGCCTTGTGCCAGGCGGCGCCGTACTCGCCTCCGCCGCGCAGGTTCGGCACAGCGTAGACGCCGCCTGCCTCGAACCAGGGGAACATGGTCGAGCTGAAGCTGGGCGTGATGCTGATATTGAATCCGCCGTAGCCGTAGAGGATCGTCGGGTTGTCGCCGTTGAGCGACAGGCCCTTCTTGTGGACGATGAACATGCTGACCTCGGTGCCGTCCTTGGACGGGAACCAGACCTGCTTGACCTCGACCATGCTCGGGTCGACCGGGATATCCGGCCGGTCCCAGAGTTCGCGAGCGAAGTTGCTGTCGCGCGCGGCGAGGTCAACGCGGTAGATGCTCCGCGGCTCGTTGTAGCTGGTGTAGGTCAGGTACGCCTCGGTCCGGTCGTCAAAGGCAGCCAGGCCCGCCGAGCCGATGCCGGGCAGATCGAGATCGCCCAGCGGCTCGCCGCTGTTGGTGTACAGCGCGATGCGGCTGCTGGCGTTCTGCATGTAGTTGACCGCGAGCATGCCCCGCGCGAAGCTGACGCCGCGGATGACCAGCTCGTCACTCTCGGGCACGAGATCGGTCCAGTTTTCCATCGACGGATCGTGGAGGTCGACCTCGACCACGCGGCTGTTGGGCGCGCCGATCGAGGTGGTCATGCGGAGCACGTCGCCGTCGAAATCGCTGCTGCCGACACGCCCGGACTGGCCGATCGCCATGGGCTCGATGTCGAGCTCGCCCGTGCGGCGCCAATTGTCCAGATCGGCGACCCAGAGGTCCAGGCCGCTCGTGCCGGTCCAGTAGCCGACCAGCAGCCACCGGCCGTCGTCCGAGGCCGAGCCGAACGGGCCCCAGGTGGTCTTGAGCGATTCGAGCTTGGACTCGTCGTAGTTCTTATCGCCGTAGAAAAACGCGATATCACGTTGGCGGAAGAGTGTTTTATCCTGCTTCGGGTGGGTGCCCAGCTTGTGGAAGCGGTAGACGCCCGAGTACGCATCGTCCGTATCCTCGAGCGCGTTATAGAAGAAGCCCGAGCCGTCGGGCGCCCACTCGTCGAACGAGACCTTGCCGGGCACAACGTCGGCCAGCCACTCGCCGGTGTCGACGTTCATCACGTACGCGGTCGTGTTCTCGTCGCCAGCGTAATAGGTGCCGAAGGCCATCAGCGAACCGTCGGGGTTCGGCGCGTAGAAGCTGACGGTGGTCAGCCCACTCTCGTCGATCGTCGCCGGGTCGAGCAGCACGCGCTCGTCGCCGTCGGCGCCCTCGCGCATGTATATCACCGGCTGCGGCTGGTCGCCCTCGCGGCGGGAGTAGAAGTACCGGTCGCCGTAGACCGCCGGCGAGGAAACGCTCGGCACTTCCATCAGTTCACGGAGCCGCGACTCGAGCTCCGCCCGGCCCTTGATGGTGTCCAGGAACTCACGTGTATATGCGTTCTGCGCTTCGGACCACTCGGCGATCTCGTCGGTCACGCCGGTCTCGGGGCCCTCGAGCCACTCATAATTGTCAACGAAGCGGAAATCGTGGAAGACCTGCTCGCTGGGTTTCATCTCGGTCGCGGGCGGGTCGCCCGGCTGGCCCAGCGACGGCGTGGCGACAAGCAGCAGAGTAACGGATAAACGGGTGCGCATCGGACGGCCCTCCAAGGTACGAGCACCCATCGTACCGTCCGAACCGTGCTCGGTGGCGAACCTACTGCACCACACCCTTGGTCAGCCGCATGAAGGCGGTCTCGAGGTTAACCGGCTCTTCGCCGAACGCCGCCAGGCGGAACCCGCTGTTGATCAGCACCGACGGAACATCTGACGGGCTCGCGGCGGCTTTCGCGTCGAACGAGACCTCAAGCAGCTTGCCCTCGGCGTCGGCGGCCTCGCCCTCCTCGGCGCGGCGGATCTTGATCTCTTTGACGCCGGGCACGGTGCTCAGCCGCTCGGCGGCCTCGCGGGTCCGGTCGAGCACCGCGACATGAAAGACCTTGCCGACCTTGGCCTTCCGCAGGATCTCCGCGACATCACCCGAAAACAGCAGCTTGCCCCGCTCGATGATGCCGACCTGGTTGCATAGCTCCGCCAGCTCGTGGAGGATGTGCGACGAGATCAGGATCGTCTTGCCCATCCGGCGGAGCTCTTTGAGCAGTTCGCGGATCTCGATGCGGGCGCGGGGGTCGAGGCCCGAAGCCGGCTCGTCCATCAGCAGCACCCGCGGGTCGTGCAGCAGCACGCGTGCGATCGACAGCCGCTGCTGCATGCCCCGGCTCAGGCCGTTGACCTCGGCGGTGGCTTTGTACGTCAGGTCGGTCAGCTCGAGCACATCGGCAACGACCTTCTTCCGCTGCGCGCCGGCGATGTTGTACGCCGACGCGAAGAACTCGAGGTACTCCTGGACGACCATGTCCTCGTATGCACCCATGAAGTCGGGCACGTAGCCGATCAGCGGGCGGATCTCGCGGTTCTGGTAGCCGACGGTGCGGCCGGCAACGTTGGCCTGGCCGCTGGTCGGCTTGAGCAGCGTGGCGAGGATCTTGATCGTGGTCGTCTTGCCGGCGCCGTTGGGGCCGATGAAGCCGTAGCAGGTGCCTTCCTCGATGGTGAGGTTGAGGCTGTCGAGCGCGACAAGATCGCCGTAGCGCTTGGTCAGGTTGATCGTCTCGATCATTGCCATCGGTGCGGAGCCCCGTTCATCTGCTGCCGTCCGTACCGGGGCCGAAGCCCTCCGGAGAAAACGTCCCTTGTTCCGAACCGATCGGCCGCGTGTCGGGCGGGGCCGCGGGCAGCGGGTAGACCCACCGCACGACGATCCGCCCGCTCGTGGGCAGCGGCTGGGGCTCGCCGCCCGTGTCAAGCCGGAGCTCGACCGGCGGCGGCGAGTCCTCGTCCAGCTCAACGATGCCGAGGATCATCACGCACGGCTGGCTGAACCAGTGCCCCAGGTCCAGACCGTGCGTGTGTCGGCGAAGGCCCACGCCGCGTTCGGTCGAGCGGTCGCCCGGAGGCGGCGGGGGCAGCCGAGACATGAACGCCGCGGCGTACAGCCGATCGACGATCGTGTCCCCGCCCGCGGGGCCTTCCAATGCCTGAAAACCCCCGGCACCCTTGCCGACCAGATCC
This sequence comes from Planctomycetota bacterium, assembly GCA_039179915.1. GTDB lineage: Bacteria > Planctomycetota > Phycisphaerae > Phycisphaerales > UBA1924 > JANQQZ01. The sequence goes on along the minus strand of JBCDEF010000159.1, from coordinate 2,706 downwards.
TCAAAATACTGCCGGCGGGCGGCGCGGTCCTGCGGCCGCTCGTTCTCGGGTGGCGTGGTCAGCCCACCGAGATCGATCACCTGCCCCGGCTCCCAACGCTGGAAGGCCGGCTTGAGCGACCAGACCTCGATGTCGGCGATGTCCCCGCGACCGACCTGCCTCGCAAGCCGGGCCTGGCCCGGGTTGATCACCAATATGCCGTCGACCAGCGGGCCGGGCAGGCCGTGCGCGAGCCGGCCGAAGATCCGGCCCTGCGCATCGACGCGAAGCCTGCCGGCCAGCCCGTCCGCGTCGAGCGCCCGCGGGCTGCCCCAGACCCGCTCGCCGAACCAATCGGCGCGGATCGTCTTGACGGTGCTCCGTGTCGGGAACTCGATCGAGCTTGCACCTCGGCCGCTGACCGGGTAGGGCCTGACATCGGGGAACGCCGCGCCGCCGACCGTCAGCCCCCCGCTGTCGGTCCAGGGCGCGACCAGCGCCGTCTCGGACGCCTCGCCGGAGCCCACGGTCACCCGCCCCTGGCCGTACGAAGGCACCAGCACACTGCCGAACAGCCGGACGCTCGCCCGGTCCGAACCATCGACCACATCGAGGAAGCCGATGACCGTCGCATCGGGCCGCGAGGGTTTGACCGCCGAAACCAAGCCCCACGAGACCAGCGTGAACACCACCGCGGCGGCCACGAACGCGAGCCAGCTCAGCCGCTCCTGGCCGACTCGTTTGAGCAGCAAAAAACACAGCGGCCCCGCCAGCAGCCAGTAGACGCCGAACACGCCGAGCCCCGCCACCACGCCGAGCAGCACGGCCTGACTCTTGGCGATCAGCCCGGCAAGATCGCTGTCGAAAAATCGCGGCGAGGTCGCCATCACCCGGACCTGGCCGGCGGCCTCCGGGGTCTCGCCCGCGGGCAGGCCCGTTCGCCCCAGCACACGGTGCCAGAACGCCCGCGTGCCAGGCAGGCCCCGGTCGATCATCAAACGGCTCGTGACATCCAGGCCGACAAGCGTGACCATGCCGAGCTCGACGCGGCGGCGGACCACCCACGGCCTCCGCTGATCGTCACGCAGCAGCGCGATCGCGTCCTCCGGCCCCGCTGTCGCCCGGGCCCGAAGCACATGCGCCCCGAGTCCATCGGGGAGCGTCGCGTTCCGCTGGTAGGTCAGCAGCGGCAGGACCGACCGTGCGTCGCGCTCGCCCTCAAGTGCGACGCGCTCGAACTCAACATCGGGCAGCAGGGCCGCGAGCGGGTTGCGACCGTCGTCGAGCCAGATCTGCGGCGTCGCGGTCAGGCACACTACCAGATGCCCGCCCATCTCGACCCCCCGCCGAAGCGCCGCCGCCCGTGCCGGCGTCAGCCGCGACGGCTCGGCGTCCGTCCAGACCACCGTCTCGAACGGCATCAACCCCGCGACCCGGTCCGGCAGGTCGGCGGGCTGGATCCCCGCCGCGATCGTGGTCACCTCGTGCCCGCCCTCGAGCCACGGATCCGAGGCCCGCACCCGCCGCTCGTAGCCCGACAGCCCCGCCGGCGCCCGGCCGATGACCGGCATCGCGGCGATCTCCGCCGAGCTGATCGCCCCGCCCTGCACCGCCGTCCGCCCCAGCAGACGCCCGGGCTCAAACCGCACGCCCAGCCGCTCGGCGGCAGCCGGTTCCAGCGGCTCGGCCGCGTAGGCCGAAACTACCAGCGGCCTGTCCGCCGCATCGATCTGCAAAAACGCGTACACCCACGCCCGCTCCGGCCCCGAGCCCGGGTTGGTCGTGATCGTTCGGCGGTAGCGAGGCTCGTCGCCGTCGATGTCGGTCGTCGCCACTTCGAGTACAACCTCGCGCTGCGACGAGCCGAGGTCCTCGATCTCGATCTGCACCCCGGCCCACTCGCCCGCCCGGGCCGACCCGCCCACGCCCAGCGAGCGGATCTCGAGCCGGACCTCGCCGCCCGAACCCGGGCCGGCCGCGGAAAGCTCAGGCTGCGCAGACCCCGGGGCCTCGGCCAGCAGACCGCCGGCCGTCAGCACGGCACACACGCACAGCATCGCGATCAGCAGGAAACGCATTGACGCCAGTCTAGTGGCGGCCCGGGCCTCAAGCGGCCGGGGCTCCGCCCCGATATCGACCCCATGGACATGCCCATGCTCCTCAACGCCTCGACCGTGCTCGTTGTGATCGGAACCGGGATCGCGGTGCTCCGGATCATCGCTGTCGGCGTGGAGCATGCCGAGGCCGTCTGCGATCTCCGCGCCCAGGTCCGCCGGCTGCACGCCGAATATCAGGCGCGCCTCGCCGGCATCGACACCGGCGATGTCGAGATCATCGGCTCGATAGGGCCCCAGAGCCCGGGGCAGGATCCGGCGAAAACCAAAGCCGACAGCTGACCCCATTCAACTGATTGCTCGCAGCCGCGAGATCAGCCTCGCGTGCGTCCGCCGGCCCAGCCGGAAGCAGTTCAGCTCGAATTTCTCGTTGGGCGAATGCACGCGGTCGTCTTCTAAGCCGAAACCGACGAAGACCGTATCAATCCCGAGCTCGGCCTTGAGCAGCCCCGCGACCGGGATCGACCCGCCGCTGCGGATCAGCGCGGGCTCGACGCCAGAAGCATCCTTGAGCGCCTCGACCGCGGCACGCATCGTCGGCGACTCGGTCGGCGTCGTCGCCGGTAGGCCCCCGCCGTGGTCGTGCGTCTCCCACCGGCAGCCGGGCGGCGTG
>JBCDEF010000158.1:0-6509 GCA_039179915.1 Planctomycetota bacterium | reverse complement strand
CTGCCTATCGAGGCGGTTGCGGCCCTCGCCCCGGGGTTCGAGGACGGCTTGTTCCGCGTGCCCAAGGTGCTCGGCGAGGGCGGTGGGGCATGAAGACTGCCGGGCAGACCCGCCGCGCGATCGCCGCGGGCGAGACGACCGCCGCCGCCGAAGCAGCCGCGTGCCTGCAACGGATCGAGGCCCACGACGGCGCGCTCAACGCGTTTACCCAGGTGCTCGCCGACCGGGCGATGGCCCGGGCCGAGGCGGTCGACGCCCGGCTCAAGGCGGGCGAAACGATCGACGCGGTCGGCCCGCTCGCCGGCGTGCCGATCGCGGTCAAGGACAACATCTGCACCGACTTCGGCCGGACGACCTGCGCCTCGCGGATGCTCGAGTCGTACGAGTCGCCGTTCTCGGCGACGGCGGTCGAGAAGCTCGAGGCCGCCGGCGCGGTGATCGTGGGCAAGACGAACCTCGACGAGTTCGCGATGGGCTCGTCGGGCGAGTTCTCGGCGGCGGGCGCGACGCGGAACCCGTGGGACACGAGCCGCGTGCCCGGGGGCAGCTCGTCGGGCTCGGCCGCGGCGGTCGCGGCGGGGCTGGTCCCGGTCGCGCTCGGCTCGGACACCGGCGGCAGCGTCCGCCAGCCCGCGGCGCTGACCGGCACCGTCGGCTTCAAGCCGACCTACGGCACGGTCTCGCGATGGGGCCTGGTCGCCTTCGGCAGCTCGCTGGACCAGATCGGCCCGATCGCGCGCTCGGTCGAGGACGCGGCGCTGGTCTTCGATGTGATCTCGGGCCGCGATCCGCGCGACGCGACCTGCCTCGACCGCGACCCGGCCCGGACGGCCGGCGGTGTGGGCCAGCCGCTCGACGGCTTTTCGATCGCGGTTCCAACATTGGCGCGCTCCGACTCGATCGATGCGCACGTCCGGCTGGTCTTCGGCATGGCCTGCCGCGTGCTCGAGGACCTGGGCGCCGAGTTCCACGAGGTCACGCTGCCGCCCGTCGAGCAGATGCTCGCGGCGTACTACACCGTTGCGCCGGCCGAGGCCAGCAGCAACCTGGCGCGGTACGACGGCATTCGGTACGGCCGGCGCGCTGAGATCGGCCCGGGCGAGGGGCTCGACGGGCTCTACGTCCGGTCCCGGTCCGAGGGCTTCGGGCCGGAGGTGCAGCGGCGGATCCTGCTGGGCACGCACGTGCTCCGCGCGGGCTACGCCGACCGGTACTACCAGCGGGCGTTGCAGCTCCGGCGGCTGATCCGCAGCGATTTCGACGCGGTCTTCGGGCCGATGGCGTGCGACGCGGTGCTGACGCCGACCACGCCGCACCCGGCGTTCGCGCTCGGCGAGAAGCTGGTCGAGACGACGGGCGACTGCGCGTCGATGTACCTGGAAGACACGCTGACCGTCGCGGCGAACCTGGCCGGGCTGCCGGCGGTGAGCGTGCCGGCGGGGTTTGTGCCGGCGGGCGAGCCGGGCCGGGAGGCCTCGCTGCCCGTGGGCATCCAGCTGATCGGGCCGGCGCTGGGCGAGACGCGGCTGCTGCGGCTGGCGGCGTCGTTCGAGCGGGCGGCGGGTTTCGGCGGGCGGGTGGCGCCGGGGTTTATGCCGGATAAGGCCGGCGGCTAGCGGGTCTGCGCGGCCGCGCCGGGTCGAGGCTGGTCTGCGGGCGTCTCTGCGGGCTCGTCCGGTGGGAGTGCGGCGTGCGGTCGGGATCGGCCGGCGGCGTGCTGGCGGGGCTGGTCTTCCTCGAGGTCGCGGAGCACGCGGCCGAGACGCTTCCGCGCGGCCCGGTTCCACCGCCAGGCGGCGATCGTCAGCCCCGGCAGGCAGAGCATGGCCAGGATGACCAGCAGCGCGGCCGTGGGCATCGCCCCGACGCGCGACGGGTTGAGCGCCACCCAGATCAGCAGGACCGCGGTCAGCGTGCTCAAGACCGCCATCGCCGCCAGCGTTCCCCGGCGGACGGCGCGGATGGCCTGCTCTTGGTCATGGGGCTGATCCGTCACGTCTCTTGGATCCTGTTGCGGCCGGTGGCGAGCCGGATGCACGGATCCGGGCCGAGCGATTTGTAGCCGCGCCGGGCGGCCCGCTCGATAGCGTTTGCAGAGAATCGGCCCGGTGGCGGGTCGGCGCATCGTCTATGGTGCGCGGCGTGGCCTGGCGAGCAATGCAAGGGCTGGTGATTCTGTCGGTGGCAGCGGCTGTCTGCTTCGCTGTTGCTGCGCGCGCACTCGCGCAGGACACGCTCTCGCCCGCGGCGGCGGGCCTGGCGGCCGAGGGCCCCTTCGACGGGCGGCGGGTCGAGCGGGTCGAGGTGCTCGTGATGCCCGTCGGCGGGGACGCGTTCGCGCCGCCCGACGCCCGGCTCGGCCAGCTGGTCCGCAACCAGATCCGCCTCGGCCGGGGCTCGCGCGAGTACAGCGGCCGCGTGGCGACCGACGACCTGGCCCGGCTGAACCGCCTGGGCCGGTTCGTGCAGGCCGAGCATCTGGTCACGCCGCTTCAGGACGGCTCGGTCGTGGTGACCTACAGGCTGCGCGAGCAGCCGTTCGTCCGCGATGTGCAGGTCACCGGCAACCGGCGGCTGGGCACGCTGGACCTGCGCGACGCGATCGACGCTCTGCCCGGCACACCCTTCGACCGGTTCGAGATGGACCGGGCGGCCCGGCGGATCGAGGAGCTCTACCGCGAGCGGGGCTATTACCTGGCCGACGTCCGGGTGAATACCGATGACTTGGTTGAGACCGGCGTGGTGCTGTTCGAGATCCGTGAGGGCACGCGCGTGCGTGTGACCGCGATCCGGTTCGAGGGCAACTCGGCCGTGCCCGACCGGTTGCTGCGCGACGAGATCACGGTGCGCAAGGCCGGCATCTTCGGCCGGGGGCCGCTGGACCAGCGGCAGCTCCGCGAGGACGCGACGTCGATCGCTCGGTTCTACGAGGACCGGGGGTACCTCGACGCGCGGGCCGACTTTCTGGTGACGCAGAGCCCCGACGGCCGGGAGGCGATCGTGACCTTCTTCATCGTCGAGGGCGAGCTGTACTCGCTGAGCCGGGTGACAGCGGTGCACGACGACGCGCGGCCCGAGGGCCCGGTGCTGACCGCCGAGCAGATCGTCGGCCTGATCGGGATGAAGCCGGGCGACACGTTCAGCACGCGTGCGGCCGACCAAGCGGTGCGGACGGTGCGCGACGCGTACGGCAAGATGGGGTACACCGACGCGTCGGTGATCCGCCGCGAGGTCCGCGACCCGCTGCGGCCGGCGGTCGAGCTGCTGCTGACCATCCGCGAGGGGCCGCGGTACCGCACGGGGCTGGTGCAGATCTCGGGCAACCGGTACACAAAGCAGAGCGAGGTGCGTCGGAGCGTGCGCGTCGAGCCGGACCGGCCCTTGGACACCACCGCGGTGGACCTGACGCGGCGGCTGGTCTCTGCCAGCGGGCTGTTCGAGACCTTCGGCCCGCAGGCGCCCGACGCGATCATCCAGCCGCCGTCGCCCGACAACCCCGGCTCGCGGGATGTTCTGGTCGACGTGACCGAGACGCGGACGGGCAACCTGGCGATCGGGGCCTCGGTCAACTCGGACGCGGCGCTCAGCGGGCGGATCTCCTACACCGAGCGGAACTTCGACATCACCGACGTGCCCTCGTCGCTGGGCGAGCTGCTCTCGGGCCAGGCGTTCCGCGGCGGCGGGCAGACGCTCCAGCTCGAGGCCAGCCCCGGGACCACATTCCAGACCTACCGGCTCTCGCTCGAGGACCGGTCGATCGCGGACTCGTTCATCGGCGGCAGCGTCGCGGGCGGGTTCCGGGTGAGCCTGCTGCCGCAGATCGACACGCAGCGGCTGTTCGCCACGGCCGGGCTCCGCCGGAGGTTCGGGGAACGGTGGGTCGCCTCGCTGCGGGGCCGGTGGGAGTCGGTCCAGCCGTTCGACCTGGAGCCGGATTCGACGCTCGACGCCTTCGCCGTCGAGGGAACGAATATCCTGACCGGGGTGCGGTTCGGCGTGACGCGGAACACGGTGCCGCCGGCCGAGCGGTTCCGGCCCTCGTCGGGCACGATCACGGAGCTGGCGGTGGAGCAGGTCGGCGTGTTCGGCGGCGACTTCGACTACACATCGCTGTCGGCCGAGCACTCGGTCTTTCTGGCGCTGCGGCGGAACTACCAGGGGCAGCCGACGGTGCTGCGGCTGCGGACCTCGGCCGAGTGGGTGCCGCAGGGCCAGGACTCGGTGCCGATCTACGAGCGGTACTACCTCGGCGGCCGGTCGCTGCGGGGGCTGGACTTCCGGACGGTCGCGCCCCGCGGCCTGACCGCCGACACGCTGGAGATCGGCGAAACGGTCGGCGGGACGTTCTCGTTCTTCGCCGGCGTCGAGCTCCAGCAGCCGATCTACACCGACAGCCTGGCGCTGGCGTTCTTCGTCGATTCGGGCACGGTCCTCGAAGAGATCGGGCTCGAGGACTACCGGGTGACGGCCGGCATCGGGCTGAGGGTCTACATCCGCGGGCTGAGCCCGGCGCCGCTGGCGTTCGATTTCGCGCTGCCGATCACCAAAGAAGACGTGGACGACACGCGGCTGTTCACGTTTACGGTTGATCTGCCGCTCTAGCAGCGGCCCGAGTACCGGCCTGAGGAATGGCGGTCTCGGGGCAACCGGGGCGTGCCGCGGCGAGTACCATCATCGGCCCGGCTTGGACTAGAGCAACGGAGAAACGCATGCGGACCGGATCACCTCGACGACTCTCGTTTGCCACGGGCTTCTGCCTCGCGCTCGGCGGCCTGGCGGCCGTGAGCCTCGGCGGGGCGCTGGGGGCCGGGATCGCGCGGAGCGTCGCAGAGCCGACAGCCGTGGCCAGCCTGGACCTGCAGGGCCTGCTCGAGCAGCTCCAGGAGAGCCAGGACCGGGAGGCGGACATCCGCGCGGCTGTCCAGGCCCGGGCTGATGAAATCAGTGCGCTGCAGACGGCTGTGCAGGGGATGATCACCGAGCTGGAGACGCTGCCGCAGAACAGCGGCGCCGAACGGATCCGGCTGGAGATCGAGATCCGCGCAGGCCAGCAAGAACTCGAGACCCGCGGGCAGCTCTATGTTCAGGAGCGGCAGCTCCAGGTCACGCAGCTTCTGGTGGAGATGGCCGACAAGGCCTTCGAGGCCGCGGCCCGTGTCGCCGAGCGCGATGGGTACGACATCGTGATCCACGACAACACAACGGCGCTGGCGACGCTGCCGGATATCGATTCGGTGCTTCGCCGCCTCACGCGGACGACGGTCTATACAGCCGAGTCGACGGACATTACCACCTCGGTGCTCGCGCTGATGAACAACGAGTACGCGGCGGGCGAATGATGAACGGCTCGAGGGGGGAAGCGGCCCAGCAAGCAGCCCAACAGGCGGCCGGCCAATCGACCGGCCAGCAGACCAGCCGAGCGGCGGGTCTGTCGATCACCACCGGCGAGCTGGCGGGGCTGACGGGCGCGGCGCTCCGCGGCGACCCGGGTGTCGCGCTGACCGGAGCGGCGGCCCTGGACACGGCGGGCCCGGGCGACCTGAGCTTTGTGCGCGATGGTAAGTTCGCCGCGGCCGCCGCCGAGAGCCGGGCCGCGGCGCTGCTGGTCACCGAGGGCGTCGAGCTCGGCGGCTCGGTGACCTGTCCGGTGCTGGTCGTTCCCGACGCGGAAGCGGCGATGATGGCGATCCTCGCCGGGCTCCGCGAGCGCCGGCTCGGCCCCGAGCCGGCGGGCGTGCACCCGGCCGCGGTGGTCGATCCGTCGGCCGTTGTGGGCGAGGGCGTCACGGTCGGGCCCAAGGCGGTGATCGAGCGGGGCGTGCACATCGGCGAGGGCACGACGATCGGCCCGGGCGCGGTGCTGGCCGCGGGGACGACCATCGGCCGGCGGTGCTCGGTCGGGCCCAACTCGACGATCGGCAGCGAGGGCTTCGGCTACAACGAGGACCCGTCGACCAAGCGCCGCACGCGCATCCCGCACGCCGGGGCGGTGGTGATCGAAGACGACGTCGACATCGGCGCGAACACCGCGATCGACCGCGGCAAGCTGGCCGACACCCGGATCGGCCGGGGCACGAAGATCGACAACCTGGTGATGATCGGGCACAACTGCGTGATCGGCGAGGACTGCGTGATCTGCGGCTCCTGCGGCATCGCCGGCTCGGTGACCATCGGCGACCGGGTGATCATGGCCGGGCAGGTCGGCGTGATGGACAACATCGAGATCGTGTCCGACGTGCTGCTGATGGCCAAGACCGGCGTGACGCGCTCGCTCATGGAGCCGGGTGTCTACATCGGCATCCCGGTGCGGACGCGGAAAGAGTTTGCGGGTGAGGTGGCGGCGCTGCGTCGGATGGCGCGCGGCCGGCGCGCCGAACGGACCGAGTCTCATGGGTCCCGCGGGGCCGCGCGGTGATCCCCCGGCGGACCCTCGCCCGCCCCGCGGCGGTCGAGGCGGCGGTCGGCGGGCTCGGGCTCTTTACCGGGGCCGCCGCAACGGTCGAGATCCG
>JBCDEF010000157.1:0-6528 GCA_039179915.1 Planctomycetota bacterium | reverse complement strand
GCGAGCGCCGGGCTGGTGATCCTGTTTATCGATGAGCTGCACACGATCCGGGGCGCGGGCGCTGCCGAGGGCGCGGTGAGCGCGGGCAACCTGCTCAAGCCGGCGCTCGCGCGGGGCGAGCTGCGGTGCGTCGGCGCAACGACGCTCGACGAATACCGCAAACATGTCGAAAAAGACGCGGCGTTTGCGCGGCGCTTCCAGCCGATCACGATCGACCAGCCGAGCGTCGAAGAAACGGTCACGATCCTGCGGGGTCTGAAAGAGCGGTATGAAGCACACCACGGCGTGCGGATCAAGGACACGGCGATCCTGGCCGCGGCGCAGCTGAGCCATCGGTACATCGCGGACCGGTTCCTGCCGGACAAGGCGATTGACCTTGTTGACGAAGCCGCGAGCCGGCTGCGGATCGAAAACGACAGCATGCCGACGGAGCTGGACGATCTGAACCGGCGGATCATGCAGCTCGAGATGGAGCGCGAGGCACTGCGGATCGGGGCCGAGGGCGAGAAGCAGCCGACCGATGCGACGAACAAGGAGCTCGAACGGATCGAGCGCGAGCTGAGCGAGCTGAACGAAGAGAACGCGGCCCTCAGCGCCCGGTGGGAGGTTGAGAAGCGCGATCTCGATGCTGTGAAGCACGTCAAGGCCGAGATCGATTCGAAGCGCGTCGAGCTGGAGCAGGCGCAGCGGCGGGGCGACCTGGAGGCGGCGGCCAAGATCCAGTACAGCGACCTGCGCGAGCTTGATACGGAGCTCGCCGCGGCCGAGCAGCGGCTCGACGAGCGGGCGGCCGCGGGCGATGCGCTCGTCCGCGAAGAGGTCGACGCCGAGCAGATCGCCGACATCGTGGCGCGGTGGACGGGCATCCCGGTGTCGCGCCTGGTCGAGACCGAGCGCGACAAGCTGCAGCGGATGGAAGAGCACCTGCGCGAGCGGGTGATCGGTCAGGACGAGGCGCTGCGTGCTGTTGCGGATGCGGTGCGACGCTCGCGGGCCGGGCTCAGCGATCCGAGCAAGCCGATCGGGAGCTTTCTGTTTCTCGGTCCGACGGGCGTGGGCAAGACCGAGACGTGCAAGGCGCTCGCCGAGTTCTTGTTCGACACCGAAGACGCGATGGTGCGGGTCGACATGTCGGAGTACATGGAGAAGCACTCGGTCGCGCGGCTGATCGGTGCGCCCCCCGGCTATGTCGGCTACGACGAGGGCGGCGCGCTGACCGAGGCGGTCCGTCGGCGGCCCTACAGCGTGCTGCTGCTCGACGAGATCGAGAAGGCGCACCCGGACGTGTTCAACATCTTGTTGCAAGTCCTCGACGACGGGCGATTGACCGACGGCCAGGGCCGAACGGTCGACTTCCGCAACACGATCGTGGTCATGACCAGCAACATCGGCAGCCAGAAGATCCAGGAGATGACCGAAGAGGGCGCCGAGGACTGGGAGATCGAGGCCGCGGTGCGCGATCTGGTTCGCCGCGGCGCGGGGGCGGATATCGCCAGCAAGCAGTCGGGCGACGGCGACGAGATGCGCGCCCGCGTCAACCTCGATGTGCACCAGGGGTTTATGCGGCCCGAGCTGCTCAACCGGATCGACGAGACGGTGGTGTACCACCGGCTGGCCAAGGACGCGCTCGGGTCGATCGTCGAGATCCAGCTCGGCTTGCTCCGCGAGCGGCTGGCCGAGCGGGACATGACCATCGAGCTGACCGAAGCGGCAAAGCAGTTGCTGGCGGCCGAGGGCTGGGACCCGGCGTTCGGCGCGCGGCCGCTCAAGCGCGTCATCCAGCAGCGTCTGGAAAACCCGCTGGCGGGCAAGATCCTCTCGGGCGAGCTGGCCCCGGGCGACCACGTCGTGGCCGACGCCACGGGCACGAGCCTGACATTCGAGACAACGCAGCGGCCGGCCAATGGAACCGGCGACGGCGGCGACGACGAGACCGAGGCGGCGTGAGCACGCCAAACGCGATCTTGCTGCAACTTTGACTGGACTTGTTCAGGTTTTTGTGATCGCGACGATGTTTGTGGCACCGTTTACTCGGCTGATGTGACAGGCAGAGTGAGTGTGCGGGCCGTTACCCGCGGAAGGCGTCCCTGAGCTTCGTTGTGATCTCACCGGGCGCGCCAGTGCCGATCGTTGATGCCTCGACGGCAACGACGGGCAAGATCGACCAGCTCGAGTTGGTCAGGAACAGCTCGTCGGCGCCCAGCACATCGTTGATGGTGAGCATGCGCGAGCTGGTCTCGATGCCGAGCTCTTGAGCGGCGAAGACCGCGGCGCGGCGGGTGATGCCCGGCAGGACCGGGCTTGGGATGCCGCCGTCTGGCTCTTCACCGCGTGCGATGGGGGTGAAGAGCGCGCCGTCTTTGACGAGGAAAGCGTTGGAAACGCAGCCGCCGACGAGGTGGTTGGTGATGGAGAAGACGAGCGCTTCGGCGGCGTTCTTGGCGCCCGCGGCCTGGAGCTCGCTCAGCCGCCACCAGTAGTTGAGCGTCTTGTGCCCGGCGCCGGGCTCGAAGGGGTTGCCCTTGGTGTCGGCGATGGCGGCGGTCACGCCGCGTTCGAGCATGGCGGGCGGGTAGTCGGTCGCGGGCTGGGCGGTGATGATGATGGTGGGGTCGTGGGGGCGGTCCGCGGCGCCTTGTGCAAGCAGGTTGAGGTCGCCGCCGGTGACAGTGAGGCGGACGCGTTGCTTGGGCAGGCCGGCCTTCTCGGCGGTGCGGGTCACGGCTTCGGCGAGCGCGGGCTTGCGGATGCTGTCGCTGAGCTTGAGTGTTTTCGCGGAAAGCGCGAGGCGGTCGAGGTGGTCGTGGAGGCGGGCGACGGTCGGTGTGTCGCCGTCGAGCGTTGCTGACATGGTCTCAAAGAGCCCGACGCCGTGGAGGATGCCGGCATCCGCTGCGGAGACGCGGGCGTCGGTGGGATCTAGAAACTCACCGTTGAGGAACGTGGCGGCCATGATCCCACGGTAGGGCGCGGCTGTGGTCCGTTGGACGCGCCGGCCTCCCCCGTTGTGGGCCGCGGAGCGGTGCGAGTTGCGGCTGTTGGGGTGTCGGCCGGAAGTCGGACCGCGTTCGGTCCGATCAGGATTGCATGGCGTTTTCGGATCTGATCCGCGTGAGCGTGGGCCGTCTGCGGGTGATGTACATCGCGGCGCTGCTCGGGATCGGCGCGATGGCGGTGTGGAAGTTCACCTCGACAAACGTACTGTTGACGCGGCTCGAATCCTCGGGTTCGGAGATTGACACGGCCGGCCGGCAGCGGATGCTGTGCCAACAGATCGCCAAGGCGGCGCTCAAGTTCGAGCACGCGGCGTCGCATTCAGCGGCTGTTGAGTCGCATGATGAGCTCTCGGAATCGCTGGATCTCTTCGTGAGGTCGCACCAAGCGCTGCGGTACGGGACCGAAATCGATGGGCTGCCGCTCAACCCACCGCCTCCGGCGGTCCGCGAAGCGTTCGACCGACTCGAGCCGCATTTTGCGCGGTTTACGGGTGCGGCATACACGCTGCTCGAGTGGGAGGTGTCGCACGGGTTCGCAGATTCAGATGCACCGGAGGTTCGCAACGCGATCGACACGGTGCTAGCGGCGGACTCGGTGTATGTCGAAAAGATGGACGCGATCGTGGCGATGTATGCCTCGGAACTCGACAGGGTTGTCCACAGACTGATGACATCGAAGATGCTGCTGCTTTTCGTCACCTTCGGTATTCTGTTGCTGGAGGCCGGACTGGTGTTCGAGCCGGCGGTTCGTCGGCTGCGGCGTCAGATGGTTCACCTCGAGACCGCGCGGGCCGATGCGGAGCGTCTCTCGCAAGCCAAGTCCGGATTTCTGGCGAACATGTCGCACGAGCTCCGCACGCCGATGACCGCGATCACCGGCTATGCCGAGCTGCTGCTCGATCCTGAGCAGACGCCGGCGGACCGGTCGTCGCACGTGGCGATGATCCGTCGGGCGGCCGGGCATCTGACATCGGTGATCGACGATGTGCTCGACATGTCGTCGATCGAGTCGGGGCGGCTGGCGATCCATCCGGCGCCGGTGGACCCGGCGGAGCTGGTCCGCGATGTGGTTGGGGTGATGACGGTGGTGGCCGAGGGCCGCGGGCTCGGGCTGGAGGCGTCGGCGTCGGGGCCGCTGCCGCGTCGGTTCAGGGCGGACCCGGTCCGCGTGCGCCAGATCCTGGTCAACCTGATCAGCAACGGCGTGAAATTCACCGAGTCGGGCGGGGTCCGCGTGCGGGCCGGGGTCGATGACCGCTCGGGCGAAGGCTGGGTCTGGTTCGAGGTCGAGGACTCGGGGATCGGGATCTCGGCCGACGCGCTCGAGCGGGTCTTCGAGCCCTTCGTGCAATGCGAGGCATCGACCACGCGGCGGTTCGGTGGCAGCGGGCTGGGGCTGTCGATCAGCCGCCGGCTCGCGGAGCAGATGGGCGGGTCGCTGACGGCCCGGTCGTCGCTCGGGTCGGGCAGCGTGTTCCGGCTTGAGCTTCCGGCGGGCCCGGCGGCGGCGCTGGAGCTGGCCGAGGCGGATCTCTCGCGGGAGACGGCACGCCGCGCCGACGCGGAGCAGCAACGCGAGACTGAGAACGTGCCTGGCCCGGCGTGTACGCCAGGGCCGCTCAAGGGTCTGCGCGTCCTGATCGCGGACGACTCGTCGGACAACCGCCGGCTGCTCTCGCACCATCTCCGCCGCGGCGGGGCCGAGGTCGAGGCGGTCGAAAACGGACGGCAGGCGGTCGATCGGGTCACCGACACCGATCGCGGGGCGTTCGACCTGCTGCTGATCGACATGCACATGCCGGAGATGGACGGGCCAGAGGCGATCCGGGAGCTTCGGCGGCTGGGCTGCCGGCTGCCGATGCTGGTGGTCACGGCCAACGTGATGGCTGAGGACCGGGCGGTCTGCGAGCGGGCCGGGTGCGACGCGGTGCTGACCAAGCCGATCAGTGCTGCGGAGCTGGTCGGGGCGTGCCTGCGGTGGGTCGGGGCGGACGGTGGCGCTGCGAGGGCGGCCTGATAGACTCGCGTCATGGTGAAAGCGATGCTCCGTGGTGTGCCGGCGGCTTTGGCCGCGCTGGCCTCGTGTGTGTGCCTGGGCCAGTCGTCGGTGGTGTTCGATTGCCGCGACCTGCCGCGCGGGCTGCTGCACGCCGTGCAGACGATCGACGCGACGGCCTTGAACATCGAGAATGGCGTGGCGGTGCTGCGCTACCCGCAGTGGGTGCCGGGCTCGCACGCGCCGGGCGGGCCGGTCCAGAACATCGCGGGGCTGTGGTTCGAGGACCAGGACGAGAACACGATCGTTTGGCGGCGCACGCCGGGCGATGTCTACCGGTTCGAGGTCGAGGTGCCCGACGGCCTCGATGAGCTGACCGTTCGCTTCCGGTACATCGCCAACCAGCCGACGGCCAACAGCCGGGGGCTGGACACGTTCGGCTCGGCCGACATGGGCCTGGTCAGCCCGAACACAGCGATCGTGTACCCCGAGCATCTGAACGACGACGAATTCGATGTCGCCGCGGGGCTGGTGCTGCCGGATGGCTGGTCGGCGGCGTGCGCGCTGGATGTTGCACGAGAAGACGCGGTCGCTATCGAGTACGACCCGGTCAGCATCCGCCGGCTGGTCGATACGCCGATCCTGATGGGCCTGCACCACCGGGAGTATTCGCTCAACGAAGACGGCGACGATGCGCCGCGGCACACGCTGCACGTGATCAGCGAGCGGGCCGACGCGGCCGAGATCCCGGACGAGACCGTTGCGGCGTACTCGGCGATGGTCACGCAGGCGGCGCACATGTTCGGGTCGTTCCCGTTCGAGTCGATGGATATCTTGCTCGGCGTGACCGATCAGCTGCCGCGGAACGGGCTCGAGCACCTGCGGTCGACGATGAACATCCTGCCGACGGCCTCATTCGAGACGTTCGACGCGCTCCGCGGCTGGGACCAGATGCTGGTCCCGCACGAGTACGTGCACGCGTGGTGCGGGAAGTATCGCCGGCCCGAGGGGATGCTGACCGGCGATTTCCACACACCGAAGGGGTCCGAGCTGCTGTGGGTGTATGAGGGCCTGACGACGTACTTGGCCGAGGTGCTCGAGAACCGTGCGGGCTTGTTTGAGGACGGCGAGTACCTGTGGTCGGTTCGCGGCAGCCTTCGGCGGAGCTTCTTGCAACAGGGCCGCGACTGGCGGCCGTTGATCGACACATGCGCCGCGAGCCACACGCTCCGCGCCCGCAGCGCCAATTGGGGGCACCTGCGGCGGAGCCAGGACTACTACGGCGAGGGCGCGCTGATCTGGATGGAAGCCGACGCGATTATCCGGACCGGGACCGACGGCGTGAAGTCGCTTGATGATTTCTGCCGGCTGTTCTTTGCGAGTGGTGGCTGGACCGACGAGCCGAAGCCGTTCACGCACGAGCAGGTGCTCGCGGACCTGAACGCGGTGTACGAGCACGACTGGGCGGGCTTCTTTGAGCGCCGGCTGCTCGGGACGGGCGGGCGGGGCCCGGTGCTCTTGGCGCGGAAGCTGGGG
>JBCDEF010000156.1:0-6609 GCA_039179915.1 Planctomycetota bacterium | reverse complement strand
TCCGTTCGCCGAGCGCGGCATCAACTGCATCGGGGTTCCCAAAACGATCGACAACGACCTCTGGGGCAGCGACATCACGTTCGGCTTCGAGACCGCGGTCAGCATCGCGACCGAAGCCCTCGACCGCGTGCACACCACGGCCGCGAGCCACCACCGGGTCATGGTCGTCGAGGTCATGGGCCGCAACGCCGGCTGGATCGCGCTGCACGCGGGCGTCGCCAGCGGCTCGGACGTCATCCTGATCCCCGAGATCGAGTTCGACCTGGAAAAGGTCGCTGAGGCCTGTCTCGCTCGGTCGCAGCGCGGCCGAAAGTTCACGATCATCTGCGCCAGCGAGGGCGCCAAGCCCAAGGGCGGCGAGCAGATCGTCGACCGCGTCATCGAAGACTCGCCCGACCCGATCCGCCTGGGCGGCATCGGCAAGTGGCTGGCCGACAAGGTCGAGGCAATGACCGAGATCGAGAGCCGCTACGTCGTCCTGGGCCACGTCCAGCGCGGCGGCACACCGGTCGCCACCGATCGCGTGCTCGCGACCCGCTTCGGCCATCACGCCATGGAACTGCTCAAGGCCGGCAAACGCAATCGGCTGGTCGTCATGGAGGGCCGGGTGCTCAACGACGTCGAGATCACGTCCGCGGCAAACAAGCAACGCCTGGTACCGACCGATCACCCGCTGATCGAGGCGGCCCGGAGCGTGTACACCAGCTTCGGCGACTGAGCGGGCACCATTTTAGTTCGGACACGGCGCACCGAAGTTGGCGACCCACGCAAAGAAATCGCTCTGCGTGCATCGGCCGTCGGCGTTCTGGTCGCACAGCGGCCCGTCCGACCCGAAGGCGTTCACCCACGCGAAGAAGTCGCTGGAATCCACGGCGCCGTTGCCATTGACGTCGGCACGGCAGCGAGGCCGGCAGTCCCGGAAATTGACAACAACGAGCTCGCCGGTGCCCCAGTCGGCGGCGAAGACAAGGCCGCCTTCGGTCGCTATCGGGGCCACAGCTTCGAAAGCCGGTGCGCTGCCGACGACCGTCGGTTCGGTCGGCGACGAGATATCAACCGCGTGGATTCCGACGCCGCTCGAGACCGCACTGAGAAAGAGAAGATCGCCGTCGACCGCGATCGCCTCTGAGCCGGTCGGCAGGAGTTGCTCGGCGGCGAGTTCTTCGATGTCGCCCGGCGAGCTGACGTCGAAGACTGAGATCCCGCCCCCGTTGGCAATGATTGCGAGCGGTCCGCGGAGCACAATGTCGTTCGGGTTGTTCAGCGGCATCGGGCTGCCGCTGGGAACGGTGCCGACAACCTCGGGCGCGTCGACATCAGTCAGATCGATCACGCCGAGCCCGATGCCGGCTGTCGCGCCGTTGACAGAGTACACAGCCACATCTTCACCGAAACTGACCGAATGGCTGCCTGGGGTGACAATGAACGGCAGCACTTCCGGATCGGCAGGATCCGTCACATCGGCCAACACGATACCCCCGTTCGGATTGAAGACCGCAACGCCGAGCAAGCCATCGCGTACATCGACGCCGAAAGCGGTGCCCGGTAGCGGGATCGATGCGATCTCAACAGGCGATGCCGGATCGGATGCATCGATAACCACGAGACGATCGAGAGCCGCGGCGTAAACCGTTGTGCCATCGACGGCGACATCGATAAGCCCGCCCGCGCTGCGTTCGGTGTCGATCAGCGAACCGACGAGCTGGGGCGCAGCCGGATCGGCCGTGTCGAAGATGTACAGCCCGCCCGCGTCTCGAAGGAACGCCGAATACACGAGCCCATCGCTCGCCGCCATACCAGACGCCTCGGCATTCTCGATCGCCACCCGGGACGCGATGCCCGGGTCGCACGGTTGAGCCGAACCAACCGACGCCACCAGCACGGCCGCGTAACCGGTCACGATGTTCTTCTGCATTCTGAGGCCCCGTCTACGTGCTTGTTGCGAGACTCCAGGGCCACAGCGGCCGGTCGATTCGAATCTCGCATTGCTTCCCGTTCTCTCGACGCGCTCGCCGGCGTCAGGTTCCCGGGTGCGGATCAATTTTGAACAAAAATATTTTATATACTACGCTGCCGGACCTTGCCGGCCGCCGAAAGACCGCGACGGCGGCTTTGCCGCTCATCGTGCTGGCTTCACTACAGTCAACCGATGGCCGACGTGTCAGACAACGTGGAAGATCTCGGGCAACGTGTCGCCGAGCTCGAAGCCGAGCGGCGGACGCTGCTGGACATTCTCGATCTCGCGCCGTTCTACGTCTACGCGATCGACGAGCGGGGGCACTATCGCTTCGCGAACCGTGCCGTCGCCGAGGACCTCGGGCATACGCCGCGGTCGATCGTCGGGGTGCGTTGGCAGGACATCGTCCCGAACCGCGACCAGGCCGAGGCGCTGCTTCGGCTCATCCCCGGGAAGATCGAGGCGGGCGAGCCCGTGATCACGCGGGATGTACCGCTGTACCTCAACGCGACCGGCGAGGACGCGATTATCGATCTCTATGAAGCCCCGTTCCGCGACGCGGATGGCAAGGACTGGTTGCTTGGGATCGCGCGAGACCGCACGGATGAGATCGAACTCGAGCGCGCACGGGTCGAGCGGGCCAAGCTGGATCGGGACCTCTCGATCGCGAGGACGATCCAGCGGTCGCTGCTGCCCGACACGCCGCCCGCCCGATCCGATCTCGATGTCGCCGGCTGGAGCCGGCCGGCCGACGACACCGGCGGGGATTTCTACGACTGGTTCACAACGCCCGACGGCACGACTTATGTCCTGCTCGGCGACGTGACCGGGCACGGCGTCGGCCCCGCGCTGATCGCCGCCACCGCACGGGCCTACGCCCGCGCCGCCAAGCTCAACGCTCTCCTGACCGACGAGCTGCCCGTCGAGATCTTCGTCACGCTCGCCGTTGCGCAGATCCCGCCGGACCGTGCCGCGGCGCGGTACCTGTCCGCGGGCCACGGGCCGACCTATTTCCGGGCCGCCGACCGCTTCGGCGGCGGCTCGGTTGAACTGCTCGACAGCCACGGCCCGCCGATGGGCATCCTGCCCGACGTCGTCTACGAGGCCTCGACGCCGATCCCGCTGCTCGCGGGGGCGAGATTTGTGCTCGCCTCCGACGGCCTGCCCGAGACAGCCGACGGTTCGGGCACGCTGCTGGGCGCCGGGCCGATCGCCGAGTCTCTGCACTCGGCGCCGCCGAACGCCGACGGCGTGCTCCAGACGATCCGCTCGCTCGCCGATACCCACGCCGGCGACCAGCCGCAGAGCGATGACATGACCGCGGTCGCCGTGCTCGGCGGCGAGAGGATGCGTTAGCCCGGCCCGTTCCGCGAGCGATATCCTCCGGCTGACCCGCCAGGAGCTCACTGCATGCCAGACGACCAGCCCGACGACCAGCCGGACACCACCGCCGAAACAACCCCTGTCAGCACGGCGCCGGTCCGCGGCGGCCGGCGCGGTCGAAAGGGCAGGAAGAACAAAAAGCCCAAAAAGAAGTACGACTCGATCCTCGGCTATCTCTGGGGCGAGTGGATCCGCCCGCTCGGGATCATCTTTGTGATCATGGGCGTCTTTCGCCTTGTCGCGTTTGACTGGTTCGACGTGCCCACCGGCTCCATGGAGCCAACGATCATGGTCGGCGACCGCATCGCCGTGCACAAGTGGGCCTACGGCATCCGCGTGCCGTTCACCAAAGAGACCTGGATCGTCAAGTGGGACCGGCCGGTCCGCGGCGACATCGTCGTCTGCCACTCGCCGGACGAGGGTGACGAGGTGCGGCTGGTCAAGCGGATCGTCGCGCAGCCCGGCGACATCATCGAGATGCGCGAGGGCCTGCTCGTGATCAACGGCGAGCCCGCCGAATACGCCGACGCCGACCAGAGCCTGTTCGATCATATCGATCCGATCCGCGTGGCCACGTTTGACTTTCTTGTCGAGACCGTCGACGAGGACGGCAACGGCCCGGGCTACTCCCACACCATCATGCTCGACGAAACGCCCAAGAGCATCCGAAACTTCCCGCCGATCGAGGTGCCCGAAGATCAGTATGTCATGATCGGCGACAACCGCGACCACTCGAAGGACAGCCGTGCCTGGAACCTCGAGCAGCCTGAGTACGGCCGGCGGATCGGGTTCATCGGCCACGAGCGGATCCAGGGCCGCGCGTTCGCGGTCGCATTCAGCCTGGATAAAAATGGCGGCATCTGGACGCCGCGCTGGAACCGTTTCTTCAAAAGGCTTGACTGATTCTTCTTCTTGGCGGAGACAATCAGGATCCAGGCATACGCTATCGGTAGTTCGTGGTCGGGGGGATGTAGCTGGAGTCGGTCGGCCCCCAACTGCCAAAAAATGGAGATGCACCGATGATCCGTACTTCACGCAACGCTGCGGCGCTCGCACTCGTGACTTTTGCGATGGTCGCGTGCCAACAGAGCCCCTCGTCCGAGCCGGCTCCTGTTGTCGACAGCAACGCCGATGCGGCGGTCTCGGGTGAGGTCCGCGCCACGGGCTCGTTCAGCGGTCTCAACGATCATGTGGTTTCCGGGCAGGTCTTTCTGGTCGAAACCGATGGCGCGCACGTGCTGCGTTTCGGCGATGATTTCAGCCACGACGAAGCCCCCGATCCCAAGGTGGGCTTCGGTAACGATGGCGAGTATGACTCGTCCACGACGTTCAGCCCGCTGAAAAGCCGCAGCGGCGCTCAGTCCTACGTCGTTCCGGGCGAGATCGATGTGAGCAAGTACAACGAGGTATACGTCTGGTGCGAGCAGTTCGCGGTGCCGCTCGCGGTCGCGACAATCGTCGAAGGCGGCTAAGGCCGATGCGTGCAACGTACCGGGCGTGAGCCCCCGTAAAGGGGTTTTCATGCGCGGATCGAGCGGCGGTCCGTGGGCACGGAATGCGGTCGTTTCGGAAGAAACCGGCAAATCAGAACGGCGCGATCTCGTCACCCTCGCCGTCCGCGTCGAATTCGGTCGGGCCGCCGCCGTCGCGGTGGTCTTCGGGCGGGCCGGTCTTGGGCCGCGATCCAAACGCCCCGAGGCCCGGCGGCTGCGGCGCAGGATCCACCGGGCCGTTGTTGTTCGCGGGCTTGGCTTCGATGCTGCCGTGGGGCCCGCCGACCGAGCCGTTGCCGTTGCCCAAGCTGTGCCCGCCGCCGTACACGCTCCCGCCCGCGTCGGCGTGGTTCTTGAACCGCGTCGTCGAGCTGTCCCACGTCAGCTTGACCACGCCCGTCGGCCCGTTCCGCTGCTTGGCGACGATCAGCTCGGCCAGCCCGACCTTGTCCGGGTTGTCCATCTGCCAGTCTTCGTCCCCGATGTGGTAGTACTCCTCGCGGTGCAGCAGCAGCACGACGTCCGCGTCCTGCTCGATCGAGCCCGACTCGCGCAGATCGCTGATCCGCGGCTGCTTGCCCTCGCGCTGCTCCGGGCCGCGGTTGAGCTGCGCCAGGCAGATCACCGGCACGTCCAGCTCGCGGGCGAGGGCCTTGATGCCCCGGCTGATCTCGCTGACCTCGACCTGCCGGCTCTCGCGGCCCGCCCCCGGCGAGCTGAGCAGCTGGAGGTAGTCGATGATCACGCACCTGATGCCATGCTTGCGCACCATCCGCCGCGCCCGGGCCCGAAGCCCGAGGATCGACAGGCTCGGCGTGTCATCGATGAAGATCGGCGCCTCGCCCAGCTCCCCCGCGGCGTTGAACAGCCGCGAGAAATCGTCCTGCGAAAACTTGCCCGACCGCATCTTGTGGCTGTCCACGCCCGACCGCGCGCTCAGCATCCGGCTGGTCACCGACGACTTCGACATCTCCAGGCTGAACAGCGCCACCGGCGCCTTGTCCGCCCTGGGCCGCCCGCCCAGCGCCGCGCCGCCCATCGAGATCTGCTCGGCGATGTTCAGCGCCAGCGCGGTCTTGCCCATGCTGGGCCGGGCGGCGACGATGATCATCTCCCCTTCGTGCAGGCCCGTGAGCATGTCGTCCAGATCCAGGTACCCCGTCGGGATGCCGCTAACGCCCTTGCCCTCGATCGCCTCGAGCCGCTCGAGCTCCTCCTGCAGCAGCTGCTCGAGCGACTCGGCCTCGCCCGTCTGCGATTGCTCGGCGATCGCGAAGATCTTGCTCTCGGCTTGGTCCAGCACGCTGCTGACCGCCTGCGCACCCTCGCCAGGGTGGTACGCGTCGTACAGGATCTTGCCCGCGGCCTCGATCAGCATCCGCAGCCGGTGCTTGTCCGCAACAACCCGGGCGTAATACGGCGCGCTCGTGGGCGCCGGCACGCCCTCGGCCAGCTGGACCAGGTACTCCTCGCCGCCCGCGTCTTGAAGTTGGTCCGCGTCCCGCAGCCGGTCGACCAGCATCACCAGGTCGCCCGCCTGGTGCTGGTCGTAGAGGCTCAGCAGCCCTTTGAAGATCGCGCCGTGCGACGAGTTGTAGAACGATTCGGACGAGCTGACGATCGGCAGCACATCCGCGATCACCTGCGGGTCGAGGATCATCGACCCGAGCAGGCTCATCTCCGCCTCGACCGAGTGCGGCGGCAGCCGGTCAAACAACGAATCGACGCTCGGCACCACGGGCCGGCTCCGGCGTGGGCGTCCGTGCTCGCCGTTGC
>JBCDEF010000155.1:0-6639 GCA_039179915.1 Planctomycetota bacterium | reverse complement strand
GTCGTCGACGACGATACCGATGGCGAGCACGAGGCCGAGCAGTGTGAGCATGTTGAGCCCGAAGCCGAGCGCGAGCAGCACGGCGAGCGTGCCGACGATCGAGACCGGGATCGCGATGACCGGGATGAGCGTGGCGCGGAGGTCTTGGAGGAAGATGTAGACCGTCAGGAAGACCAGGGCGGCGGCGATCAGCAGCGTGATGAGCACCTCGCGGAGCGAGGCGGTGACGAAGTCTGTGAAGTCGTAGAAAACCGGCGCGATGAAGCCTTCCGGGTAGTCCTCGGAGAGCTCGGCGAGTGCATCGCGCACGCCTTGGGAGACATCGAGCGCGTTGGAGCCGGGGAGCTGGTAGATGCCGAGGACGACGGAGTCCATGCCGTTGAACCGGCCGAAGGCGTCGTAGGACTGGGAGCCGAGTTCGAGGCGGGCGATGTCTCGGATGCGCACGGTGCTTCGGTCGTCGCCGACCTTGACGATGATGTTCTCGAACTGCTCGGGCTCTTGGAGTCGGCCGAGCGTGGTGACGGTGAGCTGGAAGCCGGAGTCGTCGGTCGTCGGTTGTTGTCCGATGCGGCCTGCGGCGACCTGGACGTTTTGCGCGCGGACGGCCTCGATGATCTCGGTTGTGGTCAGGTCTCTGGCGGCGAGCTGCTGCGGGTCGAGCCAGACGCGCATCGAGTAGTCGCGTGCGCCGAAGACGCGGACCGACCCGACGCCGGGCACGCGAGCGAGCCGGTCGACCATGAATATCCGTGCGTAGTTGCTCAGGAAGAGCTGGTCGTATTGGCCGTCGGGCGCGTGGGGCGCGATGACCATGAGCAGGCTGGGCGACTGCTTTGACGTTGAAACACCCTGCGCCCGGACCTCCGCCGGCAGGCGGGGCTCGGCGACGGTGAGGCGGTTCTGGACGCGTACGGCGGCCATATCGACATCGGTGCCGAGCTCGAACGTGACGGTGAGCCGGTAGGAGCCGTCGTCTGAGCTGACGGAGGACATGTAGAGCATGTCCTCGACGCCGTTGACCTCCTGCTCGATCGGTGCGGCGACGGTCTCGGCGACGGTCTCGGCGACGGTCTGCGAATCGGCGCCCGGGTAGGCCGCGCTGACTTCGACGGTGGGGGGTGTGACCTCGGGGAACTGCTCGATCGCGAGCTGCGTGGTCGAGAGCGCTCCGGCGAGCACCATGACGATCGCGACGACCGCGGCGAAGACCGGGCGATCAATAAAGAATCGTGAGATCACGGCGTGGTTCCCGTGTTGACGGAACTGGTCTCGGCGGGGTTGGTTTCAGTCGGGCTCGTTTCGATCTCGCGTGCGCGGACGGGCTCACCCGGGCGGGCTTTCTGGATGCCTTGCACGATGTAGCGTTCGGTGCCGTCCATGCCTTCGAGGACGATGATTGTGCCGTCGTCCTGTCGGGCTCCGAGCGTGACTTGCCTGCGTGAGACTGTGTTCTGATCGTCGAGGACGAGCACGGTCTTTCCCTGGAGCCCGGTGCTGACCGCCTGCTCGTCGATGAGCACGGCGTTCTGGCGGGTTTCCCAGGGGACGCGGATCCGGGCGAAGAGGCCCGGGTAGAGCTTGCCGGTGGGGTTGTCGAGCTTGGCCCGGACCAGGAGCGTGCCGGTGTCGCCGTCGACGGCGTTCTCGTTGAAATCGACGCGGCCGCGGTGCGGGAAGCCCTCTTCGTCGGCAAGGGCGACTTCGACCGCGGGGAAGCCGGCTTCCTCTGGGCGATTGTGTCCGACGGTGAGGTACTTGAGCACGATCGACTCGCTGACATCGAAGGTGACGTAGAGCGGGTCGAGCACGTCGATCCGGGCGAGCAGCGTCGCGCTCTCGCGGCCCACGAGGTTGCCGACATCGACGTAGTTGCGGTCGATCCGTCCGGAGATCGGCGCGACAACGTCTGTGTAGGAAAGATCGAGCCGGGCCGATTCCAGGTCGGCCTCGGCGGCGAGAACCTCGGCCCGGGCCTGCTGGACTTCGGCCTCGTCTTCGATCAGTTCGATCTCGTTGGCCGCCTCGGCTTCGAAGGCGTCGCGGGTGCGTGCGAGGCGAGTCTCGGCGAGCGCCTGAACGGCCTGCGCCCGCTCGAGCGTGGCCTCCGCCCGGGCCACAGCGATCTCGTAGGGCTCTTGCTCGATGCGGAAGAGCGCGTCGCCGGCTTGGACTTCGGTGCTTTCTTCGAATATGACGGCTTCGAGGAAGCCGTCCACGCGGGCCCGAATCTCGACAGATGCCGTCGACTCCAGCGTCCCTGTGTAGTTGAAGTACTGGGTGACCTCGCGGATCTCGGGTCGCGCAACATCGACCGTCGGCGGCGGCGGCGCTGGCGGGGGATCGTCGGATTCGCAGCCGGCGAGTGTGAAACCCAAAGATGCGATCAAGGAGCCGGCGAGCAGGGCAGCGGGATAGCATTGTCGTGATACGCGCAACGTCATGCGGGCTTCCTTCCAGACAGTTGCGGACCCAGGCACGCCGCGGAGATTCGCGGCGATCGTTTGGAAGGTTACCCGAGGAGCGAGCCGGTTGCGCTGTTTCTTTGCCTCAGAGTCTGGAGGGCGGAAAGGCTTTCGTTCTTATCCGGCACGCTGTCTTCGCGATGGCACCGACAGAGCGGATCAAGGTCGTGCCTGAGAGGCCCCGGCTGCGACGGCTCCGCCCTTTCGCGGGTCGGCGGCGCCGTTGACTTCACCGGTCTCCGGGTTTCGGAAGATCGCCTGCACCGCGCCGATGCGGTCTCGGCTGGTGGTCTGGTAGCCGATCGCGTGCATGGCTCCCGCGAGCCGGTCGTGCTGGGCGGGCTCGAGCTCGAGCCTGTCGGGCAGCCACTGGTGATGAAGCCTGGGCGCGGCGACGGCTTCGGCGGCGGTCGCCCCGCCGCGCAGGCCTCGGAGCAGCACCTGGGCGGTCGAGGTGATGATGCGTGGCCCGCCCGATGCGCCGGCTACGGCGACGACCTCGCCCTGCTGATCGAGGATGATTGTGGGCGACATGCTCGAGAGCGGCCGCTTGCCCGGCTCGGGCAGGTTCGCGTTTGATTGGACGAGGCCGTAGGCATTGGCTCGGCCCGCGACGGTTGTGAAGTCGTCCATCTGGTTGTTGAGGCAGAATCCGAAGCCGTCGACGGCGACGAGGGAGCCGAAAGCGAGGTTGATCGTCTCGGTGCAGGCGACGGCGCTGCCGTGGCGGTCGATGACGGCGATATGGCTGGTGCCGCCGTCGACCGGGATGGGTTCGGCGATGCCGTAGCTCTCGGGTGTGTCGGTGGTGCCGCGAGCGAGGGCGTCTTGCACGGCTTCGGCTGTGCGGGCCAGGGCCGGTTCGGCCAGCATCTCGCCGACGGGCACCGGGTGAAAGGCGGGGTCGGCCATGTACCGCGAGCGGTCGGCGAAGGCGTGCTTGAGCTTCTCGGCGAGCGCGGAGGCCGTGCCGGGGGAGTACGAGCCGGTCGCAGGCACGGCCAATTCGAGCCTTTCGGCAAGATCGAGGATCTGCGCGACGGCGACGCCGCCGCTCGAGGGCGGAGGCATCGCGACGACGCGCAGGCGGCCGACGCTGTGCGTGATGGGCTCGGTCTCGTGCACGCGGTAGCCGTCGAGGTCATCGAGCGTGAGCACACCGCCGGCGTTGGCGATTGAGTCGACGATGGCGTCGGCGATCGGGCCTTTGTAGAACGCGTCGGCGCCCCGCTCGGCGATCAGCCGGAGGGCCTCGGCCTGCTCGGGCAGGCGGATCGTGTCACCGATGGCGACGGCGCCCTCTCGCATGTGCCGCTTCCAGACCAGCGAGAAGCGATCACGGGCGGCGGGATCTGTGAATTCGTTGATGAGCGACTGCGCTGTACGGACGTGGTGTTCGTCGGCTGGGAAGCCGTGCTCGGCGGCATGGATGGCCGGTGCGAAGACGGTTTTACGGTCGAGCGTCCCGTAGCGATCGAGCGCGTGGAGGAGACCGGCGACGGTGCCGGGTACGGCGACTGCCTTCCCGCCGCGGCGGGAGGCTTGCGGGTCGTTCCATTCGGCGTAGGTGGTCGGTCCGACCGCGGCGGGGGAGGTCTCGCGGTAGTTGATGGCGATGGTTGCGTGGCCGTGCCTCGGATCGCTGTTGAGTCGGATGACCATGAAGCCGCCGCCGCCGATGCCGCAGGCGTCGGGCCGCACGACGGAGAGCGTCAGGCTCGTCGCGACCGCGGCGTCGACCGCGTTGCCGCCCGCGCGGAGCATGGCGGCGCCGGCTTCAGCGGCGATCGGGTGATCCGCGGCGACCATGCCTCGGGGGCTGTGGTTCGGAGCGTCGTCGAGGTGAGCCGTGCGGGCTGCGCACGCCGCTACACCAAGGCCGATTATTGCGAGCATGACAGCGCGGAGACGCGAGGGGTTCATGTGTTTTCCTTCTCGTTCTTCAGATCGGGCCGAGCGCGGACACCGGGCGGGTCGACATCGAGCCGGCGGCGTCTGGCGATCCAGTCCTTGTTGCGTTCGATCGGCAGCGCGGCGGGCTCGCCTCCGGCGGCGGCACGCCGGAGGATGCCGAGCACCGATCTGCACAGCCCGCCGAGCCCGCGCACGATCCGTTGGCGCGGTGTGAGAGAGGGCGTGTGGTGCCAGCGGATCAGCCGGTATCCGAGCAGATGAAGGATCTCGCATCGGAGGATCGCGGCGTATTCGGGGGCAACCAGAATCGTGTGCGGATCGCCCGGTCGCCGGCGGACACCCGGCAGCAGCGCGGGCAGCAGCCGGTGCACGAGCTCGCTGCGTCGCAGCCGCGCCGAGAGCCCGAGCCACACGCGGCCGACGGGCTGCACGATGAAGAAGCCGTCGTCGCCGGCGAGTCGGGTGCGCTGCCGGTTTGGCATGAAGAGCAGCCCGCTGGCGTCGGCGGTGATTGGGCGGCCGCGCTCCGTCGCGAGGACGGTGCGTCTCGCTCGCACGCGGCTGAAGGCAGCGGCGCTCGGCAGCATCTCGAACGACTCGTGCCGTACTTCGGTGCGCTGGCGGACATCGTAGCAGCGGTCGGCATGGGGCCCGGCGGCGTGGGCTGCCACGGCGCGCGGGTCCTCATCGGTTGAGGTTCGTCTTCCCGGCTCCGTCATTCTGAGGGCATCGAGCGAGATGAGCACGAGGGCTTCGTGGATCGTGGTCGAACGCGGGTCGGTGTGACGCCCTGCTTCGATGATGCACGCGGTCGTGCCAAGGCGGCGTGTCGCGTCGTCGATCAGCAGGCCCTGGAGCTCTTCCTCGAGACCGAGCATCTTTGGCAGCGGGAACGCGGACGCGAAGCGGCGAGCGGCCAGCGAGTCTTCGAAGACGACGAACGGCGGGCTGTCGCTGGACACCGTGTGCAGATCAAGCAGGAAGACCGGGTGGGCTGCTTCCGCGTCGATGGTGTCGAGCGCGGAGGTGAGTTCGGCTCGTTCTCGCTGCTCGGCCGAGGCGCATGCGTCGGGCTGTGTGGTGCCGATGAAGGCTCGGTTGAGGTCTTCGTGGATGTATCGAGGCGGCGGGTCCGAGCGGGCTGCGAGTGCGGTGAGGTTGCCGCGGAGCGAGATGAATCGGCCGGCGGCGAGTCTCAGCCGATCGCTCGCGATGGCGGTGTGGATGCGTAGGGCCGCTCTGATACCCGCGGGCTCGTTGGCGTGGAGCCCGCCGATGACGATGAGCGTCGGGCCGTCGGCCGCGGCGCGGTCATCGCCGATGGTCCGCGAGAGCCGTCGGGCAACGGTCTGCTCCGTGTGTGTCTCGATCACCCGGCGTTTCCATCTTTGATCGCCCGTTCGAGCAGCGACCTGGCGATCGCGGTGTAGTCCCGCTCGGAGACGATGCCGACAAGGCGGTCGTCCTCGACAACGGGGAGACACGAGACGCCGTGTTCGCACATCAGCCGGATCGCTTCGAGTGTGGGTGTATCGGGCGTGACGGTGACCGGGTCGCGGGTCATGACCTCTTTCACGGGGACATCGTTCGAAGCTGGCCCGGCTCGTCCGCGGGTGAAGGCGGAGAGCAGTTTTCTGTAAGATACGAGGCCGACGAGGCGGTGGTGGCCGTCCTCGACCGGGACATGCCTGACGCGTTCCCAGTCCATGATCGATGCGGCGAGGTCGAGGCAGTCGTGCTCGGCGACGGTGTAGATCTCGGTCGTCATGCACTGCGATACCCGTGCGAACTCTTTCGCGGGCGAGACGGAGCCGTCGGGCGTCGGCGCTTCGGGCCATTCGTGCACGGGTGCGCCGGAGTCCTGGTTCTTGAGCATGGCCCGGGTGAGCGTGGCGAGCCGGGCGCTCCGTGATCCGATGCCGCGCATCGTGGCGACACCGTCGAGGATCCATTTTGCGCCGGTCTGGCGTGTCGCGACGCGCTGTTCGATGATGCCGATCAGCCGGTCGATGTCGTCGCGGTCGACGGCCGCGCGGGCGAGTCCGCTGCGGGCGGCGGGGGCGAACTCGCTGAGGATCAGCTCGCCGATGGGGTAGTCCCGGCCGTCGGTCCATGCCATGTGCGCGGCGAGCCCGTCGCGGGCGGCGCGGAGGAAGTTGCCGCGTGCGTCTCGGAAGTCGAGCCAGCTTGTCAGGTCGGTCCAGCGGTGCGGGCCTTCGAGCATCAGGCCGATCCAGAACGCGGCGTTGGCGACCTCGTC